>NZ_JAVAJK010000038.1:0-32157 GCF_052112325.1 Pseudomonas sp. Yb2C2 | reverse complement strand
GTAGTGAGCGGGCTTGCCCCGCGCTGGGGCGCGAAGCGGCCCCAACACAGTCACTGCATTCTTCCAGGCTGAACCGGGTGGCGGGTTTTAGGGCCGCTTCGCGCCCCAACGCGGGGCAAGCCCGCTCACCACAAAAAAAGCCCGCTTCGTTAACCGAAGCGGGTTGCTGTCAGGTTAATCAGCGGAGAACTTGAAGACGGTGTTCTGGGTATACGTCTGCCCCGGATTCAAACGGGTCGAGGCAAACGTCGGCTGGTTAGGCGCATCCGGAAAGTGCTGGGTCTCCAAGGTGAAACCACTCCAGTGCAGGTAGGTCTTGCCACCTTTGCCCTTCACCGAACCATCCAGGAAGTTGCTGGTATAGAACTGCACGCCCGGTTCGCTGGTGTAGAGCTGCAAGCGCCGGCCTGACGCCGGGTCGTGCACCTCGGCGGCGAGTTGCTTGACGTCGCCCTTGGTGTCCAGCGCCCAGTTGAAGTCAAACCCGCCCTGTTTCGGCTCGGCAAATTTGAGCTGCGGGTGATCTTCCTTGATGTGCTGGCCGATCGGGGTGGGCTTGAGGAAGTCCATCGGCGTGCCCTTGACCGGTGCCAGTTCGCCGGTAGGAATCAAGGTGGCATTCACCGGGGTGTAATGGCTGGCATGCAATGTAGTGACGTGCTTGAGGATGTCGCCGTTACCCGCACCGGCCAGGTTGAAGTAGCTGTGGTTGGTGAGGTTGAGTACCGTCGGCTTGTCAGTGGTGGCCTTGTAGTCGATGTGCAGTTCGTTCTTGTCGTTGAGGCGATAGGTGACTTCGGTTTTCAAATTACCGGGAAAGCCCATCTCGCCGTCCTTGGACAGGTAGCTCAGCTTCACGCCGACCGAATCCTTGTCCTTGACCGGCTCGGCCTTCCACACCTGCTTGTCGAAGCCCTGGGCGCCGCCATGCAGTGAGTTGGGGCCGTCGTTGAGCGGCACCTGGAAGCGCTTGCCGTCGAGTTCAAAGGCGCCGCCGGCCAGGCGATTGCCGAAGCGGCCAATGGTTGCGCCGAAAAACGCCGTACCGCTTTGATAGCCTTGCACGTCGTCAAAGCCCAGCACCACGTCGTCGACCTTGCCGTTTTTGTCCGGCACTTTCAGCGATTGCAACACGCCGCCGTAGGTGATCACCGTGGCTTGCATGCCGTGGCTGTTGCGCAGGATGTACTGTTCGACGGCGGTGCCGTCGTTGGTTTTACCGAAAGGTTTTTGCTCGCTGCTCAGGCCGGCCGCCTGGGCGCCGCCGCTGGCGATCATCATGGACAGCGCCAGGCCGGACAGCAGGTATCGAGGGTGCTTCATGGTCGAACTTCCTTTTGTTGTTTTGAGTGGAATAGTTCTACTAATAGCGATATTTTGTCGGTTGGACAGCGAATTTATAGCCTTTAAAGCCGATTTCGTAAAATAAAATAAGACTAATTGATCGAGGCATCCTTTTATGAGTACTGAACACGCCGTTTATCCCGACCTCAAGGGCAAGACCGTATTGATTTCCGGGGGCGCCTCGGGGATCGGCGAATTCATGGTGCGGGCCTTCGCCGCGCAGGGTGCCAGGGTCGGGTTTGTGGACCGCGCGCAAAGCCAGGGCGAACGCCTGGCGGCGCTGTTGAGTTCCCAGGGGCATCCTGTGGAGTTCGTGTGCTGCGACATCACCGATGAAATCGCCTACAAAGCGGCCATAGGGCGCTTCGAGCATTCCCTGGGGCCGATCAGCGTACTGGTGAACAACGCCGCCAATGACGTGCGCCACACCCTGGAAGAAGTCGATTCGGAAACCTTCGACAAGCTGATCTCAGTCAACCTCAAACACGCCTTCTTTGCCGCCAAGGCCGTGGTGCCGATGATGAAACGCGCCGGCAGCGGCTCGATCATCAACCTCGGCTCCGTCGGCTGGATGATGGCCTCCGCCGGCTACCCGGTGTACGCCGCCAGCAAGGCCGCCGCCCACGGCATGACCCGCGCGCTGGCACGGGAGCTGGGGCCGAACCGTATCCGTGTGAACACGCTGGTGCCCGGTTGGGTGATGACCGAAAAACAGCTGTCCATGTGGGTGGATGACGCCGCCAAGGAACTGATCAGCCGCAGCCAGTGCCTGCCCGGCAGCGTACTGCCGGAACACATCGCCAATATGGCGCTGTTTCTTGCTTCCGATGCCTCGGCGATGTGTTCGGCGCAGAACTTTATTGTGGATGGCGGCTGGGTCTGAGCCTGACTCAATCCTTCATGCAACCCAGGCCAATGTGGGAGGGGGCTTGCCCCCGATAGCGGTGTGTCAGTCAGCAGATGTATTACTGAAAGACTGCTATCGGGGGCAAGCCCCCTCCCACATTTGAACTGCGGTGCTTAGGCGATGGGGTAACGCTTGAACGCCGGATGCTGCTCCAGCCTTTCGGCATGCCGTTGCAGGTTGGGAAATGCATCCGCCTTGACCACCGATGCCACGGTGAACTGGCTGAACGACCAGGCCACCGCCGCCGTAATCGACGCCTGGGTCAGTGCTTCGCTGTCGCCCAGCTGCTTCTCCAGCAACCCATAGGCCGCGAGCAATTGGCCGGTCACGCGCTCAAGCCACGGTGCATGCAGTTTCTCGGCCGGGCGCAGGTTGTGTTCATAGACGATCTGCACGCTCTTCTCACAGGCTGCCAGCGCCAGTCCCAGAACGTGCAAGTCCTTGGCAAGTGCCGCAGGATGCTGGGGCAACAGCTTCCTGTCAGCCGGGGCCAGGGTTTCGAGGTACTCCAGGATCAGGCTGGAGTCCATCAATACCGTGCCGTCGTCCAGCACCAGGGTAGGGGCCTTGACCACCGGGTTGATCTGCGCAAATTCGTCGAAGGTGCGGAACACGGACAAGGGTTCATGCACGAAATCCACCCCGTACAGGCCCAGGGAAATGGCCACGCGGCGCACGTAGGGCGAGTCCAGCATGCCGATCAGTTTCATGAAGCCTCCATTGCTATCAGGGTGACGAGCCAAGAGAGTAAGGGCACTCGGTCGCCCGGCGCAATTGTTGATACGCCTGCACCAACTGCTCCAGGCTGAACGCCAGGTTGCGTCCGCTGGGATTGGGCAGCACCCACACTGACGCGCCGCCCAACACTTTTGGCTGCAAGCCCCAGGCGATCTCGCGTTGGCCGCTCAACGCGCTGTAGCCGGGCTTGCCCATGAACGCCACGAAGCGCGGCGCGCAGTGGCGGATCTTGTGTTCGAAGTTCGTCGCGGCCTGTGTGAACTCATGCCGTGCCAATTCGCCCGCGCTGGCCGTGGGACGATCCACCAACGTGGTCAGGCCGCAGTGGTAGTGCAGCAGCCTACGCCCGTGTTCGGGGCGGATTTCATGGGGCGTGAAACCGGCCAGGTGCAGGGTGCGCCAGAAGCGGTTGCTGCGGTTGGCGAAATGCAGGCCGAGGGCGGCGGAACCCTTGCCGGGGTTGATGCCGCAGAACACGACCTTCAGGTGATTGGCGAGGATATCTTCGAGTCTGTCGGCCATGTGGGGGTATCTGAATGTGAGCCAATCGGTAAGATGCGCTTTGAATTCATCCATCCCAAGCGCCTCAGGAGCAGTGAGCATGACCGATTCATCCAGCTATGTCCCACCCAAGGTCTGGACCTGGGACGCCGAAAGTGGCGGCACCTTCGCCAGCATCAACCGGCCCATCGCCGGCGCTACCCATGAAAAGCAATTGCCGGTCGGTAAGCATCCGCTGCAGCTGTATTCCCTGGCTACGCCCAACGGGCAGAAGGTCACCATCCTGCTCGAGGAACTGCTGGCCCTGGGGCACAGCGGCGCGGAATACGACGCCTGGCTGATCAAGATCGGCGACGGCGACCAGTTCGGCAGCGTCTTTGTCGGGGTCAACCCGAACTCGAAGATCCCGGCCTTGATGGACCACAGCGGCGCCCAGCCGATTCGCGTGTTCGAGTCCGGCGCGATCCTGCAGTACCTGGCCGAGAAGTTCGGCGCCTTTTTCCCCACCGAGCCTGGGGCCCGTGCGGAATGCCTGTCGTGGTTGTTCTGGCAGATGGGCAGCGCACCGTACCTGGGCGGCGGCTTCGGGCATTTCTATGCCTATGCGCCGAGCAAGATGGAATACCCGATCAACCGCTTTGCCATGGAAACCAAGCGCCAGCTGGATGTGCTGGACCAGCGCCTGGCCGTGAGCGAATACATCGCCGGGGATGAATACACCATCGCCGATATCGCCATCTGGCCGTGGTACGGCGGGTTGGTCAAAGGCCGCTTGTATGGGGCGGCGGAGTTTCTCTCGGTGCACGAGTACAAGCACGTACAGCGCTGGGCGGACGCGATTGAGGCGCGGCCGGCGGTGCGGCGTGGGCGGCGGGTGAATCGGGTGTCGGGCGAGGAACAGTTGCCCGAACGCCATGATGCAAGTGACCTGGACTGATTCGCTGATCGTTCCCACGCGCGTGGGAACGATCACTGATCTTCGATTTACTTGTAGCGCTGTTCGAACACCGCCACCTGTTCGGGCTTGATGAGCTCGAACGGCACCCACACCTCGGACTCGATCGGCTCGCCCTTGATCATCCTGATCGCCGACTGCACCGCTTGCGTGGCCTGGGCCTTGGGGTCCTGGAATACCGACGCCGTGAGCATGCCGCGCTTGATCGCCGCCAGACCGTCAGGCAAGCCGTCGATGCCGATAATCGCGATCTCGCCCTTGGCCTTGCCCGCCTGTTGCAAGGCCATGGCCGCGCCAATCGCCATTTCATCGTTATTGGCCACAATCGCATCGAACTGCGTGCCGGCCAGCAGCCAGTTGCTGGTCAGGTCCATGCCCTTGTTGCGTTGCCACTCGGCGCTTTGCTGCTCCACCACCTTGATGCCGGGAAAGTCCTTGAGCACCTGCTTGACGCCTTCGGTACGGTCATGGGTGGCGTTCTGTGCGAGGTCGCCCATGATGATCGCCACATTGCCTTTGCCGCCGAGCTTTTCCGCTAGGTAGCGCATCTGCAATTGCCCGGCCTCGATATCGTTGGATGCCACGGTGACCACGCCCTTGGGCAAGGTGCGCTCATCCGGGTGGCGGTTGACGTACACCAGCGGCGTCTTGGCCGCCACGGCGGCGCGGGTCATGTTGGCGGTGGCGGCGGTGTCCACCGGCAGCACGATCACGGCGTCGACTTTCTGGTTGAGAAAACCTTCGACCTGGTTGAGCTGGCGCACCACGTCGCCCTGGGCGTCTTCGAACTGGATCTGCACGTCCTGTTGCTTGGCGGCATTTTCCAGGCCGGTGCGCACGTAGGTCATGAAGTTATCGTCGACCCGCGCGATGCTCACGCCGATGCGATACGCGGCGAAGGTCCATTGGCTGAACAGCAGTAAAAATGCAGCAACAAGCAATGAATAGCGATGCATGAGGGTGTTCCTTTTATTGTTATAGGGTGAACGCTTGACGGAAACGCTCCAGGGCCAACTCGCTGTCGCCGCTGGCCCAGCCTTCGAGGCCGACCACACCGGTGTAGCCCATGGCGTGCAGGGCCCTGGCGATGGCCGGGTAGTGGATTTCGCCGGTGCCAGGCTCCTTGCGTCCGGGCACGTCGGCCACCTGGATTTCACCGATGGCGCTGCCTGCGCGCTGGATCAGCTCGATCAGGTTTCCTTCGCCGATCTGCGCGTGGTACAGGTCCAGGTTCATCTTCAGGTGCGGGCTGCCCACGGCTTCGATCAGCGCCAGGGTGTCGTCGGCGCGGGCGAACGGGGTGCCGGGGTGGTCGACCTCGGTGTTGAGGTTTTCCAGCAGGAACACGCGGCCGGCGTCTTCGCCCAGGCGCGCGATTTTTTCCAGCGCCTTGCACGCGCTCAGCCACATGCGTCCGGTGGTCTGGTTCACGGGCTGCACCGGCAGGCCGCCGTCACCCAGGCCGGTGCCGTGCAGGTTGAGGCTGGGGCAATTCAGGCGCTCGGCGACGCCGATGGATTCGCGCGCGCTGTCGAGCAGTTGGCGGATGCCGTCGGGGTCGGTGAGGGTGCCGCTGATATAGCCGGTCATCGAGGTGAAATCGGCGCCGGTGGCGGCCAGGGCGCTGATGTCTTTATTGGTCCAATTCCAGATCTCCGCGCTGAAACCCAGTGCATGGATGCGCTTCACGCGCTCGACGAAGGGCAGGTCGAGAAACACCATCTCGGCACTGATCGCCAGTTTGAACGGGCTCATCAACGGGCTCCCTGCACGGCCACGGCCTTGCCGGTTTCGAACGACTCGATACAGGCACGGGCAATCGCCAGGGCGGCGCGCGCGTCTTCGCCACTGGCCATGGGTTTGGCGCCGCTGCGCAGGCAGTCGACAAAGTGGTTGAGTTCGGCGATGTAGGCGTCGCGCAGCAGGTCGGTGTCCATACGCTGGGTGTCGGCCTGGATGCCCTCGGCCAGGTAGCGCACCAGGTCGGAGTCGTTGAGGCTGCCCATGCTCAGCATGCCGGCGCTGCCGAACACTTCGCCGCGCACGTCGTAGCCGTACACCGCCTGGAAGTTGGCCTCGGCGGTGGCGATGGCGCCGTTGTCGAAGCGGATCGCGACCACGGCGGTGTCGAGGAAGCCTTTGCTTTTGTACTCCGGCGCGATCAATGCGTCGGCCATCACATACACCTGCACCGCTTCGGCACCGGGGTTGAGGTAGCGCAGGGTGTCGAAGTCGTGGATCAGGGTTTCCAGGAAGATCACCCATTGCGGCGAATTGGCCGGGTTGTTGAGTGCCGGGTCGCGGGTCAGCGAACGCAACAACTGCGGCGTGCCGATGCGGCCGGCCGCCACATCGAGGTGGGCCGTGCGGAAGCTCTTGGCGAAACGCCGATTGAAACCGACCTGCAGCGGCACGCGCGCATCGGCCGCGGCGGCAATGGCGCGGTCGGCTTCGTCGAGGGTGATGGCCATGGGTTTTTCGCAGAAGATCCCCTTGCCCGCGCGGGCGGCGCTGATCACCAGTTCGGCGTGGCTGCGGGCGGGGGCGGCGATGAGGACGCCGTCGATGTCCGGGTCGTCGAGCAGCTGTTGCGGGTCGGTGTAGACCTTGGCTACCCCCAGTTCGGCCGCCAGGCGTGCGGCTTGGCCGGGAGTGGGGTCGGCGATGGCGGCGAGGGTTGCGCCAGGGATGTGTCGCGCAGCGGTCAGGCCGTGGAAGCTGCCCATGCGACCAGCACCGATCAAGCCCAGGCGGATGTTCTGTGTACTCATGAAATAACCCCTTTTTATTGTTGGCCGCAGGACAGCCCTGACTGGCAAAGGGGCAGGAGCAAAGGTTATGCCAATTTATAACTGTCTGATAAATAAGGATTTATAAAATACAATAAACAAAATGTGTTCATTCTGATGACATGCCTATACTGACATGTCAAAAACATGAACATGGATACCGCCCGATGAGCATGGCGTTCAGCGTACAAGACCTTGACTACCTGACGGCCCTGGGGCCTGCGGCGCTGAACGACGGCCCCGTGGCTGCGCTGGAACAGGCGTGGCGGGCGTGCCTGGCCGGGCAGGTGCAGCGCCCGGCCGAGGTGCGGCAGGTGATCTGGGATTCCTGGCGCCGCAGTGTCGAGGCGGGTATCGACCCGGATGACAGCCAGTACCGCTTTGTGGCGCCCCACGACCTTGCTGCCACCCTGGCCACCCACCGTGTCCTGATCGCCGCCGCTGCGCAGGTCATGCATGGTTTGCTGGCCTATAACCCGCGAGGGCATATCAACCTCACCGACGCCGAGGGCACCACCCTGTATTTCTGCGGGCTGGACATCACCCCCGTCGGCAGCCGCCTGCTCGAATCGGTCCAGGGCACCAACTGCACGGGCCTGGCCCTGGCCGAAGACCGCCTGGTGTACGTGCTGGCCGAGGAGAACTTCGGCAGCGGCCTGCGCCAACGCCGTATGCACTGCGCCGCCGCGCCGATCAGGAATGCCCAGGGCCAGACCCTGGCGATGCTGACCCTCACCGCCGAACCCGGCTGGTTTCACTTTCACACCCTCGGCACCGTGCAAGCGGCTGCCGAAGCGGTCTCCCGCCAGATGGACCTGCAAGCGCTGTTGGAAGAGCAGCAAACCGTGCTCGAAGTGCTTAACGAAGGCCTGGTGGTGCTCGATGAGCGTGGCTGCATCAAGGCGCTCAACCGTTATGCCCGGCAACTGTTCGGGGTGGGGCTGGAGCTGATCGGCAGCCCCTTCCAGCGCCTGGGCCGCAGTGAGCTGAGTGACGCCATGCTTCTACGCGGCGGCGAGCCGGTGCGTGACCTCGATTGCACCTTCCACCTGCACGACCGCAGCCAGCTCGCCTGCCTGGTCTCGGTGTGCCCGCTGGAGCAGGGCGGGGTGATCGTGTCCCTGCGCGAGAACCGCCGCATCCGTGAAATCACCCGGCGCATCATCAGCACCCAGGCGCGCTACACCTTCGACACCATCCAGGGCACGTCGCGGGCGATCCAGGACGCGCTGCACCTGGGACGCATCGCCAGTCGCAGTGAATCCACCACCCTGATCCTCGGCGAAAGCGGCACCGGCAAGGAGCTGTTCGCCCAGGCCATCCACAACGCCAGCGACCGCGCCAACGGCCCGTTCGTGGCGGTCAACTGCGGCGCGATCCCACGGGACCTGGTGCAGAGCGAGCTGTTCGGGCACGTCGAAGGCGCGTTTACCGGCTCGGCCCGGGGCGGGTCGGCGGGCAAGTTTGAACTGGCGGATGGCGGCACCATCTTTCTGGATGAGATTGGCGATATGTCCTTCGACGCTCAGGTCAGCCTGCTGCGGGTGTTGCAGGAAGGCGAGATCACCCGCGTCGGCGCGAAAAGCTCACGGCCAGTGGACGTACGCATCATCGCCGCGACCCACCGCAACCTCAGCCAGGCGGTGGCCGAAGGCGCGTTCCGTGAAGACCTCTACTACCGCCTCAACGTCCTGAACCTGACCGTACCGCCGCTGCGCATGCGCCGTGAAGACATCCCGTTGCTGGCGCGGCACTTCCTCACCCGCTGTGCTCGTTCGCTGCGTAAAGCGGTGCAGGGCTTTGCCCCGGATGCGCTGGAATTGCTCTCGGCCTACGCCTGGCCAGGCAATGTGCGCGAGTTGGAAAACAGCATCGAACGCGCCACCAACCTGGCGACGGGCGAACTGATCCAGGCCGCCGATCTACCCCTGGAAACCAGACCGCGCGCCACGCTGCGCCACCACGAACCTCAGCCCGCCCAGGACCTGAGCAGCCACGAAATGCACGCCATCCTCGCCGCCCTCAAAAGCACCGGCGGCAACATCCGCCTGGCCGCCCGGCAACTGAACGTATCGCGGGGTGGGCTGTACAACAAGATGAGTCGGTTCGGGCTGAATGCCGCAGATTTTCGCGGCGCGTAAGATCGAAATGTGGCTCAACACTGAAAGCGCGGCGGATAGGGCTGTCGTGGTGAGCGGGCTTGTCCCGCGCTGGGCTGCGCAGCAGCCCCAAAACCAGCCTCTACAGAGTGTCTGATACACCGCGATCTTCTTGACTGGGGCTGCTACGCAGCCCAACGCGGGACAAGCCCGCTCGCCACAGGGAGATTTGTCAGGGTCTGAAAAGTTGTGTAGATACCCTTGCCCCGATAGCGGAGTGTCAGTTGACATCTACTTAACTGACCCACCGCCATCGGGAGCAAGCCCCCCCACATGTCTAACCGCGTTTCAGGCAGTTGATGGAGCGATCCACAGTGGTTTTGGCAATTTCCAGCAAATGCCACACCGCCAAGATCTTCGCCCGCTCCGGGCTTTCCAGTTGCTCCCCACAATCCAACGCAGTCGCCGACGCACTGTCGAGCAAACTGGCGGTGTAGAGCAGGGCATCTTCAAAGCTCAGGTCTTCGTTGACGGAGTGAAAGCCTTGGGTGGGGAGATAGTGGTCGATGGCGCGGTTGAAGGCGGCGCGGTCTTTGGCGGGATCGAAGGGTGGGTCGGGTACGACTTTATTCATTGTGCAACTCCTATTGAGCTAAGGAGCTACCGCCAACGCTGCTAAACGAGGGTGGCAGCTGTACGCGGGTTAGCAGACCGGTCAATAGGAAAACCAGCGCACCCGAAGGTGCCCCGCGCACAGCCACCATAAACGCAGATGTGAACCGTGTGCCTATTGACGTCAGGCTGCTAAACCCGATCACTGATGAGCAGTGACGGACCGCAGACTAGCCACCGATTCCAGCAGGCACAAGGCGGCCAGGATTGTCTAGGAAACGTCCTGCAATTAAAAGGGACCGGCCTTGCTGGCCCTTTACAAATCATGACAAAACGCCACCAAACCAACAATGGAACGCGGTCAATGTGGGAGGGGGCAAGCCCTAATGCCAGTCAGTTAAGGAGGAACACTGTAACTGTGGTGAGCGGGCTTGCCCCGCGTTGGGCTGCGCAGCAGCCCCAAAACCTTCACCTCGATTGATTCTGGCACTCTGCGGTGACCTTATTGGGGCCGCTTCGCAGCCCAGCGCGGGGCAAGCCCGCTCACCACAGGTTACCGTTTGCACGTTCTATCTCTTAACTGATCGGTATTAGGGCAAGCCCCCACACACATTTTTACTGCGTTCAGGCAGTGGCTGCGTAAGCCATCTATTGATTGGTTTTTATCTGTACGAGCGGTCTGCCATGACGGATTTTGACGGCAACGCTGACGAGCTTTCGCTTCTGGCCGGAACACAGGGACGCGTTAAATGGCGGCCCTTTGCTTCTCTCCACAGCCGAGCCCCATGGACAACTCCGACATCGCCATCACCCTCGTCTTGATCTCCGCCTTCATGCACGCCACCTGGAATGCCGTCGTCCGCGCCGGCAGCAGCCGCTTCATGACCTTGGCCATGGTCGACGGTACCGCATTGCTGATCTGCCTGGCGGCGTTGCCGCTGGTCAATGTGCCAAACCCGCAGGTGTGGCGCTATGTGCTGGTTTCCGTGGTGCTCAATACGGTCTATCGATTGTTCTTGATCAAGGCCTATGAAACCGGCGATTTCGGCCAGGTCTACCCCGTGATGCGCGGCGTGCCGCCGGTGTTGGTCGCGCTGTTTTCCTACTTCTTGCTGCATGAGCAGCTGTCAGTCCAGGCCATGGCGGGGGTGCTGTTGATTTGCGGGGGGATTATCAGCCTGACGTTTGTGCGCAAGATGACGGCGCAGATGTTCAAGCCGATTCTGATGGCCGTGTGTGCGGGGGTGTTTATTGCGTCCTACACGGTGGTGGATGCCAAAGGGGTAAGAGCCAGTGAGACCGTGGTGCAGTACATCATTTATCTCACGGTATTCCAGAGCATTCCGATCCCGTTGCTGGCGTTTTTCAAGGAGCGGCCGGCATTCGAGCAGGCTGTACGTAGTCATTGGCGGGTGGGGGTGATGGGCGGCGTTTTGTACTTGGCGTCCTACGGCCTGGTGCTGTTTGCGCTGTCGCTGGACGCGGTGGCCAAGGTCTCAGCGCTGCGGGAAACCAGTGTTATTATCGGCGCCATCATTGCTGCGCTGTTCTTCCATGAGCGGTTCGGCTGGCGACGGATGCTTTCGGCGTTCGTCATTGTTTGCGGGATCATCCTGATCAAAGTGAGCACCTGATGGCCCAGCGCCCTCCACCCACGCCGATGCTTCAAGCCTTCGTCAGTGCCGCGCAGACCGGCAGTTTTGCGCGTGCTGCCTCCGAGTTGAATCTCACCGCCAGTGCCATCAGCCATCAAATTGCGGGGCTGGAAGAATGGTGGGGTGTGCAGTTGTTCGAGCGGCATTCGCGGGGTGTGAAACTCACTGCCGCAGGGCACGCGCTATTACCGGTGGCCGAGGATTTTTTCAATGCGCTTGAAGTGGTATTGCAGACACTCAATCCGAATACTCCCCAACCGCTGAGTCTCTCTTGCACCTCCTCGCTCTGTGCTGCGTGGCTGATTCCAAGAATGCACGGCTCGCACGCCGAGGCCTCACTCAACTTGGACCTGGTACTGACCAGCGCCGATATCAGCAGCACTCAGCTTGCGGCGCATCAATTTGACGTGGCGATCGTGATGGGGAATGGCGACTACCCGGACCATCACGTCGAACTGCTGATGCGCGATGCGGTGTTCCCGGTGTGCTCGCCGCAGTTCCAGCGGGTAAATGGCGATATTGCATGGGCGCAGATCGCGCAATATCCGTTGATTCACCGGGCCGACGATCATGTGTGCCCGGGGTGGGAAAGCTGGTTTGCCTTTCAGGGGCTAGCACCGCCGCCGTATCACCGTGGGCCGCGCTTTCCGGATTCCAGCCTGGCCATCAGCCTGGCGGCTAAGGGTGGCGGGATTGCCTTGGGTCGCACGGCGTTGGTCTATGACGCCTTGACGGACGGCTCGTTAGTCGCTCTGCAGGCTCCAGTGATGATGTCGCCCGTCGCGTACTACATCATTTGTCGAAGCGGACGACGGGCCGAACCGGCGATTGCCCGACTGTTTGAGTGGCTCAAGGCCCAGGCTGAGGTGTTTGTGCGTGAGGTGGCGGCCTTTCAGGATCGCTGATCAATTGCCCTCAGCCTCCACTGTTCTCCGACGTCACAATCTGCGGCGCGATATGCACCCGATGCCGCCCCGGATCAAACCCCTCGGCACTCTGCAATTCCACCAGCAACTGCACCAGCACGTTCGCCGTCTGCCTGGGCTGTGAGTCCATCACCACATCGATCAACCCCTGGCTCAGTGCCTGGCGTGACAGCGCCGTGGACTCCTGCAAAATGCAGCACAACGCCGGGCGCTTGGGCAGTTGCGCGAGGGCGCTGATGATGCCGTCGCCGCCGCCGCCCACCACACACAAGCCGCGCAGGTCGGTGTGGCGGGTGAGCAGGTCGAGGGTGGCTTCTTCGGTGATGTCGCAGTTGTCCAGGTTGATCAGCGGCTCCAGCGGTTTGAGCCCCGGGGCGTGTTCGGCGAGGTAGCTGTGCAGGCCTTCGACCCGTGCCTGGTGACCGAGGAAGCGATGGCCGCCGAGCAGGATCCCCACGCTGCCTTTGCGTGCGCCGCAGGTGCGGGCGAGCAGCCAGCCCATGGTGCGCCCGACCACGTGGTTGTCCTGGCCCACATAGGGTTCAAGGGCTTGCTCATGAATATCCGAGAGCAGGGCCACCACCGGCACACCGGCCTCGCGGATCTGCGCCAGGCAGGCGTTGATCAGCGGGTGGGCGAAGCTGACCACCGCCAGGCCATCGCACTGCACGGCCAGTTGTTCGATCTGCGCGACGATGGCGCTGGGTGTGCGGTCGTTGATGTAGTCGAATTGGCAGGTCAGGTTGGCGGTGGCGTGATGCTGCGCCGCCTCGCTGATCGACTGCGCCAGGTGGGCATAGAACGCCTGGGCGGTGCCCAGCAGCAGGATGCCGAAGCGATAGGTGGGTCGGCGTTCGCGTATGCGTTGGCCGATCAGCCGCGCCGCAAAATAGCCCACCGCTTCGGCGGCCTGGAACACCTGCTCGGCCGTTTGCGGATTGACCGGCGCGCGCGCATTCAGCACGCGGTCGACGGTGGCCACGCTGAGGCCCGCATGGGCGGCGACGGTGGCGATGGTCGGGCGTTTATTGTTGTTCATGACAGCCCCCTTGAGCGTCTTGATAGAAAACTATCAAGCCCCGCTGGGCCTGGATGATAGCTTGATAGGGAATGGATTCAAGGCCTTGAGAGTGATTTAGCCGCGCTCTATCGTTGGTTTCGCAAAGCACCTGAAACCTCTCGCTTGCGGAGAACAATAACAATGCCTGAACACACCGCTCACACTGCTCGGCGCGACTACAGCCTCACCGGCCCCGAAGCCGCCCGCGCGGCGGAAAAAGGCCTGGTCTCGGCCAGTTGGTACCAATCGCCGATTTCCCGTAAACGCATGAAAGAACTGATGCAACGCCGCGACGGCCCGGCCTTGCGCGACACCGCTATGTGGGTGAGTGCACTGTTCGCCACCGGCTTCGGCGGTTACTGGTTCTGGGGCACGTGGGCCTGCGTACCGTTCTTCCTCGCCTATGGCGTGCTGTACGGCACCGCGTCCAACCCGCGCTGGCACGAAACCGGCCACGGCACCGCGTTCAAGACCCGCTGGATGAACGACGTGCTGTACCAGGTCGCAAGCTTCATGTGCATCTTCGAACCCCACGTGTGGCGCTGGAGCCATGCCCGGCACCACACCGACACCATCGTCGTCGGCCGCGACCCGGAGATCGTCGAGCCACGCCCGCCGAGCCTGCCGGTGATGTTTCTCAGCCTGTTCAACCTGCCCCTGGCCTGGAAGACCTTCAGCGGCGTGGCGCGCCATGCCATCGGCCAGATGAGTGCCCAGGAGGCGGACTTCATTCCCGAATCCGAGTGGCCGAAGGTGTTCCGTGCTGCGCGTATCTGGGTCGGCATTTATGCGCTGGTGATCGGCACCGCGTTGTACCTGCACAGCTGGCTGCCGCTGATGCTGGTCGGGCTGCCCAGTATCTACGGCGCCTGGCTCGGCTACGTGTTCGGCCTCACCCAGCATGTGGGCCTGGCCGAAGATGTGCTTGACCACCGCAGCAACTGCCGCACCATCTACATGAACCGCGTGCTGCGTTTTATCTACATGGACATGAACTACCACCTCGAACACCACATGTACCCGATGGTGCCGTACCACGCATTGGCGCAATTGCACGAAGAGATCCGCAGCGACTGCCCGCCGCCGTACGCCAACCTGTTCGAGGCGTACAGGGAGATCATCCCGACGATCTGGAAGCAGCGCAGCGATCCGACTTACTTCGTCCAGCGTCCCATCCGCCCCAGTGCTGAACCGGCCGCCAGGGCCCCGATGCATGCAGAAGCCACTGCCGGCTGAATCCCACCCAAGAACAAGAGAAAACGCCATGAACGATCAATGGATCGACGTCTGCGCCGTGGGCGAAATAGACGCGGAAGACGTGCTGCGCTTCGACCACGGGGCGCACACCTACGCGGTATTCCGCTCGGCGGACAATGAGTTTTTCGCCACCGCCGGCCTGTGTACCCACGAGAAAATCCACCTCGCCGACGGCTTGGTGATGGACCATGTGATCGAGTGCCCCAAGCACAACGGGCGCTTCGATTACCGCTCGGGCAAGGCCCTGGGCGCGCCGGTGTGCGTCAACCTCAAGACCTACCCGGTACGGGTCGAAGCGGGGCGGGTTTTGCTCGCCGTCACGGCTTGATGATGGACGCCGCCCTGATCATCGTCGGCGCCGGCCATGCCGGTGGCCGCGCGGCACTGACCCTGCGTGAAGAAGGCTACAGCGGACGCCTGATCCTGATCGGCGACGAGCCGCACGTGCCCTACGAGCGGCCGCCCCTGTCCAAGGGCCTGTTGCAAGGCAACATGGACCTGGCCGGCTGCAGCCTGTGCGACAGCGCCCGGCTCGCCGAGTTGGGCATCGAACATATCGCCGGTAACCCGGTCAGCCAATTGGACCCGCCGCAACACCGCCTGCAATTGGCCGACGGCCAGTGGTTGAGCTACTCCGGGCTGTTGCTGGCCACTGGCGGCAGGGCGCGACGCTTGCCCCAGGCGCAGGCCAACGTGCTGTACCTGCGCACCCACGATGAAGCGCTGGCGCTGAAATCCGCGTTGCGGCCTGGCGCGCGGCTGGTGATTGTCGGCGGCGGGTTTATCGGCCTGGAAGTCGCGGCCACGGCGCGCGGCCTGGGCTGCGAGGTGACGGTGCTCGAAGCCGGGCCGCGCTTGGCGGGCCGGGTGCTGGCGCCGGTCATCTCCGAGGCGCTGCTGCAGGTGCATCGTCAACACGGTGTCGACGTGCGCTTGAATGTGGCGTTGGAGTCGATCCATGCAGAGGCGGTGCAACTGGTGGACGGGCAGTTACTGCCCTGCGACCTGGTGGTGGTCGGCATCGGCATGCAACCGAATATCGAGCTGGCCGTGGCGGCGGGGCTGGAGGTGGGGCAGGGCATTCGCGTCGACGCGCACCTGCGCACCAGCGCGCCGGACATCTACGCAGCAGGTGACGTGTGCGAGTTTCGCCTCGGCGGTGAGTACCAGCGCCAGGAAACCTGGCGCAATGCCGAGGCCCAAGGGCGGCATGCGGCGCTGAACATGCTCGGGCGTGATGAGCCGTTCGAAGCGCTGCCCGGCTTCTGGTCCGACCAGTACGACTGGGGCTTGCAGACCGTGGGCGTGATCACGCCGCTGACCGTCAGCCGTGCCTTGCCGGGCGCGGGCCTGTTGCTGTTCTACCTCGACGCCGACCAGCGCTTGCAAGGCGCCTGCGGCTGGAGCCCCGGCAACAGCGTGGCCAAGGACATCAAGCTGTGCGAACGCCTGATCAACGCGCGCATCGCCCTGAACGCGGCCAGCCTGGCCGACCCCAACGTGTCCCTCAAACACCTGCTGCGAGGCTGATATGCGCCAATTCCTGGTATTCCAATCCCTCTGGGCGATGCACACCGAGCCCGGCCCCATGGAGGCCCAACTCGACCGCATCAAGGCCGCCGGTTTCGACGGCATTACCGATCACTATTGGCACGCCGCCGATGTCGCGCGCCTGCACGCCGCCGCCACGGCGCGGGGCCTGCAGATCGAAGGCCAGTTGTTCCCGCAAAGCGTCGACGACCTGGCGGCGGCACTGGATGTGATCAGCCGCCACGGCTGCCACCACCTCACCCTGCAAGCCGATGTGCGCCCGCGCACCCAAACCGAGGCCGCCCGTTTGATCGAAGGCTGGCAACGCCTGGCCGAGCAGGTGGACTTTCCGGTGCTGCTGGAAACCCACCGCTATCGCCTGACCAACGACCTGCTGTTCACCCTCGACCTGCTGGCGCAGATGCCCGATTTGAAGCTGCTGGCCGACCTGTCTCACTACGTGGTCGGCCGCGAGTTGCCCGAGCCCGGCGCCGCCGAAGACGACGAGCAGATCCGCACGATCCTGCGCCACAGCTGGGGCTTTCATGGCCGTGTGGCCAGCAGCGAACAGGTGCAGGTGTCGCTGGCGTTCCCCCAGCACCAGGCCTGGGTGCAGCGCTTTACCCAGTGGTGGCGCTACGGGATCGAGGACTGGCTGGCCCGCCCCGAGACCCCGCACAGCCTGTCCTTCACCTGCGAACTGGGCCCGCCGCCCTATGCCATCACCGGCGCCGATGGGCGTGAAATCAGTGACCGCTGGGCCGAGGCGTTGCAGCTCAAGGCCTTGATTCGCGACGTGTGGCAGGCGTGTCGGAAATGATCTGCTAACCTGCGCGGGTTCACTCCCGCCCTTAGCCTGGATTTGCCCCATGCCGACTTCCTCCGTTCAGCCGCCTCTTGAACCGCAGTCCGTCTGCCACCCGATCACCAGCAGCGCGATCTTTATGGTCGCCACCATCGCCCCCGGCAGTGAAGACAGCGTGCGCGCCTGGTGCGCAGACATCGCCGGGCTGGTGCGTTCGGTGGGCAAGCGCGTGCCGGCGGGCAACCTCACCTGCGTCTGCGGCTTTGGCTCGCAGGCCTGGGACCGCTTGTTCGGCGCACCGCGCCCGGCGGCGTTGCACCCGTTTCGGGAGTTCGGTGTAGAAGGGCGCATGGCGGTGTCGACGCCCGGCGACATCCTCCTGCATATCCGCGCCGAGCAGATGGACCTGTGCTTTGAACTCGCTACCCAGCTGATGACAGCGTTGGGCGATAGCGTGAAGGTGGTGGATGAAGTCCAGGGTTTCCGCTACTTCGACATGCGCAGCATCATTGGCTTTGTCGACGGCACCGAGAACCCGGTGGGGCGCAAGGCCGTGGGTTTCACTATCGTTGGCGACGAAGATCCCGGATTCGAAGGCGGCAGCTACGTGCTGGTGCAGAAATACCTGCACAACATGACCGCCTGGAACGGCCTGACGGTGGAAGCCCAGGAGAAGGTGATCGGGCGTACCAAACTGTCGGATATCGAGTTAGGCGAAGACGCCAAGCCGAGCAATGCCCATAGCGCCCTGACCGTGATCACCGACGAGAACGGCGAAGAAGTGAAAATCCTGCGCGACAACATGCCCTTCGGCCGCCCAGGGGCCGGGGAGTTCGGCACCTACTTCATCGGCTACGCACGCTCGCCGCAGCCGCTGGAGCAGATGCTGGAAAACATGTTCGTCGGCCGCCCGGCAGGCAACTACGACCGCTTGCTCGACTTCAGCACGGCGGTCACCGGCGGGTTGTTTTTCGTGCCATCGGCCGACCTGCTCGAAGCACTGGCGGAGCGTACGGGCGGGCTGTAAAGCAAAGCAGTTCAAATGGGGGGGCGTACACCAGCCCGACCATGCTCAGGAGCAACCACAGACGGCGGTGCGGCCTGAGGTATAAGGCCGCCTGGCACGGTCAAAACTGTGGGAGGGGGCTTGCTCCCGATAGCATTGGGTCCGTTAAAGTTGCATCAACTGACACGCCCTCATCGGGGCATAGGTATCTACACAACTTCCAGTGAATACGGAATCTGTGGCAATTAGGCTTCTGTGGTGAGCGGGGCAAGCCCGCTCACCACAGAGTTATGTGTCAGCCTTTATAGAGTTGTGTAGATACCCATGCTCATCGGGGGCAAGCCCCCTCCCACATGAGATTGATGCCGGGTTGAGACGGGGTGTTATATCAACCCAGCAGCCCGGTACTGACGGCCACAATCAGGAACACCCCCAGCAGCGCGCGATAGATCACAAACGGCCAGGTGGAGAACCGTTCGAGGAACTTCATCAGGCCCCAGATCGCGAAGAACGCCGAGACGCTGGCCACCACCAGCCCGAACAGCAAATGCGGCCAGGCATGGGCGGGCATATCGGCATGCACCAGCACCCACAGCTCCTTCAAACCGGCGAGGGCGATGGCGGGCAGGC
Source organism: Pseudomonas sp. Yb2C2 (assembly GCF_052112325.1). Classification (NCBI taxonomy): domain Bacteria; kingdom Pseudomonadati; phylum Pseudomonadota; class Gammaproteobacteria; order Pseudomonadales; family Pseudomonadaceae; genus Pseudomonas; species Pseudomonas sp. Yb2C2. The sequence goes on along the minus strand of NZ_JAVAJK010000038.1, from coordinate 13,343 downwards.
CCAGCAGGAAGGAAAAGCGCGCGGCTTCTTCGCGTTTGAAGTTGAGGAACAGGGCCGCGGTGAGGGTCGAGCCGGAACGCGATACGCCGGGAATCAACGCGCCGATCTGCGCGACCCCGACAATCAGCGCATCGCGCAGGCGCATCTGGCTGACCTCGCGGGTATGCCGGGCACGCAGCTCGGCCGCCGCCAGCAGCACCGCCATTACCACGCAGGAAATACCGATCACCCGCAGCCCGCGCAACGGCGAATTGCAGGCGTTCAGGGTCGACGACAAGGCCAGCCCGGCAATTCCGATCGGAATGGTCGCCAACACAATCGCCACGGCCAGCTTGAACCATGGATCGTTGTAGTCGCCCCGGCGCACCGCGTCGATGCTGCCCGTGGTCACTTGGCGCACATCGCGCCAGAAGTAACTGACCACCGCCGCCAGTGCCGCCAGCTGCATGGCTGCCGAAAACGCCGAACCGGGGTCTTGCCAGCCGAGCAGGGCGGGCACTACACGCATATGGGCGGTGGAGGAGACCGGCAACAATTCGGTAATGCCCTGGATCACGCCCAGGATAAAGATCTGCAGGTAATCCAGGGAGGCGAAGCCCACATCCAGGCCGGCGGTACAGACGTTGGTCAAAGTGCGTGTCCTTGAAAAAGTGGCGAGCCGGCGGAGTTTATTCGAAATGTTTCAGCGCTTCGGCAGGGCTCGTCGCTATTTGCAATCGGTTCAGCAAGTAGAAAGGTTCGCGGCGCTATTGGACTGCGCCGAGGTTTTGTGAACAATGGCGCCCTGCGTTTTTTGACCGAGAGCCCAATGCCTGAAACTACCGTGGAACTGATCCAGACCGGCCCTGAAGAATCCGAGTTGATCCGCAACCTCTACCAGTACTACGCCTATGAGTCGTCGGACTGGGAGCAGGAAGATGTCGAGGCGGACGGCCGTTTCTACATCCATGACGAACACCTGACGCGCTACTGGCAAGACCCGCAGTGGAGCGCCAACCTGTTGCTGGTGGACGGCTATATCGCCGGCTTTCTGCTGATCGAAGGCAGCGAGTTGCCGGGCATCGACGCCCTGGAACTGGCCGACCTGTTTATCCTCAAGCGCTATCGCCGCAAAGGCATCGGCCGCGCCATCGCCACTCAGGTGCTGTGCAGTGGCGAGGCGGATTGGCTGGTGCGGTTTTATGACCAGGACGAAGTGTCCCAGGCGTTCTGGCGTACGGTGCTGGATAACCTGCCGCGCCCGGTGCAGGCCCTTGAGCTGGCGGATGATCCGCAGTTGATGAGTTACCTGGTTACGCGGGCGGTGTTGCATTAAAGGTGTGCTGCATCGCCTGGGGCGGTTGCCCGAACGCCCTTAGAAACGCCTGGCGCATGCGCTCGCGATCACCGAAGCCGGTTTCGCGGGCCACCACTTCCACCGGATGACGGCTGGTTTCCATCATCGCCCGTGCGGCTTCAACCCGCAGGGATTCGATGGCCTTGGCCGGCGTCTGCCCGGTTTCTTCGCGAAATACCCGGCTGAACTGGCGCGGGCTCAGCCGGGCCACCTCGGCCAGGGCGTCCACCGACAGGTCGTGGGTGAGGTTTTCGCGGGCGTAGGCCAGGGCCAGTTGCACACGGTCGGACTTGGGGTCCAGCTCCAACAGTGCAGACAACTGCGATTGCTCGCTGCCCCGGCGCTGGGCGATCACCAGCTTGCGCGCAATGCGCCGGGCGAGGTCGCTGCCCAGGTCGTTCTCCACCATGGCCAGCGCCATGTCCACCCCGGCACTCATGCCGGCGCCGGTCCATACCTGGCCGTCGACGATAAACAGCTTGTCTTCTTCCAGGCGGATGTCCGGATAGCGCTTGCGAAAGGCCGGCGCGTGGATCCAGTGGGTGGTGGTGCGCTTGCCGTCGAGCAAGCCGGCCTCGGCCAGCACGAAGATGCCCATGCACAGCGAGGCGACACGCCGCGATTGAGCCGAGGCGGCCTTGACCAGTTCCAGCAGGTTGGCCTCGGGCAGGCGAAACTCCAGGTAACCGCTGACGATCAGCGTGTCATAGCCTTGGGGCCGCAGGGGCGAGGTGTTCACCGAGAAGCCCTGGGACGTCATCACCGCGCCGCCGCTTTCCGACACCAGGTGAAACTCATAGGCGGGCTCACCGCGCAGCAGGTTCGCGCACTCGAACACCGAGCCCAGGCTGAGGCTCAGGGATTGGAAGTTCGGGTAAACCATCAGCGCAACGCTGTGCATCGCTTGTCTCCAGGGGCGTGGGAGGGTGGATTGTCGGCGGCTGCCGGGAAAACGGCAACCGACTTCGGGTCATGTCCGGAATCCTTGCGCATATGACATTGTGAGGGGTTGGCGCGGCCCCTAACATTCCCTCAACGAACTAGACGACTGGTCTAATCGGGCGGAGTGAAGCATGAGCAGCGAAACTAAAAGTGCACGGCAGACCATTCTCGACACGGCGCAGTTGATTGTTGGCCGTAAAGGATTCTCTGCGGTGGGCTTGAACGAAATACTTCAAGCCGCCCAGGTGCCTAAAGGTTCGTTCTATCACTACTTCAACTCCAAGGATGGCTTCGGTGTCGTGTTGCTCGACACCTACTTCGACAACTACGTGCATGGCATGCAGCAACTGTTCGACCAACCCGGTTTATCCCAGCACGCCAAGTTGATGCGTTATTGGCAGGCCTGGATCGACAACCAGACCGGCTGCACCGATGCGGGCAAATGCCTTGCCGTCAAACTGGGTGCGGAGGTGTCAGACCTTTCAGAGCCCATGCGCCTGGCGCTGGAACGTGGCACGTCGCGCACCATCGATCTACTCGCCATCGCCATACAGCGTGGCCTTGAGGACGGTTCCCTGGACGTCGACCAAGCCCCTGCAAGCCTGGCCCGGCGCCTGTACGCGCTGTGGCTGGGGACCAGCGTGATGAGCAAGATCACCCGTACAACCGCGCCTTTCGAGGAGGCGTTGCTGCTGACCCGACAGCTGTTGGGTTGCCCTGGACACACAGACATTCACTGATCGAGGCACTGGAAAATGAAAGTATTAATGGTACTGACCTCTCACGACCAGCTTGGCGACACCGGCCGCAAGACCGGCTTCTGGCTCGAAGAATTTGCCGCACCCTATTACGTGTTCAAGGACGCCGGCGCCGAACTGGTGCTGGCGTCCCCGGCCGGTGGCCAGCCGCCCCTGGACCCGGTGAGTGACGCGCCCGACGCGCAAACCGAGCAGACTCGCCGCTTTGCCGCCGACCCTGCCGCGCAACAGGCCCTGGCCAGCACGGTCAAGCTGGACACGGTCAACGCTGACGACTTCGACACCGTGTTCTACCCAGGCGGCCACGGCCCGCTGTGGGACCTGGCAGAGTCACCGGTGTCCATCACCCTGATCGAGTCCTTCGAGCGTGCCGGCAAGCCCATCGGCTTTGTCTGCCACGCACCGGGCGCCTTGCGCCACGTCAAGGCGGTCAATGGCGAGCCGCTGGTCAAGGGCCGTCGCGTCACCGGCTTCTCCAACTCGGAAGAAGCGGCGGTGGGCCTGACCGAGGTGGTGCCGTTCCTGATTGAAGATGATTTCAAGGCACTGGGCGGCAACTATCAGAAGGGCGCCGACTGGCAATCCTTCGTGCTCGAAGATGGTTTGCTGATCACTGGGCAGAACCCTGCCAGTTCCAGTGACGTGGCCAAGGCGCTGCTCAAACTCACCGCGTAAGTTAATTAACCCTTCCATTCATTGGCGACTTGCAACAGTCGCCAATGCGTTTGCTCGTCTCGAATTTGGAATACCCCAATGACTAACAGCATCTTAAGTACCCCGGTCAAACTGGGTCATCACACCTTGAACAACCGTATCGTGCTGCCACCGTTGACACGCCAGCGCAGCGCCCAGCCCGGCGATATCGCCACCGACCTGATGGCCGAGTATTACCGCCAGCGCGCTACGGCCGGTTTCATGGTCAGCGAAGGTACGCAGATCGAACCCCGTGGCCAGGGTTATGCCTGGACGCCGGGCATCTACACCCCGGCGCAGATCGACGGCTGGCGCAAGGTCACCGACGCGGTGCATGCCGAAGGCGGGGTGATCTTTGCCCAGCTGTGGCATGTGGGCCGTGTGTCCCATAACGCCTTGCAGCCTGACGGCGCCGCACCGGTGGCACCGTCGGCGATTCAAGCCCAGCAAGCCAAGGCCTTTATCGAGACCGGGCCTGGCACGGGTGAATTGAAGCAACCGCCGGTGCCTCGCGCCTTGAGCGTGCTCGAGATTGAAGAATTGGTCGGGCACTACGCCCAGGCCGCACGCAATGCCCTGGACGCCGGGTTTGACGGCGTGGAAATTCATTCGGCCAACGGTTACCTGGTCAACCAGTTCATCTCGGCCCATTCCAACCAGCGCGACGATGAGTACGGTGGTTCGCTGCACAATCGCCTGCGCTTTTTGCGCGAGATCGTCGAAGCCGTCAGCAAGGTGGTCGGGCCGGAGCGCCTGGGCGTGCGGTTTTCGCCGTTGTTCAGCGGCACCGACCAGGACCGTGTGTACATCGGCCTGGTGGAAGAAGACCCGCATCACACCTACATCGAAGCGATCAAGGTGCTGGAACAGTCGGGCATCGCCTACGTGTCCATCGCCGAAGCGGACTGGGACAACGCCCCCGTGCTGCCCGACAGCTTCCGTGAAGCCGTGCGCAGCACCTTCAGCGGTCGCATTATCTACGCCGGTCGCTACACCGCTGAACGCGGCGCGAAACTGGTGGACGCCGGTCTGGCGGATTTGATTGCGTTCGGACGGCCGTTCATTGCCAACCCGGACCTGCCGCAACGGCTATTCAAGGGCTGGCCGTTGAACCCGCTGCGGGAAGAGGGGATGTATGGTGGGGGAGAGGTTGGCTACATCGACTACCCCACCTATTCCGAGTAAGAACGCGGTCAATGTGGGAGGGGGCTTGCCCTGATGCCAGCCATTTAAGAAGGAACACTATAACTGTGGTGAGCGGGCTTTTTGTGGTGAGCGGGGCAAGCCCGCTCACTACAGGTTACTGCTTGCCCGTCCCGCATTTTTTTGTGTTGCCTGCTGGTTACTCCACCCGCAACACAATCTTGCCGATATGGTCCCCACCTTCCATCCGCGCATGGGCCTGGGCGGCGTCGGTGTATGCGTACACCTTGTCGATGATCGGCAGGCAACGCCCGGCCTCCAATACCGGCCAGATGTACTCGCGCAACTGTTCGGCAATCGCGGCTTTTTCAGCCTTGCTGCGCGCACGCAACAGCGAGCCGGTAATCACCGCGCGCTTGCCGAGGATGCTCAACAGGTCGACGTCGTTGGCCTTGGCGCCGCCGAGGAAACCCAGCATCACCAGGTGGCCGTCCATGGCCAGGGCCTTGAGGTTGTTGTTCAGATACGAGCCGCCCATGATGTCGAGGATCACATCCACACCCTGGCCGTTGGTCTGTTGCGCGATGACCTCGGCAAAATCCTGCTCGCGATAATTGATCGGCTCCCCGCCCAGCTGGGCAATGGCCGCGCATTTGTCGGCGCTGCCGGCGGTGGCGAAGGCCTGGATGCCGAATTCGCGGCACAGCATCAGCGCGGTCGTACCGATGCCGCTGGTGCCGCCGTGGATCAGCACGCGCTGGCCGGTGTGGGCATCGCCGAGGCCGAACAGGTTGGCCCACACGGTGAAGAAGGTTTCCGGCACGGCGGCGGCTTGAATCCAGTCCATGCCTTCAGGAATCGGCAGCGCCTGGCTGGCGGGCACCGTGCAGAACTGCGCATAGCCGCCGCCATTGGTCAGGGCACAGACCTTATCGCCCACGGCGAATTCGCTCACGCCGTCGCCCAGCGCGGCGACTTCGCCTGCCACTTCCAGGCCAGGCAGCGGGTTCATGCCGGGTTTCATCGGGTACTTGCCGGCGCGTTGCAGGGCGTCGGGGCGATTGACACCGGCCGCATGCACGCGAATCAGGATCTCGCCGGGGCCCGCCACCGGTACATCTGCCCGGCGTGGTTGCAGCACCTCGGGGCCACCGGGGGTGGTGATTTCGATCAGGGTCATTTCTTTGGGAAGCGTCATTTCAGATTACCTGCAGCGATGAGCGTATGGATTGGGACCGCGTCGGACGGCCGACGGTTCAGCAGGCGCATGCCCGGTTCCAGGGCCAGGGCGACCACTATCGCCCCCGCGGCGATCATGAACAACAGCGCATGCTGGCCTCCGCTGACGTTGAACAGGGCGGAATAGGCAAACCCCGAGAGTGCCTGGAAAGTCGCAAAGGACACCGTGGCACGGCTCCACGCGACCTGCTGCTGATGATGGTTGGGGAGCAGTTCGTGCACCCGCGCCAGCGCCAACGGCACGATGCCCGGCGGGAAAGAACCGAGGATCACCGCGAGCACCGCCAGGCCAGTCAACGAGCCGGCAAACGGCAACGCACCGACGGCAATCGCCTGCACCACCAGCACCACGCGGATGCTCAAGCGCGCCCCCAGTTTATCTGCGAGGAACCCGTAAGTGACCGGCCCGACAATCGACCCCAGGCCGTACATCACCCAGATCATCGCGCCGATATGCGCCCCGGCCCCCAGGCCACGGGCCACGTAATCCACCAGGAACACCATCGCCGGTACCAGCCCCGCGGCCATAAAGGCGTATTGGGCGAACAGCAGGTACACGCCGGAAGGCGTTGCTACGGCCGCGCCGGATGGCGGCGCGTCTTCATGCAGCGTGCCCGCAGGCCAGGCGAACCAGCTGGCGGCGGTCAGCACCAGGGCCAACAGGCCGAGGCCGAGCCAGGTCTGCTGCAAACCCAGGCTCAGCAGCGGCGGCACAAGGGTGCCGGAGCCGGCGATGCCCAGGCCGATGCCGAGGAAGATCGCCCCACTGGCCAGACCCCGGCGTGCGGCCGGTACATGGGGCAACACGGTCGCCGCCACCAGCACCATGATTGCGCCACCGGCAATCCCCGACAGCAGGCGCCAAGCGAAGAACCACACCACCGACAGCGGGAAGCCACAGGCGAAGAACGCCAGGGTCACCGCAACCATCATGAGGCGCAGCGCGGTCCTGTTCGAGGTGCGCTGGGCGATGGGCCGCCCGATCAGCGCGCCGATCAGGTAACCCACCAGGTTGGCGGCACCGAGGTACACCACGTCATTGGCGCTGAACCATTGGGCCTGGATCAGCGACGGAATCAATGGCGTATAGGCAAAACGTGCCAGGCCGATGCTGACCAGGCTGGCGCACAGGCCTGCGAAGATCGGCAGCCACACGGAGCGGCGGGGTGGGGCGTGAGTGTCGAGCATGATGGCGGTCCTGGGTATTTTTCTCTGGTGCCCAGCATATCCAGGTTTTTGGATGCAATAATGCAGCGAATACACGTCGCTGTGATGCAGATATGCAGCATAAGGAGGCAGCATGAATTGGGATGATGCACGGGTATTCCTGGCGGTCTGCCGCGAGTCGACGTTGCGCGGGGCCGCACGGGTATTGGGGGTCGACCAGGCCACAGTCGGGCGGCGGGTCAACGCCCTGGAAAAGTCCCTGGGTGCCACGCTGTTCCTGCGCACCTCCGAAGGCTACGCCCTGACCGCCGTCGGCGAGGCCGCCCTGTACTCGGTGGAAAAAATGGAACGCTCGGCCCTGGAGCTGGAGCGCCAGATCCAGGGCCTGGATGACCGCCTGACCGGCACCGTACGGGTCAGCACCACCGACTCCCTGGCCATCGACTTCCTGATCCCGGCGATTGCGCGCCTGCACGTCCAGCACCCGGATGTGCGCGTGCAGCTCGACGCGTCTACCCAGTTCCTGAGCCTGGCCAAACGCGAGACCGACATCGCCGTGCGCAACACCCGCCCGGACAGCCCCGACCTGATCGCCCGGCGTCTCGCGCGCTGGCCGGTGGGGTTGTTTGCGTCCCAGGCCTATATCGATCGCCAGGGTACGCCGGAGCCGGGCAGCCTGTTTGAAGGGCATGATCTTGTGGTCTATCAACCGTACCTGCAAACCCAGAAGGACATGACCCTGGTCTCGGAACCCCTGGGCCGTGGGCGCATCGTCGCCGCCCTGAGTTCCAGCCTGTTGGTGCGCCGCTCTATCGCCGCCGGGATCGGCATCGGCGAAATCCCGATCCTCACCGGCGAGCGCGACGGGCTGGTACGCCTGTGGCCGGAGCGCGCGCGGCCGTTGCCTTACGACGTCTGGCTGGTGACCCACGCCGACCTGCGCCACACCGCACGGGTTCGGGCGGTGATCGATGAAATCGTCGCGGGGTTTGCCGGAACGGGGGATTAGTCAGCACAGGCTTGCAAGCATGCGTACCGCGCCGTGGACACAATCGACGTCGATAACCTGTCAACCCACCGGAGCGCATATGAACGAATCAAGACACCAGGACCTGGGGCTGTTGTTTCTGCGAGGCAGCGGGGCGCTGTTCCTGCTGTGGGTGCATGGCCTGCCCAAGTTGCTCAACTACAGCGAGCAGTTGAAGCAGATCGAAGACCCGTTTCACCTAGGCGCCCATGTCACCTTGCTGCTGGCGATTTTCGCCGAAGTGCTGTGCCCGCTGCTGATCATCGCCGGGGTGCTGGTGCGCCTGGCGTGCCTGCCGATTCTGGCGGTGCTGTTGATTGCTATGGTGGTGGTGCATCCGGAGTGGACGCTGCTGGAAGGGCAATTCGGCTGGCTGCTGTTGATCATGTTCACCAGCATCCTGATTGCCGGACCAGGGCGCCTGGCACTGGAAAAAAAGGCCGGGTAAACCAACTCCTGTAGGAGCGAGCTTGCTCGCGAAGAACTCGATAGCGACGCGTCAAATCTGATTTACTGCGTCATCGTTGACGATCTTCGCGAGCAAGCTCGCTCCTACAGGGGAGTGGCGTGCCGGCCAAAGGAGTGGGTGTTTCAGCGATTCAGGAACGCCAGCAGGTCTTCGTTCAGGGCCTGAGCGTGGGTCACGGCAAAACCGTGGGGCGCATCCTTGTACACCTTCAGCTCGGCGCCCTTGATCATCTCGGCTGCAACCTTGCCGGTGGTCTCGAACGGCACGATCTGGTCGCCGTCACCGTGGATCACCAGGGTCGGCACGTCGATCCTGGCCATGTCCGGGCGGAAGTCGGTCTCGGAAAAGGCGGTGACGCAATCCACGGTCGACTTGAGGGACGCCAGCATGGCGATCTGGAGGGTCTGGGTCAGCGTACCTTCGGAAACGACCTGGCCCTTGTTGATGCCGAAGAACGGCGTGTTGAAGTCAGCGATGAACTGCGCACGGTCTTTCAGCAACCCGGCCTTGATGCCGTCGAACACTTCGGTCGGCACGCCCTGGGGGTAATCGGGCTTCTGGCCGAAGATCGGCGTCACTGCGCCCAACAGCACCAGGCCGGCCACGCGTGCACTGCCGTGGCGTGCGATGTAGCGGGCCACGTCGCCGCCGCCCATGGAGAAGCCCACCAGGGTCACGTCCTTGAGGTCCAGGTGTTCGATCAGCTGCGCGATGTCGTCGGCGAAGGTGTCGTAGTCGTTGCCGGTCCACGGCTGGTCCGAGCGGCCAAAGCCACGGCGGTCGAACGCGATGGTGCGAAAGCCACGGCTGCTGAGGTATTCCATCTGGTATTCCCACATGTCGGCATCCAGCGGCCAGCCGTGGCTGAACAGCACGGGCTTACCGCTGCCCCAATCCTTGAAGTAGATCTGGGTACCGTCTTTGGCAACGAATGTGCTCATGGAAAACTCCTTGATTGAGGGACTGAAAAACCAGCCTCACTATTGCCCGAAACCGGGCCGGGGGCTTGTACGGGTGTGCTTGCCTGGGGTCACCAACTGAACTTGAGCTCGACCCCCAGGTAATTGCTGTCATCGCCGCCGGCATCGCGCAAGGTGCGGCCCACGGCGTAGTGCACCGCTTCAACCGCGCCGGTGAGGTTCGGCGTAAACACATAGTCGGTACGCAGTTGACCATAGGCACCGGTCCAGCGTTCACCCTGGCCTGCGGTTCCGGCGACGGGCAGGTTCGGCTGGGTGTACACCGCGTCGCTGGTGGTCTGGCGCCACAGCAGGCCGACGGCGGTCTGCACGCTGAGCTTGTCGATGGGCTTGACGGTGATCGACGGTTTGACGTGAATCAGGTTGCTGTAGCCCGTATAGCCGGCCAGGGAAAAATAGTAGCCGTTGGGGAACAGCGGGTTGAACGTGCCGACGGTGCCGTCACCGGTCTTGCGGTCGCCCGAGGCAATGTCCAGTTGCAGGCCGATGCGCGGCTTCCACGCCAGGCTCTCGAAGGTGTACCCCGTGCGGCTGCCCCCGGCCCAGGCGCGAATATCCTTGCTGCCCACCGAGCCGCTTTGCAGCATGGCTTCGATGTCCCAGTCGAACCCCAGGGCCGCACCGCCCAGGCGTGCGTCGAACAGGTGGCGGGTTTCATCGCCGTCCGCGTCGAGGTAATGCGCGGCACTGCGTTCGTACACGCCGTAGTAGGCCGACAGCTCATTCTTGCCGCCCACCAGCCGCTCGACCCGCAGCATGTGGAAGCGCGCGTCACGGTTGGATGTGTCGTCGAAGTGCCGCTCGTCCTGATACTGCACCGGCTGGCTGGCGATCCCGATAAAGCGCCAGTTGGACGTTTCCCAATCGGCCCACAGCGCATCGAAGGATTGCCGCACATTCGGGCCATCCCGCGATGAGATGAAACGCTGCAAGTCGAAGGCGAAGTCCTGGCGCCCGACACGGGCCTTGAGCGTGCCGCTGCCGAAGGCATTGACGTATTCGGCAAAGGCCAGGCGCAGATCGACGCGGTTCTGGTCGGCGCCGCCGACCGTGGTCTTGTCGTAGGCGCGTACGTCTTCCAGTTGGGTGAAGAGCCGCCAGTATTCGTTCAAGTGCAGGTCGGCGTGCACCTGGAAGCGCTGGATCAGGTAGCGATCTCGCTTCACGTCCTTCACCCCAAAACCACTGGCATCGTTCATCTCGAAGCGCTCACGCAGTGTCGCCCCCAATGACAAATAGGTGAACGGGTTGGCGCTGGACAGCGGGATGTACTTCAAGCTGTCCAGCGGTTGCGTGCGTAACGCCGGGTCACGCAGCACCGACCAGTCCTCCTGCCAGCGATTGGTCTTGATGGCCGGTCGTGTCGGTTGCTCGTCGGCGTGGGCGCTGCCGAGCAGCAGCGGCCACAGCACGGCCAGGCCCCAGCCTGTGCGGCGAATCATTTTGCGGCGTGGAGCTGGTGAATTTCCGCGACGTAGCCGCCGGGGAATTCCACCACGGCGCTGCGCCGGCCCTTGCTGTCAAAGGCCGGCACCAAGACCTTGGCGCCGGAACCGGTGGCCTTGCCCAGCGTGGCCGTCAGGTCAGGCACTTGGTAACCGGTGGTCTCGTGGCCGAAGGGGTAGGGCAGGTGGCCGTTGGTGACCAGCACCGCCATGCGCCCGAATGGCGACTCGATATCGACGCGACGGTAAGTGCCAGTGGCCTGACCCACATCGACGCCAGGCGCGTGTTTGTCATCGGCCAGGACCTTGCCGTGGGAGAAACCCAGAAACGCTTTGATAAAGGCGTCAGCGCGATCGGTGGACAGGTACACGCGGTTTTCCGGCACGGTCTGGAACGCCGCGTAGTCCGGGGTCTTGGTGTGCCAGTAAAGCTGCATGTTCACGCCACCCGGCCATTGCACCACGGCGTCACGCCCGATCGGGTCCGGGAAGTCGCTGACGATAACGGCGGCGCCGTTTTCCCGCGCAGCGTTGAGCGCCGCGTCCATGTCCTTGACCAGGTAGCCGTTGCGTTCCTGGCCGAAGGGGTGCGGGATGGGTGTGGTGAAACCGAACAGCGACACCGTGCCCGCCGGCGTCTGCAGCAGTTGCGAGGTGGTGCTGCTCGGCACCGGCAGCACGTTCACCACCACCTGGGGCGTGCTCTTGCCGCCAAAGGTGGCGAGGAAACTCTGGGCGAAACGCTCCACATCCGCCGGGGCCACATACACGTGGCTGGTGTCGTATTGCGGCGCCACGGCCACGCTCGGGGTTGCCGCGAAGGCATTGCCCATCATTGCGCTCGCCAGCAGCGTCAATGCCACAGATACCTTGATTGCTTTGCTGCCCATGCCCACTCTCCAGCACTTCTACGGGATTGAAAGCCGTGAGGTTAGGGGCAGGGCCGCGATGGAAATTGTACAAACGTGCTCGGTTGAACGGTTCAGCGTCTATGCTGGTCCACTGACCTCTACCGTCAGATCACACAGGTGAACGAAATGGCCAAGACCTACAGCTACGCCGCCCGGAACGCCACGGATGCCCTCAAGCCCTTTACCTTCGAGCGCCGCGCGCCGGGGGCGGACGACGTACAGATCGACATCCTCTACTGCGGCGTGTGCCACTCCGATTTGCACACCGCGCGTAACGAGTGGAACAACACCCTGTACCCGTCGGTACCCGGCCACGAAATCGTCGGCCGCGTGACGGCGGTGGGGGGCAATGTGAAGAAATTCAAGGTCGGCGACCTCGCCGGTGTCGGCTGCATGGTCGACAGCTGCCAGCACTGCGCTTCCTGTGCCGAAGGCGAGGAGCAATACTGCGAGAGCGGTTTTACCGGCACCTACAACGGCCCGGTGTTCGGCGGTGAAAATACCTTTGGCGGCTATTCGGACAGCATCGTGGTCAAGGAGAAGTTCGTGCTGCGCATCTCCCACGACGATTCCAACCTGGCCGCCGTCGCGCCCTTGCTATGTGCGGGCATCACCACCTATTCGCCGCTGCACCACTGGAAGGTCGGGCCCGGCAAGAAGGTCGGTGTGGTGGGCCTGGGCGGCCTGGGGCACATGGCGGTGAAGATCGCCCATGCCATGGGCGCCCATGTCACGCTGTTCACCACCTCGCCCAACAAGCGCGAAGACGGCCTGCGCCTGGGCGCCGACCAGGTGGTGGTATCGAAGAACCCGGACGAAATGGCCAAGGTCGCCAACAGCCTGGACTTCATCCTCAACACCGTCGCCGCGCCGCATAACCTCGATGCGTTCCTCAACCTGCTCAAGCGCGACGGCACCATGACCCTGGTCGGCGCCCCGGACAGCCCGCACCCGTCGCCAACCGTATTCAACCTGATCTTCAAGCGCCGCAGCCTGGCCGGCTCGCTGATCGGCGGGATCCAGGAGACCCAGGACATGCTCGACTTCTGCGCCAGGCACGGGATTGTCTCGGACGTGGAGATGATCGACATCCAGGGCATCAACGAGGCGTATGAGCGCATGCTCAAGGGCGATGTGAAGTACCGGTTCGTGATCGATATGGACAGCTTGAAAAAGGAAAGCCACGCGGCTTGAAAACTGCTCCGGGAAACACTGGGGGCAATGTAGGAGGGG
>NZ_JAVAJK010000037.1:0-32319 GCF_052112325.1 Pseudomonas sp. Yb2C2 | reverse complement strand
CCCCCCACCGCCGCCACCCGCGCCGACGTTGTTGGAGATGGCCGAGTTACCGATGATCCGCAGGGTCGCGCCGGTGTCGTTGTAGATCCCCCCCACCGCACCACCGCCGTCACCACCGAAGTTGTCGTACCCGTCACCGCCACCGCCACCGCCGATGGACAATCCGCCACTGGTGGCCGTGCCACCGGCCGAACCGGTGCTATAACCCGGATACGCCGCACCGCCGGCGCCCCCCGTGGTGGAACCGCCACGCCCACCGATGTTGAAGAAACCACCGCCCGCACCGCCCTGCCCCGCCGTGCCATTGGAGCCCGTGGAGTTGAGCGTGTCGCCGCCCCTGCCGCCGGTGCCGCCGGTGATCGCGCCGCCGCCGCCGCCGCCGCCCCCGGCATATTGCGGCGTTACACCGCCACCGCCGCCACCGCCCGAAGCGGCGTTGGCGGTGACCGTAACGTTGCGCAGGGTCAAGGTGCCGGCGTTGTAGATACCACCGCCCTTGGACACCAGTGCATCGTCACCGCCGTTACCACCGTTGCCTGCCACCATGCCCCGGGTAATGACCAGGCCATCGAGAGTGGCCGTGGTACCCGCCGTCACGTTGATGATCTGGGTGCGGTATTGCCCATCCAAGGTCACATCGGCCACGTTGTCGTTATTGAGGTCACCATCGATAGTGACGTTCTTGTCGACCACCAGCACCGACGTCAGCCCGATGGTCATGCTGGTGTTGAACGTGACGATATCGCCGTTCTGCGCAGACGCCAGCGCCGCGCGCAGGGAACCCACGCCGCTATTGAGATTGTTAGTGGCGGTCCAAGTGGCCAGGCCCCATTGATACTCGCTCATGGCGCTGGCCGACAACACGTTGGCGCTTTCGATATTGCCCGTGGCGATTTCCAGGTCCCAGTCGCCGCCCAGGCCGGTGCGGTCGGTTGACGCCGCCACGTCGCGGCCGGTCAACTGCGCCAATGAATCGACCAGGCTCAAGCCACGCTCGCCTTCGGCGGTGTAGCAGCCATAGATCAGGATATCGCCACCGACGTTCATGTCCTGGCCGATCTGCGCCAGCACCTCGCTGCGGGCCTGGACGTTATCCGCCGACAGGTAACTGTTGCCCAACCACAAATCGCCGGCGTTACCGTGGGCGATGATCTGCACCGAGCTGACGCCCTGGTGGCTGTCCAGGTAGTCGGCGATCTGCTGCAAACCGTCCCTGGTCGCATCCAGTTGCACCACCTGGGTACCGGGCGCCACGCCTTCGAGCAGGCTGGCGGAATCCTTGACTCGTGAGTCGACGAACAGCACGCTCTTGCCCGGCACCGCCGCATGGGTCGCATCGACCTGGCCCTGGGGCGCGTGCGTGTCCACCGGCTGATCCGCCGAGGGGGGCTTGGCCGCCTCGGCCGTAGGCTGGGCATCCGGCTGCGCCGCATCGACCACGGTTGCCGCCACCGCACCGTCGAACAGCATTCGCGGCTCCAGGAACATAATCATTGGCGATGCCAGGGCGTGTGCCCCCTCGATTACCCGCGATTTGCCTTTGTTCCACCACATGACGATCACCTGGACTCGAACGCTTTGAACACGCAAAAAAGAAAAGCCGCAATCAGCTGATCGCGGCGTCGGTTTTCATACGAATGACATTGGCTGCACTGGCAGACCCATCGCGCCAGAACGACAACGCGGCATACTTTTCAAACAGGTCCGGCGGTAACACGGTTCGCCGGGCCTGCGGCGCGACCTTGGGCTTGACCTTGTGCAGGCCGGCAAGCCCCAGCGCCTCGTCAAAGGCCGGTGCGTCGTAGGTCAGGTGATTGAAATCATGTTCGAACCACGGTTCACCGATGAACTCATACACCAGCCGCATCACGCGCTCCGGGGCCTGGCTCAACAAGTCGTAATCGACGATCAGCAACGACTCGGCGTTCTCGCCGTAATACGCCTCTTTGAGCGCCGTCCAGGCAAAGCCTACCAAGCGATTACGCTGGGCCAGGGTTTCGCAACGGCTGTACACGGTGTTGCGCTCGTCATCGTCATTGAACAGTTTGGTGTTCTCGAACGGATTGGCGCGGTACAGACGTTCAAGGCTGTCCAAGACCCACGCCACGTTGCGCACGCAGGCGATTACCTTGGCCTGTGGGAATAGGTCATGCAGCGCGGGCATGCGCGCGCACCACTGGCGATTGGTGTCGAACACCACCGGGGTGGAGGTCTGGTTGGCGTAATAGGCGTCGAATAGCCCGCGCAACAAACGGCGGCGAGTGCTGGCATCGATTACCGAGCCGAACTCACTGCCGGCGCTGCATTGCGCCAGCACCCCATTGAATAAGGGACTTACCGGGCTGCTCATGCCGGCGTGAAAACGCGGGTTCTGCAAGAGGATCGCAGAAAGCAGGGTCGAGCCGGAACGCGGCAAGCCGGAGATAAAGTGATACTGCATCCGTTCACCACTTTGTAGGACAACATCCATTTGTCGCCGAAGAGTAGTTGAAGATTGCACGCACCACTAGGACGCAGTTGCCACCATTTTGATATTCCTTTCATAACGAATGGGTATTAGCGGCAACCTTCCGGTCGCAAGGGCTCGGGGCCGCGGCACAACACATAAAGACGCGCCCTCGCCCCGCCGCCGTCTTGTTGGCTGACTAGTCGCCAATCCGCTGGCAGCGGCGCAAATTCGTCCGGCTGTTCGTTGCTGCTGATCAGCCAGACACGCCGGGTATCGGCCGGCAAATCCGACAAGCGGTCGAGGTAGATGCGCCCGCCGTCCTGGTCCACCAGGGTGCCAAAGCCGTAGGCATTCGGCCGGGTTGGCGTGCCATCGGCCTTGGGCGGGGTGTAGAGCTGCAACTGGGCGTCGGTCTGGTCGTAATACACGTAGCTGAGGTACCACAGCATGTCACTGAGAACGATGCGGTCGTCTTCCTGGTAGTTGCGATTGACGAACTCCACTGGGCCGTTGAACTGGTCATGTTCATCCACCGTGAAGTTGTTCTTCAGCCCCAGCAGTTCCACACCGACCAACAGCACGAACAGCGCCGCCCCCAGCAGAGACAGGCGCGAGGGCAAGCGGTCGATGGCTATCGTCACCAGAATCGGCAAGCCCAGGGCGTATACGGTGAGGTAACGCTCGATAAACACCGGGGAGATAAACGACACGCCGTAGACGAGTAACAGCGGCAACAGGAAGAACAGCGCCAACAGGCTGGCCGGACGATAACGCTCGCGATCACGCCAGGCCGTAACACCCACTACACCCAGCAGCAGCAACGGGAACAGCCAGAACAGCGGCGCCCAAATGCCCAGGCCCTCATCCTGGAGCAGAAACTGCCAGATCATCGACGGCACGGAGAGCAGGCTGACCGGGTCTTCCCAGCCTATATCGCCGCCCACCTTGAGTTCATCGACATGCTGCACCAGGCCCAGCAGGTTCGGCAGCCAAGGCAGGTACAACAGCACGATGGCCACGTTGGCCAGCCACCACTGCCGACGCAGAATCAGGCGCTCGCCAGGCCGCTGGGACGTGCACAGCACGCCCAGCCACGCCCAATGCACCAGCACGCACAACGCGGTGAAGTAGTGGGTGTAGAAACCGGCGGCCATCAGCAACACGTAGGCCACCAGGCAGCGGCTGCGTTCGGGTTGGCGCACCCAATACACCAGCGCCAGCGTGGCGGCCAGCAGCCACACGCCGAGCAGCGAGTACATCCGCACTTCCTGGCTATAGCGCACCGCCGTGGGCATCAGCGCCAGCAGTACACCGGCCAATACGGCGGCACGCTGGGTCGACAGCTGGCGCGTCAGCCAGACGCCAAGCCCCACGACCACCACGCCGGGCAGCGCACTCATGCTGCGTATGGACCAGATCCCATCGCCAAACAGCTCGATCCAACCGCGCAGCATGAAAAAATACAGCGGCGGGTGCACATCATGGGCGGCGTGAAACCACAGGTCGTCCAAGGCGTATTCACTGAGCAGCAGGCTGGAACCTTCGTCGCCCCAGATCGCCGCCGCCGTCAGGCCATAAAAACGCACGGCCATGGCCAGCGCCAGGATCGGCAACCACCATAGCCGGCTCAGCCATCCGGCGCCTGCCCAGGCGCCGTTGTACGCGGCAATGGTCGCAGCCTTTTCGTCTTGCTCTACCACAGACCGTCGCACCTCAATTCCCCTGCCATTGCCTGTTTCCAGGGCAAACCCCGTGCATGCACAAACAGTCGCCACTCTAGGTCAAAAGCCCCCGGTTCGCTCGCTGTTTCGAAAGCGCCAGGCAGCGAGCGCTGCGTCTACGCTCTGCGGTGACGCCCGATCAGATTGGCGTCACACCCCGTAAAGCCCATACAAGGATGAACGATTCATGGAAGTATTCATCGGTACCATCCAACCCTTTGCGTTTAATTTCGCCCCACGAGACTGGGCCTTGTGCGCCGGTCAGACCCTTTCGCTCAGCCAGTTCCAAACGCTGTTCGCCCTGATAGGCGTCACCTACGGCGGCGATGGCGTGCAAACATTCAAGCTGCCGGACCTGCAAGGTCGGCTACCCATCGGCCAAGGCAACGGTGCAGGGCTGTCGCCACGGGTCACGGGCGAATTCGCCGGCACCGAAAGCGTCACGGCCACCCTGGCCAACCTGCCCGCCCACACCCACGATGCAACAGCGCTCGCCATCAGCACCTCGGTGCAGCTGACCAGCGTCGCCAGCAACCCAGTGACGGCGCCCACCGCCACCAACGCGTTTATCGGTGCTTCCGGCACTGGACCGGGCAGTGCCACGATCTACTCCGACCAACAAGGCGTCAGCCCGGTAACGCTCAAGGGCGTCGCCTCCACGGTGACGGGAACCCTCGCGCCTGCGGGCCAAGGCCTGCCCATGGGGTCGATGAATCCGTTCCTGGCGATCAACTTCAGCATTGCCCTGAACGGGATCTTTCCATCACGCAGCTGACACCTGCACGGGGCCGAGGCTTACAGGCCTCGGCCCTTCTGACGCGGAGCCTCCTATGTTGAACCTGGTCACCCCGGAACATTTTCGGCCGCTGCTGAACCGCACCAGCGTGCTGTACCTGCCCGATGGTTCGGCGCTGCCGATCCAGATCCAGCGCTTGAACGATGCCCCGCAAGCGAGCATGCCCGGCAGCCCTCGCGAGGCGTTCAGTGTGTTGCTCAACAGCCTGGAGCCTACCGACTTCGTCGATGGCCTGTGCCGTTTGTCACTGGCGGACACCTGCCTGGAACACGTGTTTGTGTCCCGCGAGCCCGCCATGGGCCGTGACGCGCAACGCGGTTATTTCTGCATCGTGTTCAACTGAGACGGGTACCACACCAAGCGCTGAGCGGCAGGCGTCGCTTCTTCCTCCCGAAACCCCAGCGCCAGGTAATGCTGGCGCGCATGAGGGTTGCTCGCCCAGACCACCGTGGCCACCGGGCAACACACCTGTTGTGCGGCTTGCTGCACGCCCTGCAGCACTGCCCGGCCAAAGCCCCGGCCTCGGGCGACGGGGATAAACGCCAGGTACAACACGCGGATTTCATTGGGCCCGAAGTCGGCACTCAAGGCGCCGATGGGGGTATCGAGTTTCTCGATCACGTAATGCAGCGCACCCGGAAAGTGCTCGCCCATGCCGCGCTCCTGAACCTGAAACTGCTGGGCGATGACCTCCTCCACCAGGGCCTGCTCACCATCGATCCACTGCAAGTCCGGGCGTGCCGAGCGGTAAAGCCTGTGCAAAAACGGCTCGTCGATACTGCGTGACGGGCGCACCGAGAGACCCAGCGCCAACGCGCCTTCCTTGTTCAACATTGCGTTCCACTCCTGTCAGAACCCGCTTTCCCTAACCCCCAACGCTGCCACCCGTCGCCAGGCCACACCCAGCACCGACTCACGGCGCCCTTGCAACACCACCACACCGCGCAGCGGCTGATGGGGTGTCGGGATCGGTTGCACACTCTTCAAGCGAGCGCCGTATTGGGCCTGTACCGGCTCCGGACGCTGGTTTTCGTCACGGCGTACGGCTATCGGCCCATGGTGGTCGGAGGTCAGCGCCTCTTGATCCAGGTAGGCCACGCCGTTGGCGTCGATGTCGGTCAATTCCACCGCGATGGCGGCGTGCATCGGGTCATCGGCGATGAAACGCCCGGTCGCCCCCGGCGCCACGCGCCACAATTCGGCTTCAGCCACATAGCCGCGCAGACGGGCGCCGTCTTCCACCACCCGCGCCAGCGCGTCCTTGGGTGACAGCCAGCGGCCCACGCTCAACTGCGGCAGCACATCGCGCACGATGCCGGCATGGGGCGCTCGCAACAGCAGGCGCTCACGCTGCGCGGCGAGGCCACGGTACTCGGCCAGGGCCTGGGACAGTCGCTGGTCGTTGATGCCCGCGTCCGCCGCCGTTTCACTGCGACCCGCCTGGCGGCGCATCTGCAACTGCAGGATCTCCACTTCGCGGCGCACGATACTTTGCCGGGCATCAAGGTCAGGGGATTCCAGCTCAATCAGCACCTGGCCCTGGCTCACCGTTTGCCCATCGACGACCTTCAACCCCTTGACCCGCGCCGCCACAGGCGCATGCAGCGCACTGGCGCGTCCCGCCTCGAGCATCGTCGGCAGTTCCACGGCGCTGCGCCATGGCACCACCAGCGCCAGCAGGATCAACAGCAACCCCAGGCCGGTCAGCAGCACCCTCGGCGCATAGGCCTGGCTGCGCCGGCTCCACCATTCGCGCCATTCCTTGAAGATTGGCAGGAAGATGAACCACACCAACTCCACCAGCATCAAGAATATCCCGAGCAGTTTGAAAAACAGGTGGTACACCGCCAAGGCGATCCCCAGGAACAACGCTGCCCGCCACAACCACGCCAGGTAACCCCACCACAGCAGGCGCCGTTGCATCGTCGGTGACCAGGGCTCCGGCGCCGGCTCGCCGTAGCCGAACAGCCACTCACGCAGGCGCCAGCGGCATAGAGCGAATGCGCGACCTTGCAGGTTATCGACACCCCACAGGTCACTGATCAAAAAATAACCATCAAAGCGCATGAACGGGTTGAGGTTGATCGCCAGGGTGGTCAGCCACGTGGCACTGGCCAACATGAACGCCGCCGTGCGGGCCGGGCCGTCCGGCAACAGCGACCAGGCCAGCAGGGCGACACAGGCGAGCAACAATTCGGCCATCACCCCGCCCGCGCCGATCATCAGGCGAGAGCGGCGATCATTGACGCGCCAGGCGTCGCTCACGTCGGTGTAAAACATCGGCAGCATCACCATGAACGCCACACCCATGCTCTGTACCCGGCAGCCGGCGCGCTTGGCCATGAACGCATGGCCGAACTCATGGCACAGCTTGGCGAAAAACAACGCGGTGCCAAAGGCCAGGGCGCCCCCCAGGCTGAACAGGTGCGGGAAGGTCGCCAGGAACCGCTGCCAGTCCCGCGCGACCAGAAACACGCCGAACCCCAGGATGATCGGCAAACCACAGCGCAACAGGCCCGGCCCGAAGCGCGCCAGCCACGGCCATGCCCGGTTGAGAAAAGCGTCCGGACGCCACAGCGGGATGCGGAAAAACAGGTATTGGTGCAGCAGGACTTTCCCCAGGCTTTGTTTCTGCGCGGCGGCTTTATACAGGTAGCTGGCCCGTTGTTCGGGGTCGAGGGCGGCGATCAGGTCGTGGGCGCGTAGAAAACTCAGCAGTTCATCTACCTCGCTGCCGCCCAGGGGCAGGCCCGGCTCACGGTTGGCGGCTTGCAGGACTTTTTCCGGGTCGCCCAAGGCCCAGTGGCGCAACAGGCGGATGGCGGTCGCACCGAGCTTGAAATAGCGCCCGCGCACCGGATCGGCGAGGGTCCAGCGCGGCGAACCATCCAGGGCGGCGCCGGCGCTGGACAGTTGCAGGTCTTCGCGCAGCTTGGGCAGGCACGTCACAGGCCCACACTCTGGCGCAGACCCGCCAGCGGTCGGCGCAACAGGTACAGGGCCAGCGGCGCGCGCTCGCCAAAGACCTTCGCGGTACCGCGCAGGCCAATACGCGGCGGCGCTTCATCGAACTGCGCGTCCAGGCGATAAGCCAATTGCCCGCCCGGAGTGGGCTGGGCCTCGTAGGCGGCGCGTTGCAGGGTGGCGAGATAGCGCTGCAACGGATCGCTGTCGAGGAACAGCGCGACCTGGGCGTGCGGCTCCAGCGCAATCGCATCGCCCACCGCCAGTTCAATGCGCAATTCGGCCTGGGTCGGGTCGGCGATCTGCAACAGGCGCTCGCCGGTCTGCACCGGTTTGCCGGTCCAGCGTTCGGCGTCGGCGAATACCGCGATACCGTCGCGTTCGGCGCGCACTTCGCTGCGCTTGAGCAACTCGCGGGCATAGTCACGCTCGGCGCGTTTTTGCTCGACCCGCGCGGCCAGCAGGTCGATGCGCGAACTGGATTCGGCATCGGCAAAGGCACGCTGGGCATTGGCCTTGAGTTCCGCTTCGGCCACGCCCAGGGCGCGCGCGGCCACATCGGCCTGAGCCGTGAGGGTGGTGCTTTCAAAACGCAGCAGCAGGTCGCCGGTCTTGACGACCTGGTTGGGTTTGACCAGGAATTCGGCGATCACCCCGTCCAATGGCGCTGCCACCACCTGCCCGGCCAGCGGCACCACTTCAGCCGGCGCCAATACCGATTGGCGCACCGGGATCAGCAGCGTGAGCAACAACGCAACGCCCACCAGCACCTGGCGCTTGCGGGTCAGGCGCAGCCGCCACGGCTGGCGCGGTTGCAGGGCGAGCCAGGCATGGCTGCAAGTATCGCCCCACTGCGCCAGCAACACCTGCTCGGCGGGTTTCCACGGCGTGTCCCGCGCCAGCCACAAACCACCGAACACGCGGCCTTGCGGGTCGATCAAGGGCAGCCAGAACACATGGCCGGCGGACAGGCTTTGCCAGTCGGCCTGCACCTGGGCGCTCAATTGCTCGGCCGGTACCACCCGTGCGTCCTGGCTCAGCGCCTGCTTGTGCAATTGCGCCACGGCCTGCTCGACGAACGCCACAAACGGCGCATTCGGGTCGACACTGCTCACCGCCGTCACCGCCCGCACCTTGCCGGCGATCAGCAGCGCCGCATGGCGATAGCCGAACAACGGCTGACCGTCGTTGACCAGGCCGTAGGCCAACTGCTCGATGGTTCGGGCGGCACGGGTCTGGTGCTCAAGCGCCAGAAACTGGGCGAATACCCGCTCGGTATTGCCCGGCATCGGGGCGTTCATTGCAGTTGCGCGAAGTGGGCGGTACCGCTCATGCCCGCCATCAACCCGGTAGCATTGGTCACAGCGGCAACCAGTAAAAGCGTCTGGCTACCTTCATCGATGCGGGCGCCGAGACGTTTGACGGTGGCGTTGAACGCCTGGCCGGTTTCATCGGGGGTAAAGCTGAAGGTCTGGCCGGGCTTGAGCTTACCCATCCAGCGCGACGGCACCAGCAGGTGGATTTCCAGGCTGCGGTTGTCGACGATTTCCAGCAGCGGCGCACCCGCCGAAACACTTTCATAACGCTGGACCTTGCGCTGCACCACCTGGCCGTCATACGGCGCCAGCACGCTGCAGCGCTTGACCTGCACCTGGTAGACCTGGGATTGGGCCTGGGTTTCGGTGAGCTTGGCTTCGGCGCGGGCCACTTCAAAACGCCCGACGGAATTCAGTGCGGCCAATTGCTTGTTATGGGCCAGCTCTTCACCGGCACCACGGCTGGCGGCTGAAGCCGCATTGAGTTGGGCCTGGTAGGCCGAACAATCGAAGCGCGCCAGGGTGTCACCCTTCTTGAACGACTCGCCTTCGCTGAACGGCAGGTCGACAATGCGCCCGGATAATTCGCTGGCCAGCATTGCCTGGTCGCGGGCACGCAATACGCCACGGGCTTCACTGTCGGTGCTGGCGGCGGTCGTTGTGGAGGGATGATCCAACAGCGGATCGTCGGCCATGGCCATGGTTGCCACACCCAGCACACAGGAAAAACTTAACATCCATTTACGTAGGTGCGTCATGCGCATGCTTCTCCCTGAAGATCACCGCAGTCTAGGGCAGCAAGATTTAATTGCCACTATTCCCGCCCGACAAATCAGCAATTTGTGTAGGGCTTCACCGAAGCCTGCGTAGGAACACGTTATGATTGCCGCCCTCCAAGGACCCAGGATCAAGGACACGTCATGCGCATCGGTTTTCTATCTCCCCTCGCACTGGCCCTGCTGGCCGGTATTTCCCAGCAGGCCCAGGCCAGTTCCGACGATTCGTGCTACCCCGATTGGCGTGTCTCGCGTGACAGCCTGGACCCTTGTAACAACGTGCCGTTCCTGAGCCCAGGCAATGACAGCCGGGCCAACCTGCGCCTGTTGCTGGCCGACAAAAAGGCCGCGCCGTTGGCGCCCAAAGCGTTGAGCGAAGATGACCTGGCCCAGGGTTTCGGCCCGGTGCCGTTCCCGGTGTATCGCCTGGCCGCTGCCTCCAGTGCAGAGACTGAGCCCGACTCGGACGATTCGCCTACCGCCGAACTCGACACCCTGCTGACGCCCCTGGGTATCAAGCGCGAGGAATACAAAACCGCTGGCGAAGCGTTCCTCAATGGCGAAGGCAGCCGCTGCCGCAGCAACGACGATGACAGCGCCACGGCGTTTATCCGCCAAGTGGTCAAGGCCGACATGCCGGCGGACGAGCGCGCGCTGCTGGCAAAGGCGCGGCTGCAACTGCTCACCACCTGCACCTGGGATGGCCCGGTGATCGCCGAAGCGCAGCAGATCCAGTCAGCCGGCGGCCAACTGTTTCGCACCTACCTGCAAGCCGCCGCCGATTTCTACAGCGGCCGCTTCGCCGAGGCCGCGCAAGGCTTTGCTGGCGTCGGCAGTGCACAGTCGCCGTGGCTGAAGGAAACCGCGCTGTACATGACCGCCCGCACAGCGCTCAACCAGGCCCAGGCCAACACCTATGACGAAGACGGCGTGCCGCACCTGGACCGTGTGGATAAGCCCGCATTGGCCACGGCCGAGCAGGGTTTCAACGCCTACCTGAAAACTTACCCACAGGGCGAATACGCGGCCTCGGCCCACGGTTTGCTGCGCCGGGTGTACTGGCTGGCCGATGACAACACCCAGCTCGCCGACGCGTTCGCCTGGGCACTGACGGCCACCGACGAACAGCGCAATGTGTCGGAAGATCAGCTGGTAGAAGAAGCGGATCTCAAGCTGTTGATGGTCAACAGCGATACCGTCAAGACCCCGATGATCCAGCTCGTCAGCGACCTGATGGTGATGCGCGGCGGCAACCAGCCGGCCCTCAGCCGCGCCGACCTCGAGAAGCAAAAAGCCGCGTTCGCCAGCGAGCCAGAGTTCTATGACTACCTGCTGGCTGTGTGCGCGCTGTACATCGAGCATCAACCGGACGCTGCCTTGAAGCAGTTGCCGCAAAGCGTGCCGTCGAGCCTGAATTACTTCGCCTTCAGCCAGCAGACCCTGCGCGCCCTGGCCCTGGAAGCCAAGCAAGACTGGAAAGGCGCCGAGGCCTTGTGGCTGCAATTGTTGCCACTGGCAAAGCTGCCGTTGCAACGCGACCAGTTGGAGTTGGCACTGGCCATGAACTACGAGCGCAGCGGCCAACTGGCCAAGGTGTTCGCCAGCGATTCGCCGATCAGTGCCAGGCAGGTGCGCTACATCCTGCTGCGCAACGTTGCCGGGCCTGAACTGCTGCGCCAGCAGATCGCCCAGGCGAGCGATCCGCTGGAACGCCAGACCGCGCAATTCGTGCTGCTCTACAAAGACCTGCTGCGCGGCCAGTTCGCCACGTTCGCCGAGGACCTCAAGCAACTGCCGGCCCAGGCCCCCGAGGACAAGCTGGGCACCAGCCTGGGTTATGTCTACAGCGCCAGCCAGACGCTTAAGCTGTTCCAGTGGAACGGCGACAAGGCCGAATCCGGCTACGCCTGCCCCAGCATCGCGCAAACCGCAGCGACCTTGCAGACCGACGCGAAGAACCCCCAGGCCCTGAACTGCTTCGGCGAATTCATCCTGCGCAACAACCTGGACGGCATGCCTCTGGAGCAGGCCCGCGCCGCCGGCAGCCTGGGCAGCACCGCCTCGGACTTCAAGGGTGAAACCTTCTCGCGGCTCGACGGTTACCAACAGGTCATCGGCAACGCCAAGGCGCCGAAAAACGACAAGGCCTACGCCCTGTTCCGCGCCATCAACTGCTACGCGCCGGCCGGCTACAACAGCTGTGGCGGCAAGGACGTCGAACCCGGCGTGCGCAAAGCCTGGTTCCGCCAGCTGAAAAGTGGTTTCGCCGACACCCAGTGGGGCAAATCGCTGCAGTATTACTGGTGAAACACCTGTGGCTGGGCTTGCTGTTGCTGGCAAGCCCGGCATTCGGTGCCGTCGATGCCCGCGACTACGACGCCTTCTGGCTGTGGAGCGGCGTCACGCCGCAGCCGGTACTCAAGCAGGCCAAGACCCTGTACATCCTCCAGGGCCAGATCAACGCCACCCGCCGCGCGCCCCAGCGCGGTGTGCAGCTGATCGCCCAAGGCATCAGCGTACCGCGCCTCACCCGCGGCGACGTCTGGGTGGTCTACCGCGCCCACACCCTGCACTGGCCCGAACAGGTCTATACCCAACTGCTCGGCCAGGTACAACGCTGGCGCGACGCAGGCAACCCAGTGGTCGGCATCCAGATCGACTTCGACGCCCGCACCCAATACCTGCACGAATACGCCGACTTCCTGCGCGACCTGCGCCAGCGCCTGCCGGCCGATCTGAAACTGAGTATCACCGGCCTGATGGACTGGAGCAGCAACGCCGACCCCACCGCCATCAGCCAGCTCAAAGGCGTGGTGGATGAGGTGGTGGTGCAGACCTATCAGGGCCGCCAGAGCATCCCGGATTACGCGGCATATTTGCCACGGATGAACCGGATGGGGCTGCCGTTCAAGATCGGTTTGATTCAGGGTGGAGAGTGGGAGGAGCCGGGGTACTTGCAGGGGAGTGAGTGGTTTCGAGGGTATGTGGTGTTTTTGCAAAACCGTTGACATGAGTGTCAACCCTGTGCAAGAAAGTGTCCTCTGTCCGCGGACAGAGGACACTCGCTTTTGGAGCCCCATGAAAAGTCAAGACATCGTCATCTTGTTCAAACTGATCAGCCTGGAACTACAGGAAGGTTGTTCAACGCAAGACGTTGTCATCTTTATGCTTTTGCAGTCTTAAAAAACACTGCGCCCTGAGGACAATCACGACAGCCCTTGCTCGTGAAACGCCCCTATAAAGCCCAAGCTCCACATGCCCAGCCCGATAACGATCCAGATTGCGTTAGCCCAAGTCAGGCGATTGTTCGCCTCGCCATCTGTGTCGCCCTCGATCAGGTTCACCGCGCCTTGCACCTGCACGAACAGCGCTACCTGCACGATCATCAAGCACACGCTCAACTTCATTGCCGTCATGGCGGTGACGAAAAAAACGTAGGTAAAGGGTAACAACCCACACGCAATAAGCCCCAGCGCCATGGCTCGCGGCCACCAGCGGTACGGCGTACCGTCAAGCGCCAGTTTCTGCCTGATTTTCATCACCAGCGAATACAGAAAAAACACCGAGAAGAACGCTCGCACCAGCGGCAACACCTTTGCGCCAGTAGCCCGCCGATAGCAGGCCCACTGCTGGTAACACCAGTAGAAGAGATAAAAACCTTGGGACAGCAACACCATCAGGACCAGCTTGCGCGGCGCGACCACGAAGAATGTAGGTTGGATGGCGGAGACTGGAGTGCGCAGATCAGCTTGTGGAGGCGCGTAGGGGTTTTCGATGACAGACATCGGAAAGACTCACAGGTAATAATCGGACTGAAAGCTTAACGATCAAGGTTCACCAAGGTTTAAGGCAGCAAAAATCAAGAACGGTCCTACATCGGATACTCCAATTTCAATGCTGAGCCATTGCCACTGGGTAGACCGACTCCCACCCGCCCCCCAACGCCTTGTACAACCCCACCATCGCCAACGACACCCCGGTAGAACTCTCGACCCACTGCTCCTGCGTGGCCAGCAGCGCGCTTTGCACGGTGAGCACGTTGACGAAATCCACCACGCCTTCAACGTATTGGTGCTGTGCGGTGGTCAGGGCGATCTGGTTCTGGCGCACGGCTTCGGCGAGGCTGTCACGGCGCAGCTGGCTGGCGTTGTAGCGGGTCAGTTGGTCGTCGATTTCATGCCAGGCACGCAGCACCGTTTGCTGGTAGGCCAGGGCCGCTTCCTGTTGCTGGGCTTCGCGCAGGTCCAGCATGCCTTGCAGGCGGCCGCCGCTGAACAGCGGCAGGCTCACTTGCGGGCCGAAGGCAAACGCACGAGAGCCCCAGGAGCCGAAATCCGACAGTTGCATGGCCTGGGAACCGAGGCTGCCGGACAAGGTAATACGCGGGTAAAAATCGCCCTTGGCCACGCCGATGCTGGCGGTGGCGGCGTGCAGGCGCGCCTCGGCCTGGCGGATATCCGGACGGCGTTCGGCGAGCTCCGACGGCAGGCCGATGGCGACCTGGCGTTGGGCCTGCGGTACGGCGGCGTCCTTGGACAATTGCGCGTGCAGAGCCTGGGGTGGCTCGCCCATCAACAGGCTGAGGGCGTTGATCAACTGGTCCTGGCGTTGCTGCAGATCCGGCAGCCGCGCTTCGATGGCGGCGACCTGGGCGGCGGCTTCGGCGACATCGAGGTCGGTGGCCACGCCGTCAGCCAGGCGCAGTTGCGAGAGCTTGAGGCTGTGGCGGGCGACGTCGAGGTTTTGCTCGGTCACCGCGCGGGTATTTTGCACGCCGCGCAGTTGGATGTAGTCCTGGGCGGTCTCGGCCAGCACCGATAACAGCACGGCGCGGCGGTCGTTTTCCGCCACTTGCAGGGTGGCATCGGCGGCTTCGGTTTCGCGTTTGACCCGACCCCAGAAGTCCAGCTCCCAAGACGCCGAGAACCCCGCGTCCCACTGGTTGAACGCGGAACGGCCGTTTTCGCCGGAGGGGTCGTTCAAGCCTTTGCCGCTGTTGCGTTTGCGCTGGTAGGCACCCGTGGCGTCGACAGTGGGATAACGCTCGGCGGTGGTCACCTGGCGGACCGCACGGCTTTGTTGCAGGCGGCTGCTGGCCAGCTTCAGGTCGAGGTTATCGGTCAGCGCGCGGCGAGTGAGGGCCGACAGTTGCTCGTCGTGGAACACGTCCCACCAGCGCTCTTGCAGCGGATCACTCACTGCTCGGCTGGCGGCTTGTCGCCCTTGAGGTTCGCTCCACCGCGTGGCTTGCGGCGTGTGCGGGCGCTGAAAATCCGGCCCGACAGTGCAGGCACTCAGGCTGATAACACTCAGGGTGAACCAGGCAAGGTGTCTCATTGCTGGGCCACCTCACGCTGCTTGACCGGCTGCGTGTCGACGCTGGCTTCAACCGACATGCCGACCCGCAGGCGCTCGGTCAGCGGTTGGTTGGGTTCGAGGACGATTTTCACCGGGATACGCTGCACCACCTTGGTGAAGTTGCCGGTCGCGTTGTCCGGCTTGACCGATGCGAAGGTCACACCCGTCGCCGGTGCGAGGCTCTCCAGGTGGCCGTTGAGCAACTCCCCGTCGAGGCTGTCGACCCGCACCTGCACGGCCTGGCCCGCGTGCATATGGGACAGCTGGGTTTCCTGGAAGTTGGCGACCACATAGGCCTCGGCCAACGGCACCACCGCGAGGATCTTGCTGCCCGGGGTCACATAGGCCCCGACCCGCACCGCACGCTCACCAACCATGCCATCCACCGGCGCGACGATGCGCGTGTAGGACAGCTGATAGCTGGCCATTTCCAACGCGGCCTGGGCACGCTTGAGTCCACCTTCGGCTGCATCGCGCTGGGCCGTGAGGATTTCCACCTGCTTACGTTCGGCCGCCAGCACCGCGGTGGCGTTGGCCAGGCGCGCGTTGGCCTGGTCGATGCGGGTCTTGGCTTGCTGGGCGTTCTGCACGGTACCCGCGCCCACGCCGGCGAGGTGGTTGTAGCGGTTCAGTTCATGTTCGGCGAAGGCCACTTCGGCGCGGTCTGCCGCCACGGTGGCCTGGGCCTGGGCGATCACCGAGCTTTGGCGCTCCAGGGTCGCGGTGGCGTTTTTCAGCTGGGCCTGGGCGACCAGGGTGTCGGCGTCGGCGGCCTGGGCGGCGGCGCGAAAATCGCGGTCGTCGATCAGCGCCAGCAGTTGGCCGGCCTTGACGCGCTGGTTGTCGTCCACCAGCACTTCCTTGATAAAGCCCGCCACACGTGGCGCCACCAGGGTGAAATCGGCGGCGACGAAGGCGTCGTTGGTGGCCTGGCGCTTGTTGCCCAACAGGCCGGGCGCGACCAGGTACACCAGCACCCCGACAGCAAACACGGCGATAACGGAGACGGCGATTTTGTCTTTGCGTTTCATGGGAAGTCCTTGTGGCTAGGTCGGTGCGCGAGGCGGAAAAATCCGCGTGGGCATCCAGAAAATCAGCAGGATCAACGCCACCGCGACAGCGGCCATGACGTAATAGAGATCCGAAGAAGTCAGCACCACGGCCTGCTCGTGCAGGCGGTGGGCCAGGCCCGGCGCATCGCCGTCGGCCAGCGGCGAGTTACCCAGGCGGTCCACCAGCATGGTCGAGTGAAAGTGCAGGCGCTGGGTGGTCAGCGCATCCAGCACGCCGGTGGCAATCACGGCGGCCAGGCCTTTGACGGTGTTGAACCAGGCCGAGGCGAACGGCCCATCCGCCGGTTGAATGCTGCCGGTGGAGAGCATCAGCAGCGGCAACACCGCCATGGGCTGCCCGAAGATTTGCAGCAGGTACAGGCCGTAGAAATCATCGCGAATCCACGCCGAGGTCAGGTGCGCGCTGCCCACGCAACACAGCACCAACATCCCCAGCCCGATCCCCAGGACCCAGCGGCAATCGACCCAGCGCAGGTTGCACAACGCCGCCACCAGCGGCAGTGCGATCAATTGCGGCAGCGCCATCAGCAGCATCACCGGCGCGGTTTGCAATGGGCGATAACCCTGGACCTGGGCGAGGAAACTCGAGGGGATGATGATCACCGAGGTCAGCACCATCAGCACGCCTGCCAGCACGATCAGGGCAAACGCCAGGTTGCGCAGGCCGAGCATCTGCAACTTGAAGAACGGCATCGGGTGCGACCATTCATTGAACATGAACAGCACCAGCAGCACGCTGCCGCCGCACAGCAGGAAGGTGATCAGGCCCGACTCGAACCAGTCCAGGCGATTGCCCTGCAGAATGCCGATCACCAGCATGCAGATCGCCGGAAAGCCGAGCAACAGGCCGCGCCAATTGAATTGCTTGAAGCGCTCCAGGCGCAGCGGGTCTTGCGGCAAGCCGTAGGCCACGGCGGCCATGGCCAACAGGCACGGCCCGACGATCTGCCAGAACGCCCACTGCCAGCCGACATATTCAGTCCACAGCGCCGCCAATGGCGTGCCAAGGCTCGGCCCGAAGGTGGCGGTAAGTGCGTAGCCAGCCAGACCATACAGCTTGACGTTGGCCGGCAGGAAGCGCAGCGCCACGGTCATCAGCATCGGCGGTAAGGCACCGCCGGCCAGGCCTTGGACGGTACGCAGCAGCAGCAGGCTTTGGTAGTTCGGCGCAAACGGGCACAGGATCCCCAGTGCGGTGAACAAGCCAATAGCGCACAGGGTGAAGCGCCGCAGGGAAAACGTCACCGAACACCAGGGCGCAAAGGCCATGGCCGACACGGAGGTGGCCGTGTACGCGGCCACCAGCCAGGTGCCTTCGTCAAAGCCGATGTACAGCGCGCCGCGAATATCCGCGAGGGCCACCTTGGTGACCATCTCGTTGAGGCCGGACACCAGCACCGCGAGCAACACGCCGACCAGGCCGATGATGATGCGCGGGCCAAATACAGGCGGGGTGATGGCGGTGGGTCTGGCTGCGGCCGCAAGGGTGGGGGCAGCGAGGGAAGTCATAAACAGGCAGCTCGGGATTAGAAATACCCGAGCAGTTTAATCAGGCACATGCATGACAAAAAGTTACTTATTGGCAGCTTATAACTGCACCACACACAATCCTGAAACCGACACAAATCTACATGTGGGAGGGGGTTTACCCCCGATTGCTGTGTGCCAGACACAGATTTTCTATCTGATCCAACGCAATCGGGAGCAAGCCCCCTCCCACATTTGCCCTGTGTACGCTTGATGTTTAGGTGGGTTGAGCTTCCAGCCAGGTGGCGTGGCAGCTCTCACGCATCGTCTCGCGCAGCCACTTATGAGCCGGGTCTTTGTCGAAGCGCGGGTGCCAGGATTGGGCCAATACCAACGTCGGCAGCGAGATCGGCAACGCAAACGCGCGCAGTGGCAGCTTCAAGCGGTTGGCGCTCAACAGGGCTTCCTTGGGCACCGGCAGAATCAGGTCGGAATCAGGCAACATGAACATCGCACCGTGAAAGCCCGGCGCAATCATCGCAACCCGCCGCTCCAGGCCCTGGGCATTCAACGCGGTGTCGATCGGCCCACGGGCGATGCCACGTCGCGAGATGCTGATATGGGAATAGCTGGCGAAGCGCGCGGCAGTGATCTCTTCGTCAAACAACGGGTGGTCCTCCCGCGCGAGGCCCACGAAGGTGGTGGAAAACAGGTTCTGCACCTTCACTTCCGGGGTGACCGGCATGGTGTTGCTCACGCGCAGGTCCAGCCGTCCTTCGCGCAGCGCTTCATCATCGGTGTCGCCTTCAGGCACGAAACACAGCTCGCACAGTGGCGCCATGCGCTCCATGGTGTCAAACAGCCGACCGCCATACACGCCGATGAAAAAGTCATTGGCGCGCACACTGAAGCGACGGCGCAGGGTGCTCAGGTCCACCTGGTCCGCCGAGCGAAACAACAGCGCGGCCTGCTCCACCACGTTGCGCACCTGGCCCTGCAACTCCAGGGCCTTGGGCGTCGGCACCAGGCCGCGACCGGCGCGCACCAGGATCGGATCGCCTACCGCTTCGCGAATACGCGTGAGGGTGCGGCTCATGGCCGCCGGGCTGAGGTTCATCCGCCGCGCGGCGCCCACCACGCTGCCCTCGTCGAGCAAGGCGTCGAGGGCGACCAACAGGTTCATGTCGGGTAGTTGCATGCCAAGCACTCGTGATCAGTCGGGAGTGAGCTGGCCGCAATCGTAGCAGGCTGGGTGTATCAGCGCTGCATGCCCCAACGCTTCACGGTGAGCCGCTCGAAGGTATCAAACACCAGGTTTTCCACCAGCAGGCCGATCAGGATCACCACCGCCAGGCCGGCGAATACCTTGTCGGTGTACAGCTCGTTGCGGTTCTGGAAGATGTACCAGCCCAGACCGCCCTTGCCGCTGGTCGCACCGAATACCAGCTCGGCGGCGATCAGTGTGCGCCAGGCGAAGGCCCAGCCGATTTTCAGCCCGGCGAGGATAGACGGCAGTGCGGCCGGGATCAGGATGAACAACACGAAACGCATGCCCTTGAGGCCGTAGTTGCGACCAGCCATGCGCAGGGTTTCGGACACGCCGAGGAACCCTGAATACGTGTTGAGCGCCAGCGCCCACAACACCGAATGCACCAGCACGAAGATCAGGCTGTTCTGGCCCAGGCCGAACCACAGCAGCGCCAGCGGCAATAACGCAATGGCCGGCAGTGGGTTGAACATCGAGGTCAGGGTGCTCAGCAGGTCACGGCCCAGTTGCGTGGACACCGCTAGGGTGGTCAGGGCAAACGCCAGCACGATACCGATCAGGTAGCCCTTGATCAGCACCACCAGCGAGATGCTCACCTTGCCCAGCAGTTCGCCACTGAGCAGGCCGTCATAGAGCGCGTGAAAGGTCTGCAGGAAACTCGGCAGCAGCAGGTCGTTGTTCTGGTAGCGCGCGACGGCTTCCCAAAGGATCGCGAGCACGATCAGGATCAGGCCCTTGCGCAGCCAGCCTTGCTGCCACAGGCGTTGGCGCAGGGGCAGTTCGCGTTCAATGGGGACACTGAGCAGCGGCTCAAGGTTGATTTCGTATTCCTGGCGCATTGGGTTGTCCCCTTAGTAAGCGATGCGGATGTCGGCGAAACCCAACTCACGTTCGGCCTCGGGCGCTTCATCGAACAACAGGCGATGAATCCGCCGCGCCGACGCCTGGAACTCCACGCCACCGAGGCTGTGCAAGTCGTATTGATGGCTGTGGATTTCCGCGCGCACGCGCCCCGGATGCGGCGACAGCAGCAGGATGCGATTGCCCACCACCAGCGCTTCTTCGATGGAGTGGGTGACGAACAGCAGGGTGAAGCGCACTTCTTCCCAGAGCAGCAGCAATTCTTCCTGCATCTTGCGTCGGGTCAGGGCGTCGAGGGCGGCGAAGGGTTCGTCCATCAGCAGGATCTTCGGCTGCATGGCCAGGGCGCGGGCGATGGCCACGCGGGCTTTCATACCGCCGGAAAGGGTGTGCGGGTAAGCGTCGGCAAAGGCGCAGAGGCCGACTTTGTCGAGGTAGTGCAGCGCCCGTTCTTCGGCTTCGCGACGCGGCAAAGTTTTCGACGCCAGCAGCGGAAACATCACGTTCTGTTTGACGGTTTTCCATGGCGGCAGTTGGTCGAATTCCTGGAACACCACAATGCGGTCCGGGCCTGGTTGTTCGACCTTTTGCCCCAGCAGGCGGATCTCGCCTTCGCAGGGCTTGATAAACCCGGCAATGGACTTGAGCAGTGTGGATTTGCCGCAACCCGATGGGCCGAGCAACACGTAGCGATCCGCCGGGTCGATCTCGAAGCTGACTTGGTGAGTGGCGCGCACCACGCGCTCGGGGGTGCGGTATTCCAGGCTGACGTTATCCACCGCCAGCAATGGTGCGGCGGTGTGCAGGTTGCTGGCCGTGTGGCCTTGCAAGGGCGCGTTCATCTCAACTTCCTTGCAGGGGCTTGGCGTCCTGGAAGAAGTAGTCCTTCCACGATTCAGGCTTGTTTTTGATGGCGCCGACGCGGTAGAGGAATTCCGCCAGCGGGTAGGTGTTTTTTGGCGTGACGCTGAATTCGAACTGCGGGTTGTCGATGATTTTCAGCAACTCGGCGCGGTCGATCTTGGCCTTGGTGACGCGGATGTAAGTGTCGGCCGCAGCGCCTTTATCGTTCTGGGCGAATTGCGCGGCTTCGGTCAGCGCCTCGACAAATGCCTTGTAGGTCTTCGGGTTGTCGTTGCGGAATTTCTCGGTGGCGAACAGCACCGTTGGCGAGTTCGGCCCCAGCAGGTCGTAGGTGTTCAGCACCACATGCACGTTAGGGTTGGCCAGGGCCTGGTCCTGGAACGGCGGGTTGGAGAAGTGCCCGGTCAGTTCGGTGCCGCCGGCGATCAGGGCAGCGGTGGCATCCGGGTGCGGGACGGCGACGGTGTACTTGTCGAGGCGATTGAATTCCTTGTCGCCCCATTGCTTGGCGGCGGCGTATTGCAGGAAGCGCGACTGCACCGACACGCCCACCGCCGGCACGGCGATACGGTCCTTGTCGGTGAAGTCGGCAATGGTCTTGACCTTGGGATTGTTACTGACCAGGTAGTAGGGGAAGTTGCCCAGGGAGGCCACGGCCTTGACGTTCTGCTTGCCATGGGTGCGGTCCCAGATGGTCAGCAGCGGACCGACGCCGGCACCGGCGATATCGATCGAGCCGGAGAGCAGTGCGTCGTTGACCGCTGCGCCGCCGGACAGCTGGGTCCAGTCGACCTTGATGTCGAGACCTTCCTGCTTGCCGTATTTTTCGATCAGGTTCTGGTCGCGCACTACGTTAAGCAGCAGGTAGACGATACCGAACTGTTCGGCGATGCGGATCTCGCCTTCGGCCTGCGCAGCCGTCGGCGCCACCAGGCTGCCGGCCAACAGGCTGACACCGAGGCCGACGGTCGCGGCCAGCCGTGCAAATGGGGTTTTCCTGGACATGGTCATGCTCCGAATCAGAAAGGCGCGTCGCCCTGGATGGTGGTGCGAAACAGTTTGCGGCGCAGATGGCTCGGGCAACCGGCGGCCAGGTGAATCAGCGAGCGGTTGTCCCAGAACACCAGATCGTGGGGCTGCCATTGGTGACGGTAGATGTTGTGCGGCAGCACACTGTGGGCGTAGAGCTGGGCCAGCAGGTCGCGGCTTTCGTCTTCCGGCAGGCCGACGATGCGGGTGGTGAAGCCTTCACTGACGAACAGCGCCTTGCGGCCGTTTTCCGGGTGGGTGCGCACGATGGGGTGAACCACTTCCGCGACTTGGGCAAGCTGCTCGGGCGTCAACGTCGGGCGCCAGTTGCCTTCGAATTTGGTTTCGCTGTAGCGCGCGGTATAAGAGTGCGCGGCACTGCGGCCTTCAACAGCTTTGCGCAGGTGCTCGGGCAGTTGGTCCCAGGCTTTGTGCATGTCGGCAAACAGGGTATCTCCGCCTTCCGACGGCAGCTCCTGGGCGTGAAGCATCGAGCCCAGGCTCGGCAGCTCTTTATAGGACAGGTCCGAGTGCCAGAATTTGCCTGCGTCACCCAGGCCTATGGATTGGCCGTTTTCGATGATGTTGGAGACGATCAGGATTTCCGGGTGGTTGGCCAGCAGGAACTGCTTGAGCACGTGGATCTGCAGGACGCCAAAGCGGCGGCTGAAAGCGATCTGTTGTTCGGGGGTGATGCGTTGGTCGCGGAACACCACGACGTGGTGATCCAGGTGCGCGCGATGAATGCGGGCGAAATCCTGGTCGTTGACTGGCCGGGACAAATCCAGGCCGACAATCTCGGCACCGACGCTGCCGGGCAGTGGTCGAATCTCGAACGTTTGGGCGGCAAGGGTCGCTGTTGGAACAGTAGAGGTGGCGGACATGAGTTCACTCCCGGTCAGACAGGAGAGTGACTTTATAGATATAAGAATGGCAATTTAAATACCGTTAAAGAATATCTATATGCGGTAATGTCGCAACACGTCAGTGGCGTGTCAGACTCGGCAAAACCCGCGCGTGGGCCGCCGGAGCCGCGCGTTGAAACGCTTACAAGCCGAAACCGTGCCCGTTTGACAAGCCCTATGGGCAGCCTCTAGTGTGCATTGGATCCAATTAGCACCCCTATTTTAATAAGGAGGATAGCGTAACCGTGACGCAGAAGCCGAATCCGTTGAACAGCATCAAGATCACCGGCCCTATTCCCGC
The DNA here is from genome assembly GCF_052112325.1 of Pseudomonas sp. Yb2C2. Lineage (NCBI taxonomy): Bacteria > Pseudomonadati > Pseudomonadota > Gammaproteobacteria > Pseudomonadales > Pseudomonadaceae > Pseudomonas > Pseudomonas sp. Yb2C2. The sequence continues at coordinate 9,172 of NZ_JAVAJK010000037.1, read as the reverse complement.
CCATCTTGCTCGCTCCGTGATTGAAGAAACCTTGCGCAATGCCATCCTTGATGGCCGCTTGCCCTGCGGTACCGCCATGCGCCAGCAGGAGCTGGCCAGCCTGTTCGGGGTCAGCCGCATGCCGGTGCGTGAAGCCTTGCGTCAGTTGGAGGCCCAGTCACTGCTGCATGTAGTCACCCACAAGGGCGCCGTGGTTGCACCGTTGATCGAAGACAATTCGGCTGAGACCTATGAGCTGCGAATGTTGCTGGAGTCTGAAGCCCTGCGTTTGTCGATTCCCTTGCTGACCGAAGCCGATATCGCCGAGGCAGACACGCTCATCTTTGCCCTGGAACAGGAAAAAGACTACACCGAGATTGGCCGTCTCAATCGCCTGTTCCACATGACCCTGTATGGCAAGGCCCCCAACCAGCGGCTGCTCAAGCTGGTGGAGCACGGACTGAATGAGGAGGAGCGCTTCCTGCGTTTCAACCTCGAGGCGATGGGGCTGGGCGAGACTTCCCAGGAAGACCACCGTGAACTGCTGAACCTGGTGGCACAAAAGAAGGTCGAGGAAAGCATCCTGACGCTGCGTAATCACTTGATGCGCGGGATGGAAGTGATCACAACCTATCTCAATGACCTGGACGCCGCCGCAAAGAAGACGCTCTAACAAGGTGTCAGGTCGCTCGGCTTACCCGTCGAGCACTGCGGGGTTCCCTACCTGACCAAGTAGCACCCCGCGCAGAAGAAACGTCCCACTCTTATAAAGTAAGTTGCCGACAGCTTATATTATTTAGAAAAACATCTGATGCATTCATATACTCACCAACTTGTTTAACCCGCTTATTATCTTTCATTACTAAATCAGCCACTTAATTCGACCGTGCAGCCCCACTTGCGTGAGCGCGCGTGCGCGCAAAGCCTGGTTTACATCTTTCTTATCTTTTTGCGGCATACAAAAGCCCAACGTTGTTTTAGCGGCGACGCAATAATTTATAGGCATCAACTATGTACCCACCTTTACTGGAACAAAGAAAACGGCTGTTGTGCAGCCATCCGTTATTTCTGGAAATAACTTCGCTGGAAAAGTTACGACTATTCATGGAAAACCATGTATTCGCTGTCTGGGACTTCATGACGCTCACCAAACGCCTGCAGCAGGACCTGACCTGCACTCGCCTACCCTGGCTGCCACCGGCCGACCCGCAAGCAGCACGCTTGATCAATGAGATTGTGCTGGGCGAAGAATCAGACTCACACCCCAGGCAAGGCCATTGCAGCCACTTCGAGTGGTACCTGGAAGCCATGGTCGAAGTCGGCGCCAGCACCTCGGCGATACACCGTTTCATTGCACTGCAGCACCAGGGCGTGGAAGCAAGCACGGCCCTGCGCATGGCCGATGTTCCTGCTGGGGCCGCGCGCTTCGTCAGCGCCACGCTGCACATTGCGCTGCAAGCCCCTACCCATTGCGTAGCAGCTGCATTCCTTCATGGGCGTGAGCGTGTCATCCCAAGTATGTTCGAACACCTCCTGCAGCCCGATACGCTCATCCATCGCCAGGCACCAGCCTTGTGTGGCTACTTCAGGCGCCACATCGAGTTGGACACTGAGCATCACGGGCCAGCAGCTGAAGAACTGCTCGAACGCCTGGTGGGTGCAGACCCGGCTTATCCGCAACAGGCCCATGACGCAGCCCTTGCCGCCGTAGAAAGCCGTATCACGTTCTGGGACGAGGTGCGCGCCGCGCTGCACGAGGTACACCCATGAATACCGCCGGATACACCACCATCGCCGACGACTGGGAACGCCGCGCCACCATCCGAACCCGCCCTCGTCGCCTGTTGGAAGACGACGACAAGCTGATCTACCCACTGTGCCGTCAGCCCTTGGTACTCAACGCGACCTTCATGGAACATTGCTCGCAATGGCGCCACTTCGTGCTGGTGCAAAGCTTCTATAAGTTCATCCACGATGTGGTGATTTTCGAAACCGAAATCGTCGACAAGACCGCGCGCAGCATTGCCAAGAATCGCTTCTCGCTGCCCTTCCCGCTTGCCTGTCGCGTTGATGCGATGACGGTTGTGGTGGACGAGGACTACCACGCCTTGGTGGCCCTGGATTTCATGCAACAGACTGTCACAATGACGGGCATACAACCGATTGACCTGCCCGGGCATATCGAACTGAGTCGCGCGCTGCCGGCGGCGCAGGCGCAGGCTCCGGAACACCTGAGCGACGCTGTAGAGCTGATTGGCGTAGCCATCGCCGAAAACACCGTGACCCACGATGTCGCAGCGTTTTCCAAGGACCGCAGTGTCAAGGCCTCCATACGAGGCTTGATGGACGACCACCTGTTTGACGAAGGTCGCCACGCGCAGTTCTGGACGCGGCTGGTGCGCATCTACTGGCAAACCGCGAGCCCGGATGACCGTGACAGCATCGCTCACGTACTGCCGACATTCCTGACGCATTACCTGACCAACGACCTGCAGAAAAACTTCGACCTGCGCCTGATCGAACACCTGGACATCAGCGAGCGCCTGCGCGGTGTGCTGCGCGATGAAATATCAGCGCTGGCGTTCCCCATCACCCGCCAGCACCCGTTGATGGGCAATATCATGGGCTTCCTGCAACACAGCGGCTTGCTGCAAACGCCGAGTGTGGGGCAGGTGCTGAGCGACTACCTGTCGGTGTCGCCATGAGGTGCCTGACCATCGGCTGGTGCGGCACAAGCAAGGCACTGGGCGAAATCAGGCCAATGCTGGAACAGTACGGCCATGTTTCAGGGGATGAGGCCACCGACCTGTGGATTGAAGACGGCAGCCTGCCGTTGCCGGATGACGTGGGCGAAACCACCTGTATAAGTCTGCGCCTGGGGATTGGCCCGTTGAGCGACGGTGGGTTGTCTGCGCTGCAAGTGCGCGCCTATGACCATGGCCGACGCTTGTTCGCCGTGCTGGACATCGCCGAGGAGCCCAGTGGCAACGGCCAGCGATTGCGTCGGCAGGCAACAACCGCGCTGGTGGATTGGGTCGCACTGCTAGTCAGTGGCTTCTCACGTGACCCCGAGTCTCTCTCTACACGCGCGATTGCCACTGACTGGCCCGAGCACGGCCTGCACGGGCTTGAGCCGTTGGCATTTATGCATCGATTCAATCGTACGGCAAACCCTGCCCTGATCCAGGAAGCCCAGGTACCGGTGATCGAACGGGTGCAGGCCAGCCTTGTCCTGTTCGCCGTCCGGCCGGCGCTGAACATTGCGGGGCACACCGTGACCTACCGCCAACTGCACCTACAGGCCATGGCGATTCAGCTGCGATTGCGCCCGCTGCTGGAGGCGCTTGAGGCGCCACCGGTGATCGGTGTATGCCTGGAAAAATCCGTGGAATTGTATGCCAGCATTCTTGCCGTACTGGGCAGTGGCGCGGTGTACCTGCCACTGGGACCTGATCAACCCACACAACGCCATCGGGCCATGCTCGAAAACGCTGGGGCCCACGTATTGCTGGATGCCGGCCAACATCCATTACGGGAGTGTTTCATTTCACTGGATGTCAGCACAGTCGAGGCGCACAACGCCAACTCCTCATCCTCGCTGATGCACGATCGCCCCTGCTCGGATATGCCGTGCATGGTGCTCTATACATCGGGCAGTACGGGCCAGCCCAAGGGTGTGCTGCTCAGCCAAGGTAACCTGGCGCATTTCACCGCTTGGTTCGGGTCCTGCATGACACTGGATGAACGGAGCCGCGTCCTGCAGTTTTCGCCCTTGGGTTTCGACTCGTCATTGATCGAAATCTTCCCCGCCCTGATTGCCGGCGCCGAGTTGATCGTACCCAGTGAGGAGCAGCGACGCGACCCTGGGCAACTGGTGGAATTGCTCCGCCGACAACGCGTCACTCATGCCTTCCTGCCGCCTGCGCTGCTCAACATCCTGCCGCCGGATCCCCCCCTCGGCCTAACGCATCTGCTCACCGGTGGCGATGCCTGCGAACCCCATGTAATCGAGCGGCTGGCAGGACGGTGTCAGTTGCACAACCTCTATGGTCCCACCGAAACCACGGTACTGATTACGCACCGGACGTTCGCCCCCGATGACAATAATCGTAATGTCGGCTACCCCATCGCCAATAGCCAGGTGCTGATCCTCGATGACGATCTGCAACCGGTGGATGAACAGGTGATGGGCGAGTTGTACATCGTCGGGCCCGGAGTGAGCCTGGGGTATGTGAATGCGCCGCGGCAGGCTGACAGCCCGTTCGTCGAACTGCTGGTGCCGGGCGGCCAAAGGCTGCGGGCCTACCGCAGCGGCGACTTCGCGCAGTGGACCGCCGCAGGGATTGTGCTGGGTGGGCGTCGCGACGATCAGGTAAAGATCCGCGGCTTTCGGGTCGACCCCCGGGAGATTGAACAATGCCTGCGCAGCAACAGGCTGTATCGCGAGCTGGCCGTGGTGATCGACCATGAAAGCAGGATCTGCGCCTTTGTCGCCCAGCCCGAACTTAACGCTTCGCTGGTGGCCTTGCAGCAGCATGCGCGCCAGTGGCTACCGGACTACATGCAACCTGGTTTCTGGGTGGAACTGCCAGCCATGCCGCACAGCGACAACGGCAAAGTCGACCGCAAGGGGCTGCTGTCGCGCCCCTTCCTCCCCATTTTGCAGGCCACTCCCGGCGCCGCGCATACGCCGCTTCAAGCGCGATTGAGCGACCTTTGGGGTGAGCTGCTGGGCTTGCCCACCCGCCAGTTGCCCATCGATGAAAGCTTCTTTGCACTGGGCGGCCATTCGATTTTGCTGTCGACGCTGTTGTTGCGCGTTCGCGAGCAATTTGGCCGTAGTTTCGCGTTGAGCCATTTCATTGAAGTACCGACTATTCGTACGCTCGCAACGCTGATGGAGGATGGTGAACTGCCAGACGCATCCTCTGCCCAAGCGGCCATGGACGCTCAACGGGAGTGGGAAATCAATCCGTTGCAAGGGGACCGCGCAGGCAATCCGCACAAGGTGATCGTGACGGGGGCCAACAGTTTCGTCGGCGTCCATATTGTCGAGGCGTTGTTGAACGCCGGTGCCACCGAGGTGGCGTGCCTGGTGCGTGACTTGCCGGGGAGTCCTGCGATGGCTCGTTTTACCCAGGCGTTGCGTGACTACCAACTGGAACATCTGGACTTGAGCCGCGTACGAGTATTCGCCGCCGATGTCAGCCTGCCGCGATTGGGTTTGGCCTGTGACGCGTATGACGCACTCGCCGCAGACTTTGGCGCGCTGGTGCACAACGCAGCACGGGTCAACCACGTGCTGGACTACGCCTCACTGGCCAGGGACAACGTCGACCCCATATTCGAATGCCTGCGCCTGTGCGAAACCCGCTGCAAGAAAGTCTTCAACTTTGTATCGACGTTGTCGGCCGCCAGCAGCATCGGCACGACAGGGCATGTGCTCGAAGCTCCGGCGGCAGCCACCCTGCCGCTGTACATCCGAAATGGCTACAACCTGTCCAAGTGGGTCGCCGAGCGGGTCCTGGGACGTGCAGCGGAGCAAGGAGCCTGGGTGAACATCCATCGCCCTGGAAATATCAGCTTCAACAGCCATAACGGTATCTGCCAGCCACAAAAGAATCGCCTGATGTTGATGCTCAAGGGGTCGCTGCAGTTGGGCTTGCTGCCGAGGTTGGACCTGAATTTCGACCTGATGCCCGTGGACTTTCTGGCTCGCTTCATTGCGTTCCACTGCAATCGCTTTCAAGCCGATAGAAGCGTATTCAACCTGCATAACCCGCAACCACTGAGCTGGGAGCACTACCTGGATGCATTCAACCGGGCGGGCCACCGGTTCGAGCGGGTCAGTACTGCGCATTGGCAGCAGGCGCTGCGAACGGTAAGCCAGGACAATGCGATGTTTGGTGTACTCGGGTTTTACCTTGATCGACTGGATGAAGACATCGGTGACACCTCGATGATCCTCCATGACAACGCGCAACGCGGCGTTCAGCAGATGGGTGAGCAATACCCCGAAAAAGACCCGGCACTGCTGAGTAAAGGCTGCAACTACCTCAAGGCCATCGGCTTTCTTTGAACCGCTTCAGGACAACTTCATGAAACCGCTGCAACCCGATACGTTAATTCATAACCCTAGCGGCCAGCCGATAGTGTCCTCTGTGGTGATCGACTGCCATGCCAACCGTCTATGGAACATAGTGGGGCAGTTTGCAGGCTTCGATGCGTTCATCCCTTCCTTGACGCATATCGAAATGACCGGCACCGGAGTGGGCGCTTTACGCACGAAATTTTTCCGCGATGGCAACCGCGTCGTAGAACAACTCAATAGCCGGGATGAGCAAGCGATGCACATGACCTGGACCACGATCTACAACACCCTGGGCGTGGCCAGGTTGTGGGCAGCAATCAAAGTGGAAGCGCTTGGAGCACACTGCTCCAAGGTAACCTGGACTATCATTGCCGACCCCCTGGAGACGGCACAGGAAGGATTTGAGCAGTTTGTGCAAGGCTTCGCAGACAGCGCGCTGGACAATGTTCGCCGCTTGCTGGGTAAGCAGTAGGAGCGAACCGGCTCGCTCCTACTCGTACACTCAGCGGCTCAGATCTTGAAGCTATCGACCAGCTGCTTCAACCGATTGGCCTGTTGCGACAACGCATCGCAGTCTTTCAGGGTTTCGTTGAGGTTGGTCACGCCCTGCTGGTTCAGCAGGTTGATCTGGTTGATATCGACGTTGAGGGTTTCCACCACGGCAGTTTGTTCCTCGGTGGCCGCAGCGACGGACTGGTTCATGCCGTCGATCTCGACAATTCGCTGCGTTACGCTGACCAGGCGCTCACCGGCCTGGTTGGCCACCTGAACACTTTCCTCACTGGAGGTCTGGCTGGCATTCATGGTGGTCACTGCTTCACGCGACCCCACTTGCAGCGAAGTGATCATTTTATGAATCTCCTCAGCCGACTCCTGGGTACGGTGAGCCAAGTTACGCACCTCGTCGGCGACCACGGCAAACCCGCGTCCGGCTTCCCCGGCACGTGCTGCTTCAATCGCAGCGTTCAGTGCCAGCAAGTTGGTTTGCTGGGAGATGCCTTTGATCACATCAAGGATGTGGCCGATATTGTCGGTGCTGGCGTTCAGGGTTTCGATCTGAGTGCAGGACAGGCTGATTTTCTGCGACAGCTCCGACATCGCCAGGATGGTTTGCTCGACCACTTTACGCCCATCATCAGCCTGCTCGCTGGCACCGCTGGCGTGCTGTGAAGCATCGGCGGCGTTACGCGCGATTTCCTGGGTGGCAGCCCCCAGTTCGTTGATTGCGGCGGCCACGCTGTTGGTGCGTGCGCTTTGCTCATCAGAACCGATGATCGAGGCGTTGGATGACGCCATCACACGCTGAGACAGGTCATGCACCTGACGTGTTGCAGAAGACACTTCGGAAATCGAGGCGTGGATACGCTCCACGAACCGGTTGAACGCACTGCCGACTTCACCGAACTCGTCTTTACTGGTGACCGTCAAGCGGCGGGTCAGGTCGCCCTCACCTTGGGCAATGTCCTGCATGGCAATACCCATGGTGGTCAGGGGCCGCAGTAACACTTGAATTAGCAGGCTCAAGAGCACGGCAATCGCGACTACGGCGATCAGCATGGCGATCAATGCAGACGTACGGAATTTGCCCAGCGGTGCGTAGGCTTTGTCTTTATCAATCGACAGGCCGATATACCAATCTGCCCCGGGCAAGCCGCTGATAGGTGTGAACGACAGGATGCGATCCTGGCCCTTGAGAACTACGTCCTGATTAACTTTCTCAATACGGACGTTAGTGCCTGGGTAGATGTCCTTGAGGTTTTTCATCACCTGGTCTTCGTCAGGACTTACGATGACTTGGCCGTCGCCGCTGACCAGAAACGCATGGCCGATGCCGCCGAAGTCCACCGAATTGATGATTTTCACCAGGGTTTGCAGGCTCAGGTCTCCGCCGACCACGCCGAGCAACTCGCCGTTCTTTTTCACCGGCATAGCGATAGTTACGATCTGCCCACCCACGGCGGCCATATAGGGCGGCGTGAGCATGGGTTTATCCGCAGCCACGGCTTGCTTGTACCAGGGACGCTGACGAGGGTCGTAGCCGTCAGGCATTTTTGCGTCCGGGCGCTGGGTGAACACACCGTTGGTTTGGCCAACGTAGGTGAACTGGAAGTTCGAGGTGAACGCCGGTTGATCGACCAACCCTGGAAGATCAGCAGCACTACCCTGATGGGCAACGTTTTGCGTCAGACTTTCGAGCACCAGTATTCGACCGCTAAGCCAGTTCTGCACACTACTCGCGGTGAGCTCACCGGACTGCTGGATAGACGACTCCAGATTCTGTTTGATGGTGCTGCGCTGCAGGTAATCGTTGTAAAGCGTGAATAACGCGAAGGCCAGAACCACAACGCCTGACGCGGCCAACAGAATTTTATGACTGAATTTGAGATTCATTTCATCGACTTCTTTTTGCCAAATGGGGGTGAGCGTGCCGAGAGGAACATTCCATGTAACGGTATAGGCGGCGTCTCGGGCCGCTCTATTTCGGTGCACGCATGGCTCATCAGGCTTTCGGCCAAGCTGAAGGAAAGCTTAGGGGATTGTGGGATGAATCGCCCTTTTACGTAGGAAACCGACCAAAGGTTGTCGTACAAGATTTAGAAGTAAAAATTCTTCCCTACTACCTGCGTCGTGCTCTTAAAGCAGGTCAGTGCCATGAACATGATTTTGGAGTTGGGTAGGCGTAGTTGCTGCTCGCTTACAGAGTTCATAAACCCTCTAAACGACAAAACCCCTGTCTGCATGAGCAGACAGGGGTTCTTGAATTTAATCTTGACGATGACCTACTCTCACATGGGGAAACCCCACACTACCATCGGCGATGCATCGTTTCACTGCTGAGTTCGGGATGGGATCAGGTGGTTCCAATGCTCTATGGTCGTCAAGAAATTCTGTGTACCGGAGCGTTGCTTTAGCAACGTGCCGATGAAATTCATGGACTTCTACATAAACGAAACCCCTGTCTGCGTTAGCAAACAGGGGTTTCGGAATTTAATCTTGACGATGACCTACTCTCACATGGGGAAACCCCACACTACCATCGGCGATGCATCGTTTCACTGCTGAGTTCGGGATGGGATCAGGTGGTTCCAATGCTCTATGGTC
>NZ_JAVAJK010000036.1:0-34205 GCF_052112325.1 Pseudomonas sp. Yb2C2 | reverse complement strand
ACACCCCACCGCCCCCAGCGCCACGCATTAAAAATGATGGCCGACCTGGGCTTTGGCCCGCCCCAGCCAACCTTATCGGGTATCGTGCTGTTCCCAAGCCAGCATATCGTTCTCGAAGTCCGACCGCTGCGAGCCTTGCGCCCGATGCTCTCCACTGAAGATGAGTTCTGTGCTTTGAACCTGTATCAGTTGGCTTTGTTTGCAGCGTTGAGTTACTGCGATTTTGGGCAGGAACCCTCAAAGAAACCCGTTGATAAAGTCCATTTCCCGCTGGACCCCAGCGTTGGGAATCTGTTTGGCAAGCAACTGTCTGGATACCGTGAAGCCTGGCGAGTTGATCCCGAGCAAACCCGGCGATTTTTCCCTCTTTATGAAGATGTCCCTTATTCCAGGCGCTTCGAAATCCTGCCCTTCGACCCTGAGTTGTACCTGCAAAATCGCCCGGAGTTGGGCGAGAAACAGGAACATCCCGCAAGCTTGCACTTCTTTGATGACGAAAAAGACGGCACTGACACCCAGGCGTTCATCACCCATCACGATGAGGTGATCCTGATTTCAGTGCGCGGAACGTTCAGCACGGCCGACGCACTACGGGATGCAAACGCCCATCAGGTTGCATTCGCCGACGGGGTCGGCAAGGCACACGAAGGTTTCTATCAGGCTTACCGGGCTGTGCGTGACTTCGTACTGCGTTACCTCAGTCAATTTCACATAGGCCAACGAATAGTCATTTGCGGTCATAGCTTGGGCGGCGCAATTGCGTTGTTACTGGCAGAAGCGTTACGTCGTATTCCTGAGCGTAACTACAACATCCTCCTCTACACCTACGGCGCCCCCCGCGCCGCCGATGCCGAGTTCACTGCCGGCGCTTCCACGTTGGTCCACCACCGCATCGTCAACCACAACGACCCGGTCCCCAGCGTCCCGGCCCCTTGGATGAACACCACCGCCAAACTCTGGATCCCCGGTGCCGTCACGCTATTCAGCGCCCCCACGGCCGGGGGCCTGTTGTTCGCCGCCGGCCTGGTGCGTATTGGCGGCAACCCCTACCAACACCACGGCGATCAACAGCACTTCATGCCGATCATGCTCCCGGACGGTACGCATTCGTCCGTGCTGTGGAAGCCGGGCTGCGAGTCCATTGAAGAAGCCGGCCGCAACCGGGCATGGCAAACGCGCGGTGACATGCCCGATCGCGAAGGCCTGATCAAACAGTTGGTGCAATACAAGCAGCATTTCATGACCGCCAGCTACATCCCGGCCGCCTGGGCGACGTTGCGTCGCTGGCAACAAGCGGTGGATAGCAACGGTCCTCTGGTGACCCAACGGGAGTTTGAACTGCTCGACCACGCCCTTGCGACCATGCGCAAGCAACTGCAAGACAAGCGGCGTGAACTGGCTCGACAGCGCCCGGCCAACGACCGTGCCTATGAATACCATGAGCCGCTGAACGCTGAGATCGACCGCCTGCACACCAGTCGCGAACGCCTGCAAACCCTGCGCTGGCGTCGTCTCGACGCGCGTGATGTCTACGGCAGCCATAGCCACTCTTCCAACCTGCAACCCAGTCTCAAGCGCTGGTTCCGCCATCGTGAAAACCAGGCGTTGCCTCAGGTCGCGAGCATCCCTCCCGCTGCGCAGAGTGAGCTGGGGAGGGCACAGCCGCTGGATCTCGACTCAATCGTCTGACCTGGGTGCTTAGACAAACTCTACCTGCGCCGGCTGGCGTTTCATCAACACCTTGCCGTGGCGAATCGAGTACAGCGGCAGCCCTTGGCTGCGAATCACCTCGTAGTCGCTGTCGGCCGAGAGGATCAGCAGGTTGGCTGGGCGCCCGGCTTCTAGGCCGTAACGGTCACCCAGGGCCATGGCCTTGGCGCTGTTGTCGGTCACCAGGTCGAGGGCGCTTTGCAGGTTGCGGTAGCCGAGCATATGGCAGATGTGCAAACCGGCTTCCAGCACGCGCAGGATGTTGCCGTTGCCCAGCGGGTACCAGGGATCGACGATGGAGTCCTGGCCAAAGCATACGTTCATGCCGGCCTCCAGCAGCTCGTTGACCCGGGTGACACCACGGCGTTTCGGGAAGCTGTCGAAGCGACCCTGCAGGTGGATGCTTTCGGTGGGACAAGAGACGAAGCTGATCCCGGAGTGCCCCAGCAGGCGGAACAGTTTGGCGCAGTAGGCATTGTCGTAGGAACCCATGGCCGTGGTGTGGCTGGCGGTGACGCGGGCCCCCATGTCGCGGCTGCGGGCTTCTTCGGCAAGTACTTCGAGGAAGCGTGAGTGCGGGTCGTCGGTCTCGTCGCAGTGCACATCCACCAGGCAGCCGGTGCGTTCGGCCAGGTCCATCAGGAACTTCACCGAACTCACGCCTTGGTCGCGGGTGTATTCAAAGTGGGGGATGCCGCCGATCACATCGGCGCCCAGGTGAATAGCTTCTTCCATCAGTTCGCGGCCGTTGCGGTATGACTCGATGCCTTCCTGGGGAAAGGCGACGATTTGCAGGTCGATCAGGTGCGTGCTTTCTTCGCGCACTTGCAGCATGGCCTTGAGCGCCGTGAGGTCGGGGTCGGTGACATCGACATGGGTGCGTACATGCTGGATGCCGTGGGCGGCGAGGGACTGGATGGTTTTTTTGGCGCGGGTCCTGGTGTCTTCCTCGGTGATGGTGGCCTTGCGTTCACCCCAGCACTCGATGCCTTCGAACAGGGTGCCGCTCATGTTCCAGCGTGGTTCGCCGGCGGTGAGGGTGGCATCGAGGTGAATGTGCGGTTCGACGAAGGGCGGTATCACCAGGTTGCCGGCTGCGTCCAGGTCATTGGGCCCCACTGCCGGCGCTGTTGTGTGTGGGGTGATGCTGGCGATCCGGCCGTGTTCCAGGTGCAGATCATGCAGGCCTTCACGGTTGCGCAGGCGGGCGTTGATGATGTGCATGGGCAAGTTCCTCTTGGCTAAAAACAATCAGGCAGACAGCCGCCAGATCATCAGGGCGATGCCGATGTCCAGGCGGTCATAAGCGTTATCCAGTGTCAGACCGCACAGGGCTTCGATGCGCTGGACACGGTGTGTCAGGGTATTGCGGTGCAAGGCCAGGCGCTGGGCGGCAGCCACAAGGTTACCATTCTCGTGAAACCAGGCTTCCAGGGTCGGCATCAGGCTGGGCCCGTGGTGCAGGTCGTGACGCAGCAGCGGGCCCAGGCGTTCATTGAGGAACTGGTCGAGCAGGGCGCGATCACGCACACCGCTGAGCAGCTTGAGCACGCCCAGTTCGTCATACACGCACAGCCCGGCACGCTCGCTGAAGCGTCGTGCCGCCACCAATGCCTGGCGTGCTTCGTCCTGCGCCTGGGCCAGGCGCGCGGGTGGGTGTGCAGCGGCGCTCAGGCCGATAAACAATTTCAGCGGCGCCAGGCGCAGGTTGAGCGGGTTCAGCCAGTTGGCCAGTTGCTGGCGGTTGGCCAAGGCCGTGACGGCATCCGGTGCCGGCAGCAGCAGGGTCCATTGTCCGGCGCGCCCCAGTACCGGCAGTACCGCCGATAATTGACGCAAGCGCCGACTGATACCGTCGTGTTGCCGCGCCAGCTGTGCCTCCACCTGTGCCGCGTCACCCTGGGCAAACAGCAAGTCACTGCCTTCCAATTGCAGTTGGGCGACCTGCCAATGCCCGGCCAGTGGCATATTCAATTGCACGGCCCGATGCAGCAGCAAATCCAGGGATTGATAATCCCCGCTCAGCAAGCGCTCCAGCACGTCGTGCCGCGAGCGTCCCAGTTGCTCGGACTGGATCAGCGCCGAACCAATCGCTTGGGTCACCAGCACCATTTTCAGCGAGTAGGGCTGTTCGATCAGCGGCATGCCGGCGGTTTCGGCGGCGTCGAGCAAGCGCTGGGGAATTGCCTGGATATACGCCGCTCCCGTCAGGATCACCAACCCGGCCACTTGGCGCTGGCAGGCTTCGTCCAGCAGTTGCAGGAGGTTGGCCTCATCCCGTGGGTGGTTGATGCCGGTGACGAACACCAATTCACCGCCCAGCACCCACTCGGCGATCCCGCTGTTTTCCGCCACATAAGGCCAACGCACGACGTTATCCAGGGCGGCAGCGCCGGCGCGCAGGCGCATGGATTCCAGCCCCGGCAACGCCAGTACATCCGCAATGGTCAGGCTCATGCCCGGGCATCAGCCAAAGGCACGCGCAGCACGGCGGTGAGCGCGACGTAGGTCAGCGACGCGGCAGCGATGCCCACCAACGGCGCGACCCACGGCGAGTTGAACGCCAGCACGGTACCCACTGCGTACGCCACCAGCCCGGCCCAGTTGAAGGCTGGCAGGCGCGCATCCGCCAGGCGCGGGTAGTGGCCGCGCCAGCGGTAGAAGAAGTCCGCCATGATCACCCCGCCAATCGGCGGAATCACCGTGCCCAGCAGGATCAGGTACGGCACCAGCATGTCGTACATACCCAGCAACGCCAGCAAGGTGCCGATCACCGCACCCGCCAAGGTCACGGTTTTGCGCCGCTTGGTGCGCAGCAGGTTGCAGCCGGCCACGGCGAAGTTGTAGATGGTGTTGTCCTGGGTGCTCCAGATATTGAGCAGTAACATGGCCATTGCCGCCATGGCAAAGCCTTGCAGCAGCAACACTTCGACCACGTCGGGCTGTTGGTAGACGATCGCGCCATAGGCGCCGATCAGCACCATCAAACCATTGCCGATAAAGAACCCGATCAGGCTGGCCAGCACCGCGACCTTGGCCGAGCGGGAAAATCGCGTCCAGTTGGTGGCCTGGGTGGCGCCGCTGACGAACGTGCCGAACACCAGGGTGATCGCCGTGGACAAATCCAGCTCGCCGGTCGGCACCACCGCCAGCAGCCCATCCAGCCCGCCGACTTTCACCGTGGCGACCCACATCGACAGCAACAGCAACAGGCCCATGGCTGGCACCGCGATGTAGGAAAGAATCTCCAGCCCGCGATAGCCCACGTAGGCCGTGGCGCAAAACACCAGGCCGAACAGCACCATCAACGCCAGCACGCTGCCCTGGCTCAGCTCGAAATACTTGCCCAGCACCACGGCCGCCGTGGCGGTGCCCCAGGCGTACCAGCCGATCTGGGTGAACCCGAGGATCAAGTCACTGAGCTTGCTGCCCACCTCGCCAAAGCAGAAGCGGCCCATCAACACCGAGTTCAACCCGCTCTTGAACGCGATGTAACCCAGGCCTGCGGCGTAGATACCCAACAGCAGGTTACCCAGGGCCACCACGCCGAGCATCTCGGTGAAACTGAACGCCACCCCGAGCTTGCCGCCGGCAAACATGGTCGCGGTAAAAAAGGTAAAGCCCAGCAGCACCATGGCGGTCGACGCCAGGCCTTTGCGCGCATGCATGGGGACTTCGCTTAAGGGGTAATCGTTGCCCGGTTCTTGCTGCGTCATGTGCGTGCTCCCTGAATGAGTGACGCAGGCCTGTTGCACCGGGCGTGCCAAATCACCGGCAGTGACAGGCGCACGGTTGTCGCTGTGCACTGTGCACAGTATTTATAGCCAAACAGGCGGGGAACGCAGGCGGGAGTGTTCGTTGTGCCCAGTCGGGCACGAAAGCGGTGCAGCAGTGATACAAATTGGATCAGTCGAACAGCGTCTGCGTGGTCTCGCCGCGATGAAAGGCGAACGCCGCCTCCAGATCACTTTCGATGGTGCGCCCCCGGGACAGCGGCGGCAGCTCGTCCAGGCTGAAAAAGCCCACCTCGGTGGTCTCGGACCCGGCCACCGGCGCCAGTTGATCCACCCGTTCACACAGGAAATACAACTTGTAGAAATCCCGCACATCCGGCCGGTACAGCCCCTTGGCCTTGTGGGTGACGCTATACAGTGCCCGTGCAGTAACGCTCAGCCCGGCTTCCTCGCGAATTTCCTTGATGATGTTTTCCGCCGCCGACAACCCGATATCGGCATAACCACCGGGCAGCGCCCAGCAACCGTCGGTGGCCTCGCGCACCAGCAGAATCCGCTCACCCTCGATCACCGCGCCACGTACGTCGATCATCGGCGTCGAATAGCGCTGGGCGAAATCCGACACCAGCCCGGTGATGCGCTCCAGCGGCACGTTGCCCAGCTGTGCCAGCATGCTGTGGGCAATCTCGGCGATTTCTTCCAGGCGTTCGCGCTCGAAATCATCGGTGCAAAAGTGCAGCCCCGTGGAGGCCAATGCTTGCAAGCGTTTGGCCTGGGCCAGCCAGGTAGTTTCCATGGACATCTCCTCGGTCGCGAAGAACGGCAAGGGTGGAAGGGTGCTACGGGAGGCACAAAAAAACCACCGCAAGGGTGGTTTTTTAACAGCGCAGGTTTACTCGCCGCGATAGATGCAGCCACTGGTGCAGGTCTCGTGGATGCGGATCGCACTGAGCTCCGGCAGCAGCGGCTTGAGTTCAGTCCAGATCCACTTGGCCAGCACTTCGCTGGTGGGGTTTTCCAGGCCTGGGATGTCATTGAGGTAGTTGTGGTCGAGGCGTTCGTAGAGCGGCTTGAAAATCGCCTTGATCTCCGAGAAGTCACGAATCCAGCCGGTATGGGGATCCAGGTCGCCGCTCAGGTGGATCGCCACCTTGAACGAATGCCCATGCAGGCGCCCGCACTTGTGGCCTTCCGGTACGTGGGGCAGGCGGTGGGCGGACTCGAAGGTAAACTCTTTGAAGATTTCCACAGTATTTTCAGCTCGGTCAGGTATCTGGCAGGCGGCGAGTTTAACAGCTTGATCCCATGCCGCGCATACCGCTGGGTCAAAGCGCCTGCAAGCGCTCGCCCAGGCCACCGTTATCGGCCAGCTGCAGAAACTCATCCCCCAGCCGCCGGCTCTCGCTCATCGCGGTTTGCCAGTACTTGTTGCGGCTCGGGTCGTCGCCCATGAAGCGCTTGAAGTCGCTGCGGTCCGGCAGTTTGCCGTGGGGCAGGCGGGCCAGGTAGTCCCTGGACGGCGCCAGCAGCAACACATCCTGCAAGCCTTGTGGGTTGCTGCGCCGCCATGGCAGGCCCTTGTCGAACCAGCCGGGGATGACCCGGTCGGTGAAGTGCGGGTACAGCACGATGTCGTCGCCGTGGTAGGGCAGGTCGAGGTGGTAGTCCAGCAGGCCGCCGTCGCGGTAAGTGCCGGTGCCGGCTCCGGGCAGGTCGCGCACGCCTTGCATCACCATGGGGATCGACCCGGACGCCAGCAGCGCCTGGCGCAGGTTACCCATGTCCAGCTCAAGAAAGCGCGATGGAAAATCCTTCAGCGGGTGCACCGGCGGTGCCTGGCGCGGGTCGTGGATGATCAGCCGCTCGAAATGCCGCGCCAGCCGCGCACGGCCGCGCAGGTTGTCGGCAATCACCGATGACAGGCCCAAACCCAGGCGCCCACGGTGGTCATCGGCGAGCAGGCCGTGGCTCTTGACCACCATGATGTTCAGCCGGTAGTCGGGGTTGTCCAGCACCCGTGCATCGCGGCCGGCCAGCAGGTCGTCGAGCATGCGCTGGCAGCTGCGGCTGACTTCGGCCATGGTCACGCCTTTGGCAAAGCGTTGTTCGTTGTACAGGCGGCCGAGGTCCAGCAGGCCTTGCACCGGGTCGGGCAGGCAGGCGCTGGCAAACCGCCAGGAACCGATCGATGCGCCGATCAACGCCCGCTCCCGCGGTGCGCGCGGCAGCCAGTCGCCGAACAGCGCCAGGTCCAGGCCCTGGATCCCCAGCGCCTTGGGGCCGCCGGCCGCACCGGGAAGGATGCCGACATCCGCAGGCTTGAGACCCTGTTCGCGAATGTGCGCAAAGGCGCGTTTGCCGGCCTTGAGGGTCAGGGCGGGGAACTTGATATGGATGGCTGTCATACCGGTCTCTGTTGAAGCGAGGTGTAGGCGCAAGCGTGCTCGCGAAAAACGTTAACGATACCGCGTGAGTCCTGAATAAACATCGTAGCCCGTCGCGCCTGCTGGAAATTGCCATGGTGGCAATTCAGTTTCAGTTAAGTTGCAGCCGCTACCGTGGCCGGCGTAGGAAAAACATCGTGTAACGGAGACTCATCATGAAACGCCTCACTGCTCTGGTCGCCGCCGCTATCATCGCCTCCACGGCGACTCAGGCCGGAGCCGTGGACCCCGACAAACCACTGATCGTGCCCGCCACTGTTACAATTGTCGCTTTCGACCAGCTCGAAGCCACAGCTCAGGCCCTGCACCCCGGTTCAACGCTGTTGGACACCGACCTGGACGAGGCTTACGGCAAGTATGTCTATGAAGTCGAACTGCAAGATGCCGACGGCATTGAATGGGAGGTCGAATTGGACGCGCTTACCGGGCAGGTTCTCAAGAATCATCAGGATACGTAATGAAGGTAAATTTACGCGCCGGCAGTCGAGTGGCGTTGGTGCTGGTGGTGTTCTGCTCAGGCTTGCAGGCCCGCGACCT
Organism: Pseudomonas sp. Yb2C2; assembly: GCF_052112325.1. NCBI lineage: Bacteria > Pseudomonadati > Pseudomonadota > Gammaproteobacteria > Pseudomonadales > Pseudomonadaceae > Pseudomonas > Pseudomonas sp. Yb2C2. The sequence goes on along the minus strand of NZ_JAVAJK010000036.1, from coordinate 25,780 downwards.
CAACCAGGACGAAGCCTTGGCGCTGCGCCAGCAGGGGGTGATCCTGCCTCTGGAGCAACTGTTGCAGCAGGCCATGGCGCGGTATCCCGGCTCGCGCCTGCTGGAAGCCGAGCTTGAGAAAAAGCACGGCCAATATGCCTACGAAGTGGAACTGGTGACCACCGACGGCGTGGTGCGCGAGATCAAACTCGACGCCACCAACGGTGTACTGATCAAAGATGAGGAAGACTGATGCGCCTGCTCCTGGTGGAAGACAACGTACCCCTGGCCGATGAACTGCTGGCCGGCCTGCAGCGCCAGGGTTATGCCGTCGACTGGCTGGCCGACGGCCGTGACGCCGCGTATCAGGGCCGCAGCGAACCCTACGACCTGATCATCCTCGACCTCGGCCTGCCCGGTTTGCCCGGCCTTGAGGTGCTGGCGCAATGGCGCGCCGCCGCGCTGACCACCCCGGTGTTGATCCTCACCGCCCGCGATTCCTGGGCCGAGCGCATCGAAGGGCTCAAGGCCGGTGCCGACGATTACCTGAGCAAACCGTTTCACCCCGAAGAGCTGCACCTGCGCATCCAGGCGCTGTTGCGCCGCTCCCACGGGCAGGCCAACCAACCCACCTTGCAAGCTGCCGGCCTGCACCTGGACGAAGGCCGCCAGTGCGTGCTGCGCGATGGCGACGAGATCCAACTGACCGCCGCAGAATTTCGCCTGTTGCGCTACTTCATGCTGCACCCCGAACAGATCCTCTCGAAAAGCCACCTGGCCGAGCACCTGTACGACGGCGAGACCGAGCGCGACTCCAACGTGCTGGAAGTGCACGTCAACCACCTGCGCCGCAAACTCGGCCGCAGCGTGATCGAAACCCGGCGCGGCCAGGGTTACCGCTTTGGCGCCAGCCCTGCATGAAGTCGATTCAGCACCGCCTGAGCCTGGGCCTGATCAGCGTGATGGTGATCGTCGGCGTGGTACTGGCGCAAACCAGCCTGTGGTTGTTCGAGGCCGGTTTGCAACGCTACCTGGAAGCGGGGTTGCGCAACGATGCCGAGAACCTGCTGGTCGCCCTGGTACGCGGGCCCAACGGTGTGCAACTGGATGAGCAGCGCCTGTCGCCGGCCTACCAGCGGCCGTTTTCCGGGCATTATTTCCGTATCGATTTTGCCGACACTCACTGGCGCTCCCGTTCGCTGTGGGACCAGGAATTGCCCCGACTGCCCGAGGCCGGGCTCAAGGGCAACCTGCAATTGGGGCCCGAAGGCCAGCAATTGCTGGTGCTGCGTTCGGACTACAAGCGCTTTGGCCAATCGATTTCCATCAGCGTGGCCCAGGACTACACCCCGGTGCGGGAAAGTTTTCGCCTGATGCGTCGGATCGGCCTGGTGCTGGGGCTGGCGGCACTGCTGCTGGTGTTGTTTTTGCAGCGAGTCACCGTACGTCGCGCCTTGCGCCCGCTGGAAAACGCGCGTAACCAGATCGCCCAACTGCAACAAGGCCAACGCTCGCAACTCGACACCCAGGTGCCGCTGGAACTGGAACCACTGGTCGCCCAGATCAACCACCTGCTGGCCCACACCGAAGACAGTCTCAAACGTTCGCGCAATGCCCTCGGCAACCTTGGGCATGCGCTGAAAACCCCGCTGGCGGTGCTGTTGAGCGCCGCCTCGAGCGAGGCGCTCAAGGATCACCCCGAACTGAGCAAACTGCTGCGCGAACAATTGGAGCAGGTGCAACAACGCCTCAACCGTGAACTCAATCGCGCCCGGCTGGCCGGCGAAACCCTGCCGGGTGCCTTGTTCGACTGTGAACAAGAACTGCCCGGCCTGCTCGCCACGTTGAACATGATCCATGGCGAACACCTGGACCTCAGTTACCACGTCGCGCCGGGTCTGCAACTGCCCTGGGACCGCGAAGACCTGCTGGAGCTGCTCGGCAACCTGCTGGACAACGCCTGCAAATGGGCGGATGCGGAGGTGCGCGTGAGCGTCAGCGAGACGCCGCATGCTTACCTGCTGGCGGTGGAAGATGACGGTCCCGGGATTCCCGAGGCCCAGCGTGACCAGGTCTTCAGCCGCGGTGCACGCCTGGACGAACAGATCGACGGCCATGGCCTGGGGCTGGGGATCGTGCGCGACATTGTCGAGGTGTGGGGCGGGGTGTTGCAGTTGCAGGAGAGCGAGCTGGGCGGGCTCAAGGCACTGATCGAATTGCCACGCCGCCAGATCTGAAAACACCCCCGTAGATACCGTCTTATCCAACACCGCGCAAATCCGCAGCTGCCGAGCGCAAGCGAGGCTGCGTCGGCCGCACTGCCGATTCAAGCTCGAGTCGCGGCCGACGCAGCCTCGCCAAGGCTCGGCAGCTGCTACGGATTTGTGTGGTGTTGGATAAGACGGCATCCACGCGTGGGAGCGATCACTCAGACGCGGAACTGGTCCATCAACCCCTGCTGCTGATTGGCCAGGCTGTTCAACGCCTGGCTCACCCGCGCCGACTCATTGGCCTGTTCCGACAACGACTCGGTCACATCGCGAATGGTCGCCACATTGTGGTTGATCTCTTCGGCCACCGCGCTTTGTTCTTCGGCAGCGCTGGCGATTTGCAGGTTCATGTCGCTGATCACCGTGACCGCATCGCCGATCTGGCGCAGGGCGGTAACGGCCTCGCCGACCTGTTCGACACTGCCCTGGGCCTGGCGATAGCTGTTGCCCATGGAGCCGACGACCTCTTCGGTACCGCTCTGCAATTGCTCGATCACCAGGCGGGTTTCCTCCACCGACTCCTGGGTCCGCCGTGCCAGGTTGCGTACCTCGTCGGCGACCACGGCAAACCCCCGGCCGGCCTCACCGGCGCGGGCGGCTTCGATTGCCGCGTTGAGCGCCAGCAGGTTGGTTTGCTCGGCGATGCCGCGAATGACTTCGAGCACGGAGCCGATCTTCTCACTGTTGGCAGACAGGCCTTCGACCTGGGCCATGGCGGTGCTCATATCGGCCGCCAGTTGGCCGATGTTGGTGGTGGTGCGGTCGATCACTGTCAGGCCGTCGCGGGTAGCCTGGTCGGCATCCCGCGCGGCCTGGGCCGCCTGGGCGGCGCTGCGGGCCACGTCCTGGGCTGTGGCGCTCATTTCGTGGGAGGCGGTGGCCACCTGGTCGACCTGGCGGTACTGCTGCTCCATGCCGGCGCTGGTTTGCGTCGCAATCGCGGCGGACTGGTCGGCGGTGCCACGGGCGTCCTGCACCGAGCGTTTGACTTCGGCAATGATGGGTTGCAGCTTGTCGAGGAAACGGTTGAACCAGCCGGCGAGCTGGCCCAGTTCGTCCTGTTTGTCATACGCCAGGCGGTGGGTCAGGTCGCCTTCGCCGCTGGCGATGTCTTCAAGCATATGGGCCACGCCGAGGATCGGTCGGGTCACGCTGCGGGCCATCAGCCAGACCAGGATCAGGCCGATCACGGCAGCCAGCAGGCCCATGCCCAGTTCCAGCAGGGTGCCGCGGGTATTATCGGCGTCCATCTGGGTCTTCAGTGCTTCAGCCGGCCCCACCAGGACTTTTTCCGGTACATCCAGCAACACCCCCCATGGCTTGCCGTCGGGAATCGGCGCGAACGGCGCCAGCACCTTGAGTTGATGGTCGGTGCGCAGACTGCGGGTCTGTGTCCCGCCGGCCAGGGCGCTGATCAATTGCGCGCCGCTTTGCGTATCGACCTGATCCAGGCGTTTGCTCAACTGGCTGGCGTCCGCGCTGTAGCCGGCAAGCAAACCGGTGGGGCTGAGGATACTGACCTGGGTCTGGCCGTCATACAGCTTCTGGCTGGCCTGCTGGCTCACGGCCTGCAGGCTGTTGAGGTTGATGTCCACCGACAGCGAAGCGATCACCTTGCCATTGACCGTCAACGGAAACACGATGCTGGTCATCAGCACGTTTTGCCCGTCGATCACATAAAAGTACGGTTCGATCACACACGGCTTGAGGGTGCTGCGCGGGCAGGTGAACCAGGCGTTGGCCGGTTCGCCGCTGGGACCGACGCGGGTGTCGGACATGTCGCTTTCCGGCAGTGCCATCGATGTCAGCGTGCCCGGCGTCGGCTGCGACCAGTACAGGGCGAAGCGGCCCTTGTCGTTGCTGCCCAGTTCGGCCTGGTCGGCAAACAACTCATCCTTGCCATCCAGCGCATTGGCTTCGAATACCAGGGACAGCCCCAGCAGTTCCGGGTTGGCCTGCAGGGCGGCCTTGACCTGGCGTGTCAGGTCTTCGCGGGTGTCGAAGGCGTCGAGGAAGCGTTTTTCGGCTTGCTCACGCAGGAACAGGACCTGGCGGGAAAACCCGTGCCCATATTGATAGGCGTCCATGAATTGCCGGCGGATGCCTGCGGCCTGCACCTCACCTTGGGCCTCGATGCGAGCCTGGGCCGCTTCATCGAGCATCTGCATGCTGGAAGCCTTGACCTGCTCGGAACTCTGCGCCATGCGGTACAACGACAAACCCACCAGCAGGGTCACGATCCCCAGCAGGCACAGGCCGGCGAGCAGGGTGATTTTCCATTGAATGGAGAGCTGTCTGAGGGACATCGGTACATCCTTACCTGAAAACACATAGAGCACGGTTATCGGCCGATCTGGAATTTTCTTTATTCAAACGATCAATTTAAACCTGAAAGCGGCGTCGCTTTTTGACATGGGGCGCGACCTGCTGCACAGTGCGCGCCCTCTAATAAGACCTCCTTCAAGCCTGCACGCCGGCTGCCATCCGATGGCCGCCCGGGCGCGGGCATGCCTGTTTTGTATGTTTCTGCTTGAGGTAACCATGATTAACGCAGTCATCGCCGCGGTCGGCACCATGCTGGTGCTCAGCCTGTCCCGCGTGCATGTGGTCATCGCCATTATTGTCGGCGCCCTGGTGGGCGGCCTGACCGGTGGCCTGGGCATCGAGGCCACGCTCAAGGCGTTCAACGGTGGCTTGGGAGGGGGGGCGACCGTGGCCTTGTCCTACGCCTTGCTCGGCGCTTTCGCCGTGGCGATTGCCAAGTCCGGCCTGGCCCACGCCCTGGCGGACAGGGCCTTGCTGCTGGTCGACCGTCAGCAAGCCAGCGGCGGCAACCACGTCAAATGGCTGCTGATCGGCCTGCTGTGGGTGGTCGCGATTGCGTCGCAGAACATCCTGCCGATCCATATCGCGTTTATCCCGTTGCTGGTGCCGCCCCTGTTGTATGTGCTGACCAAATTGCAGTTGGACCGCCGCCTGATCGCCTGCGTGATGACCTTCGGCCTGATCACGCCGTACATGTTCCTGCCGGTGGGCTTCGGCAATATCTTCCTCAACCAGATCCTGCTGGCCAACGTGACCAAGAGCGGCGTGGACATCAGCCAGGTCAACGTCACCCACGCCATGAGCCTGCCGGCGCTGGGCATGGTGGTCGGGCTGCTGGTGGCGGTGTTTATCAGCTACCGCAAGAAGCGCGTGTATGACCTGGAGAAAATCGAGCGGGTCGAGCAAGTGGCGGTGCAGTACAACCCGCTGACCCTGGCGGTGGCGGGCCTGGCGATTGCCTCGGCGTTCATCATCCAGTTGTGGCTGGACTCCATGATTATCGGCGCCTTGGCCGGGTTCCTGATCTTCTCGGTCTCGGGCATCGTGCGCTGGCGCGACACCGACGACCTGTTTACCGAAGGCATGAAGATGATGGCGATGATCGGCTTCATCATGATCGCCTCGTCAGGCTTTGCCGAAGTGCTCAAGGCTACCGGCGACGTACGCTCGCTGGTGGAAACCTCGGCGGCGTTCATCGGCCATAGCCGTGGGGTGGGGGCGTTGTTGATGTTGCTGGTGGGGCTGCTGGTGACCATGGGCATCGGCTCGTCGTTTTCCACAGTACCGATCCTGGCGGCGATTTTCGTGCCGCTGTGTGTGCAACTGGGCTTCAGCCCGCTGGCCATCGTGTGCATCGTCGGCACCGCCGGGGCGCTGGGTGATGCCGGTTCGCCCGCCTCGGACTCCACCCTGGGCCCGACCTCCGGCCTGAATATCGACGGCCAGCATCACCATATCTGGGACACCGTGGTGCCGACGTTCCTGCACTACAACCTCCCATTGCTGGCGTTTGGCTGGTTGGCGGCGATGACGCTCTGATCTACAGATTCACCGGCGCTGGCCGATAACCTCTCAAGTCGCCCAATAAGAGAGAAAAGCCATGCGTCTGAGCCTGAAGGCCAAAGTCCTGTCCCTCGCCGTTGTGCCGGTGTTGCTGTTCGCCGTGGTCATCAGCCTGACCACCGTGTGGATCCTCCAGGGCCAGGCGCGCAATGAGGTGGATGAAACCCGCCAGCGCCTGCTCAACAACGCCAAGGCCACCCTGCAAAGTTATGTGGAAGTGGCCATGACCACCATCAAGCCGCTCTATGACGCGGCCGCCCCCGGCGATACGGCGGCGCGGGCCGAGGTGGTCAAGCTGCTGTCCAACACCAGCTACGGCAAGGACGGTTACTTCTTCGGCTACGACTCCGAGACCATCCGCCTGTTCAAGGGCAACAGCCCCGACGGCGTGGGCAAGAGCTTCAAGGACAACCGTGATCCCAACGGTGTCTACGTCAACCGCGACCTGGTCAAGGTCGGCAAGGACGGCACCCACTACCTGCAATACAGCTCGACCCAGCCCGGCCAGACCGAACTGGTGCCCAAGATGGGCTACACCGAATACCTGCCCAAGTGGGACATGGTCATCGGTACCTCGGTGAACCTGGATGGCATCGAAGCCCAGGTGGCGGTGGTCGAAGCCAAAGTGAAAACGCGCATGGAAGGCGTGCTGCTGAGCATCCTCGGCGTGGCCGTGGTGGTGTTGCTGGTGATCGCCGCTGCCGGCATGCTGCTGGCCAACACCATTTTGCGCCCGCTTCATTTGATGAAAGCCAACCTCGACGACATTGCTGCCGGCGAAGGCGATTTGACCCGCCGCCTGGCCATCACCAGCCAGGACGAGCTGGGCGACCTGGCTGGTGCGTTCAACCGCTTTGTCGACAAGATCCATGGCCTGGTGCGCCAGATCACCGAGATGACCACCCAACTCACCGGCCTGGTCAGCCAGGTGTCCGACCAGGCCCAGCGTTCTGAGCAGGCCATGGAACGCCAGCGTCACGAGACCGACCAGGTGGCCACCGCCATCAATCAGATGTCCTCCGCAGCGCAAGAAGTGGCGCGCAGTGCCCAGGGCGCCTCCGTGGCCGCGCAACAGACCGACGCCGAAGGCCAGGCCGCCAAGCGCGTGGTGGACGGCAGCATCGCGCAGATCCATGCGCTGGTGAATGACATCCGCAGCAGCGGTGTGTCCCTCGACAGCCTGCAGCAGGACGTGTCGTCGATTGTCAGCGTGCTCGGCGTGATCCGCTCGATTGCCGAACAAACCAACCTGCTGGCCCTCAACGCGGCGATCGAGGCCGCGCGGGCAGGGGAGGCCGGGCGCGGTTTTGCCGTGGTCGCCGACGAGGTGCGCGCCCTGGCCAGCCGCACGCAAACCAGCACCCAGGAAATCCAGGGCATGATCGACCGCCTGCAAAAAGGCACCGAAGCGGCCGTGGATGCCATGCGCCGCTCCAGCGATGCCGGCGACGGCACCTCGGCCAAGGCCAACGAAGCCGGGGCGTCCCTGGACACCATGGCCCAGTTGATCGGCACCATCAACTCGATGAACGCGCAGATTGCCAGCGCTGCCGAAGAACAGACCGCCGTCGCCGAAGAGATCAACCGCAGCGTGCATCAGATTGCCGTGGCGGTGGACAGCGTGGCCGATGAAACCCAGTTGGGCGCCCAGACCTCGCGCAGTCTGGCGGACCTGGGCCAGCGGTTGGGGCAGTTGGTGGGGCAGTTCAGGATCTAGAGATCGCGCATCAACAACCCAAAGCGCAGATCCACCTGCGCTGGCAGGGGCACATACACCGTGTGCCCATCCCCCGGCGCCACTTCGATGGCTTCACCCTTGGCGTTGTGCAGACTGGACAGGTCAAAGTGAAAGTTGCCGGCGGGGGTCATCAATTCCAGATGATTGCCGACGGCAAAGCGGTTCTTCACCTTGACCTCGGCCAACTCGCCGCGGCGCTCGCCGGTCAATTCGCCAACAAACTGCTGGCGCTCGGACACTGAGCTGCCGTTCTGGTAATTCTGGTATTCGTCGTGCACGTGGCGGCGCAGGAAACCTTCGGTGTAGCCGCGTTGGGCCAGGGATTCCAGGTCGGTCATCAAGTTGCGGTCAAACGCACGGCCGGCCACGGCATCATCGATTGCCTGGCGGTACACCTGGGTCGTGCGGGCGCAGTAGAAATGCGATTTGGTGCGGCCTTCGATCTTCAGCGAATGCACGCCCATGTGGGTCAGGCGCTCCACATGCTGCACGGCGCGCAGGTCCTTGGCGTTCATGATGTAGGTGCCGTGTTCATCCTCGAAGGCGGGCATCTGTTCGTCGGGGCGGTTGGCTTCCTGCAGCAGGAACACCTGGTCGGTGGGCGCGCCGATCCCCAGTGTGGGTTCCGGTTGATACACCTGGACAATATCGCCCGTGGCGTTTTCCACCGCCGGGGTGGCCTGGTATTTCCAGCGGCAGGCATTGGTGCAGGTGCCCTGGTTGGCATCACGTTTGTTCATGTAGCCCGAGAGCAGGCAGCGCCCGGAATAGGCCATGCACAAGGCACCGTGGACAAACACTTCCAGCTCCATGGCCGGCACCTGCTGGCGAATCTCGCCGATTTCTTCCAGGGACAGCTCCCGCGACAGGATCACCCGGCAAATTCCTTGCTGCTGCCAGAACTCCACGCTGGCCCAGTTCACCGTATTGGCCTGCACTGAGAGATGGATCGGCATCATCGGGAAGTGCCGGCGCACCAGCATGATCAGCCCTGGGTCGGACATGATCAGCGCATCCGGGCCCATGGCGATCACCGGGGCGAGGTCCTTGAGGAACGTCTTGAGCTTGGCATTGTGCGGCGCGATGTTCACCACCACGTAGAACCGCTTGCCCAGCGCGTGGGCTTCCTGGATGCCGAGCGCCAGGTTGGCGTGGTCGAACTCGTTGTTGCGCACCCGCAGGCTGTAGCGCGGCTGGCCGGCGTAGACTGCATCGGCGCCGTAGGCGAAGGCGTAGCGCATGTTTTTCAGGGTGCCGGCGGGGGCGAGCAGTTCGGGGGCAAGGACGAGAGGCATGGGGATCGGATCGCAAAAGGCCGCGAGCGTAGCCCAACATGTGCCGGGCTTTATTGATCTGGGTCTACGCTTACCGCAACAAAGATGGCACTCCCGGGATTTGCGGTGGACTAAGCAGCTGGACGCACACGCGCGGCCTGCTTTTCTGACATGGATCGGACATGAATCAAACCAACCTGCAATTCAAGACCCTGCTGCTACTGCTGGCCCTGGTGACCGTCGCCTTTATCTGGATATTGCTGCCGTTCTACGGTGCAGTGTTCTGGGCGGTGATCCTCGGCATCATCTTTGCGCCGATGCAGCGTCGCCTGCAGCAGCGCTTCGGCTGGAACCGCAACCTGACGTCCCTGGCCACCTTGATGGTGTGCCTGGTGATCGCGATCCTGCCGGTGATCATTACCAGCGCATTGCTGGTGCAAGAGGGCGCCACGCTGTACAAAAACGTCGAGAGCGGCAAGCTGGACGTGGCCGGCTATATCGAGCAGTTCAAGAACTTCCTGCCGCCGTACTTCCAGCACCTGCTGGACCGCTTCGGCATGGGCAACCTGGAAGGGCTGCGCGAGAAGATCGTCAAGAGCGCGATGCAGGGCAGCCAGTTCTTTGCGACCCAGGCGTTCAGCTTCGGTCAGGGCACGTTTGATTTCCTGGTGAGTTTTTTCATCATGCTGTACCTGCTGTTTTTCCTGCTGCGGGACGGCCCGGAACTGGTGCGCAAGGTCCGCACGGCGGTGCCGCTGGCCGAGCCGCAGAAGCGTCGGTTGCAGCTCAAGTTCAATCGGGTGGTGCGCGCCACGGTCAAGGGCAACGTGCTGGTGGCCGTGACCCAGGGGGCGCTGGGTGGTTTGATCTTCTGGTTCCTGGACATTCCCAGTGCGTTGCTGTGGGCGGTGTTGATGGCGTTTCTGTCACTGCTGCCGGCCGTGGGCGCGGGCATTGTGTGGGGGCCGGTGGCCGCCTACTTCCTGTTGAGCGGTTCGATCTGGCAGGGTGTGGTGCTGGGCCTGTTCGGCGTGTTTGTGATCGGCCTGGTGGACAACGTATTACGCCCGATCCTGGTGGGCAAGGACACCAAGATGCCGGACTACCTGATCCTGATCTCGACCCTGGGCGGCCTGTCGGTATTCGGCCTCAACGGATTTGTGATCGGGCCGCTGGTGGCGGCGTTGTTCATGTCCAGTTGGGCGTTGTTTGTCGAAAGCAAGCCGCGGGTCAAGTTGCCGTTGCCTTGAGTCTCAGGCGTGCAGGCGGAACTTCGAGGCTTGCTGCAGTTGTTTTTCGGCGGCAGACAGGGACGTCAGCGGGCCGCTGATGGCTTCGCCGTCGCGCACCACGTACCAGCAAGCCAATAAACCCAGCTCTCGAAGCGGGGCAGGGACGGCGCTGCCGATGACGGACATGATTTGAACAGTGGGCATAAGGACCTCCAATCGCTATGGAGGTCACCTTACGGGGCACAGGCGCTCAGGAAAAATCATCTGGCTCGATAGTCGACATCAACAAAAGGCCTCAGTCGACCACTTGATCGAGCATGCTCACCACTTCCTGCTCATTAAGCAGGCCTTTGTGCACCAGGTTTTCCGCCAGCAGCGCGAGGAACTTGGCGCTGCGGTGGCCTTCCAGGTGCTTGAGCTCCGTGAGGGCGCTGTAGACCTTGCTGGACGTACACAGGCCAGCGGTGCGGTGCGGATTTTGTGTGGGCATGGTCAGTCGTCCTTGTTGTTATGGAGTGGACAGGATTGATAGTGGGAGTGTGTCGTGACACAAACATGACAGCGTGAGCCCCGTTCGGGCAAGTAGACTTTCGACCTTAATCATGTGGGATTGCAGCCCGGCCATTGTCCTCAGAGCGACCTTGGCAGGATAAATCCGGACGTTACCCACAAGAAAAGGCCCCGCGGGTGGGCGAGGCCTGTTGCATAGCTGACGGTTGAGACTTACCAGCCGCGGCGGTAATAGCCGTGGGGCGGGCCATAGTAGCCACGCGGTGGGCCGTAGTAGACCGGCGCCGGGCGGTAATAGACCTCCTGCTGCACGTACACCGGTGGCGGTGGTGCGTAGTAGACGGGCGGGGGCGCGGCATACACCGGCTGTGGTTGCACGTAGACCGGCTGCTGCACATAGACCTCACGGGGCTGGCTGGCCACCACGGAGCCCACTACGGCGGCGCCGACCAGGGCACCCAAGACGGCTGGGCCACCCCATCCACCACCATGGGCGGAGGCTTGGCCTGCCATAGCGAGTGCACCTACCAGCAAGGCGATCTTGGGGATTGTACGAATCATGGTCATTCCTCGGTTAGCCCCTGCGCTTGTGGTCTGCAATCAATAGACTCAAGTAATGTCGCGGGGATACTTTTAAGACAACGTATTTCTGAAAAACAGCACGGCCGCTAGGTAAAGGTTGTGTAAGGTCTGTACCGATTTGCTTACTCAAAGGAGTTATCCATGCAGATGCACCCCAACAAGGACACCCAACTGTGCATGTCGCTGTCGGCCCGCCCTGGGAATTTTGGCTTGCGTTTTCATAACCACCTGTACGAACAGCTGGGGCTGAACTTCTACTATAAAGCCTTCAGCAGCCAGGATTTGCCCGGCGCGATAGGTGGTATCCGTGCGTTGGGCATCCGGGGTTGCGGGGTGTCCATGCCCTTCAAGGAGGCCGCCATTGCCTTAGTGGACGAACTGGACGATTCGGTTCAAGCCATCGACTCCCTGAATACCATCGTCAATACCAATGGCCATCTCAAGGCCTACAACACCGACTACATCGCCGTCGAACAATTGCTCAAGAAACACGCCGTGCCGCAGGATTCGACCTTCGCCCTGCGTGGCAGTGGCGGTATGGCCAAGGCCGTGGCGAGCGCCTTGCGGGATGGCGGTTACGCCAATGGTGTGATCGTGGCGCGTAACGAAGCGGCGGGCCGGGCGTTGGCGCATAACCTGGGGTATGAGTGGCAGGCGGAACTGGGCGATTTGCGCCCGCAGATGCTGATCAACGTGACGCCCATCGGCATGACCGGCGGGGCCGAGGCGGATGCCCTGGCGTTCGAGGCGGATGCCGTGGATGCAGCGGACACTGTCTTCGATGTGGTGGCGATCCCCGCCGAAACGCCACTGATCGTGCGTGGACGGGCCAAAGGCAAGCGGGTAGTCACTGGGCTGGAGGTGATTGCGATCCAGGCGTTGGAGCAGTTTGTGCTTTATACCGGCGTGCGGCCTACGGATGAACAGTTCCAGGCAGCAGTAGCCTTCGCCCGCAACTGAAGGCCACTGCAGCTCTAAATGTGGGAGGGGGCAAGCCCCTCCCACATGTTTGACCGTGTCAGGCCTGTTCCAGCTGCGCCAGCCGCTCCTCCAGAGCTGCAATTCGTGCTTCAAGCTCTTCGATACGATCCAGCGAGACTGCGCCGGCAGAGCGCTCCACCGGGCTTCCCCGCGCCGCGATAATCACCTCGATGTCCGCCGGATCCCCCAGCGCATGGGTATAGCGATCTTCCCGCTGCCCCGCCTGGCGCGGCACCAGCAGCGCCAGCCCGCGGGCAATCAGGCGCTCCAACTGGTGCACCACCTGCTCGGCATCCTCGAAGTCATGCATGCGCCCGCTGCGGGTCAGTAGTTCGTTGACCGTCTGCGGCCCACGCAAGAACAGCAGCCCGGTCAGGATCACCTGGGCCGGTACCAGTTCCAGCGCCTTGTCCACGCGATGCTCCCAGCGGTCGGCACGGCTGCCCATCACCAGGCGCGTGAAGCCTTGGCCTTCCAACGCACGCAGACTCTGGCCAACCTGGCCCTGGCTCAGGTTCATCACCGGCTCGCGGCTGGTCTTCTGGTTGCAGGCCAGGACCAGGGCGTTGAGGGTCAGGGGATAGGTTTCCGGGTTGGTCGCCTGTTTTTCGATCAGGCAACCCAGGACGCGAATTTCCGTGCTGTTCAGGCGCGGCTCAGGGGTGTCGGTGTCGTGCTCGGCGGTCATCGCGCTTTCCCTATGCAGTGAATGGGGGCGTTCTCAATTAGTTTCCCCGCCGCGTTGTCGCCTTAAAGCGGGCCAGGCCCAGCGCGGCGAGGAAACTAATTGAGAACGCCCCCGCCTAGCGTAAGCCGGAAAAAATAAAAGACAAGCGCCTGGCGTGTCTATAATCGCCGCTGGTTCCAACCCTGCCACTACCCATGAGACTGCCATGACTATTTCCCTGTACGCCGCCTCCATCCCGGTCTTCAAGCAAATGCTCAGCGCCCTGAGCGATGTGCTGAACAAAGCCGAAGCCCACGCCACCGCCAGGAACATCGAACCCAACGCCTTGCTGCAAGCGCGGCTGTTCCCGGACATGTTCCAACTGGTGCGTCAGGTGCAGATCGCCGTCGACTTCGCCAAGGGTGTTTCCGCACGCCTGGCTGAGATCGAAGTGCCGAAATACGAAGACACCGAAGTCACCTTCGCCGACCTGCAAGCGCTGATCGCCAAGGTGCTGGCGTTTGTCGACACCATCAAGCCCGAGCAAGTCGACGGCAAGGAAGGCATCGAGATCATCACCCGCCCAGGTACGCCGAAAGAGAAGCGCTTCAGCGGCCAGTCCTACCTGCTGACCTACGGCCTGCCGCAGTTCTTCTTCCACGTCACCACCGCGTACGCCTTGTTGCGTCACAACGGTGTGGAAGTGGGCAAGCGTGACTACATGGGCGCTTTCTAAGCCCAGGCATCGGAAAAACGCCCGGAGCTGTTCTTTGCCGAATGGCCCTGGGCGTTTTTTATTCCATCCCCGTGTGGACAAACACCCCCGCAATTTTCTCCGGCAGCGGGGTAGACGAGATCAGCACAAGCCGTTGGCCTGCGCGAGTCATCGCCATATACAGCTTGCGAGCATTCTGTTCCAGCTCGTCGGCCGTGATGCCAACCTTCTGCTCGATAATCCTGAGCAATTTTTCCAGCCCAACCAGAAACACTACGTTGGCTTCCAGTCCGGTTGCACTTTCAACTGTCGCGATTCGCAGCGTTTCATCATGACCGGGTACGACGTCTGGATCATTCATGTCCCAGATTCGCTCGGTGCCGAAACTCTTCTTCAGGGTTTTCATTAACAGCGCTTTGTCTATGCCCTTGCCATACAGCAGCAACATCGCCGACAACGGTAATTCATAGCTGTTCCGATGCGCTCCAATTTCATTGCAGGCCTGGACAACGGCATCCTGTGGAGAGGGCGACAGAACAAACAGCGGCGGTGTACCTGCTTCCATACCGTCGAAGTCTGGTTGCAGATACTCGTCCGGATCGGTCTGTGTAATATCGGCCAACATCTGGCTGGCAGCGCTTAGTATGGCCTGGGTGGTGCGATACGATTTGCGCAGCTTTTTGGTCTTGCCCGCCACATCCAGGCCGACTCGTTTCCAGCTAAGGCGGCTCTTCAGAAAGCCCTGATTCGGATCAGCGCATAAAAACAGCGTTCCCTCGGTTTTTTCCAGGGTGAGTTTGATCAGTTGGAACCACGACGGTGCGAAGAACTGCGCCTCGTCCACCAGAATGTGCTGATAGGCTTCCAGCGTGTCTGGGCGATTGGCCAGGCACAGATCACGGGGGAGCGAGCTCCATAAACGCAGCCCATGCTGATTGAACAGGGCTTTGGTCACCCGTTCGTACAGCGCCCAGATCTGTTGTCGCTCCTCTTTGCGCAGCGCAAAGCCCTGGCCTTTCCGTTCTGCCTTGAGATAATCAGGCTCGTCGATGACGACGTTGTCGTTTATAAAGTTGAACTCATCAAGCAACTGGTTATTGTCCGGTTTCAGTTCCCGGTATTCCGTGTCGCGAAAATGCTGAATAAGGCCTATGGCTTCGGTAGTGAACTTAGGCATCTTCAGTGTTTCTTTAAACAGCGCCCTCCATTGCCTTGAGATCCAGCCCAGCGCCGTCATGATGGTGAGGTTCTTGGGGATTTCCCCATAGACGCGCTGCAGGCGGTGTTTCAGATCTTTCACGACAGGAACGTTGTGAATCAGCATGAGAACCTGCTGGTCAGGGAATTTCCTGGCCAGGATATAGGCGCGACTGGCAGCAATAAGCGTTTTGCCGCTGCCCGCTACACCATTGATCAGCCGCACGGAAAAATCCCCCGCCATTTCCGTTTGCTCATCCGGAAGGTCCAGGTCGAGCTTGCTGGCCCACTCTTGCTGAGGGTCCAGAAAGTAGCGCAGCGTGCGGGCACTGTTGTCGCGCGAAAACTGACGGCGTGTTGAGCGGAGCCCGGCTATTTCGGCCTCGGAAAAGTAACGGCCCATAAGGGTCTGCCGGGTTTCCGAAGACAGTGCCTTGAGCAGCTTGGGCAGTTGTTCTGCACCGGACTCAAGGAACGTCTTCTTCGACATCAGCCAGATTCCCCGACCTTCGCAATGCCTTGACCAGAGGATTTTACTTTGCTCGGAGTCGCAGCCCCACATCACCACCATCTTGCGCATGGCCGGGATACCGGCCTGGGTTTCGAATGTTCCCAGTTTCTCCAGCATCTGGCTGAATGCTGTCTGCTCTGCGGTCAAAAACAGCTGGTCCGGGTCCAGCGTATCGTACGGCAACTCGCACACCATCAGCGCCAGCCACTCAAGCTCACCGCGCTGTAGGAAAAAATCCGGTGCCCAACTGTCTTGGGTCAGGCATTTGCGGACGACGTAGTCATCCTCAAGCTTCTTGAGTACCCGCTTGCACTGTTGCTGGGAGCCGCTGCTGCGCTGCCATTCGGGTATGAAAAGAGTCATAGTGGGACATTTACCTTATGGCATTGGCTGATCAACTGGCGGTATTGCTCAGCCCAGGCCTGTGCTGTTTCGCTGGAACAGATGATCCCGTGCTGCAGCTCCGGCCCGATGATGATCAGCTTGGTCATCGCGCGTGTGATGGAAACGTTCAGGCGCTCAGGCTGAAAGAAAAATGTCCCGATTGCACTGATAAACGCTTCGTCGCCACTGCACAGGGACAGGATCACCAACTCCCGCTCCTGACCCTGCATACGCTCGACAGTATCCGCGACGATTGTACTGGCGGCCTCGCTGCCGAACTGTTTGGCCAGCGCCTTGCGAATGGCTCGACCCTGAGCACGGTAGGGCGTCACGATGCCGATTTCATGGAGTGGCAGCCCCATGTCGTTCGCTTGCCGGCACAACTGGACGACGCACCTGGCGTCTGCTGGGTTGCGGTTCCGCGCTTTTGCGTCCTGCGTCGGGATGAACACCGCGCAGGTTTGCGGATCAAGCGCTTCGCTGACATCTGCCTGATGAATGGGCGACAGGAGACGGTCCTTGTTTCGCCCGGCGGCGCGTAATCGCCCGCCGTAATACATTTGGCTGGGCCACTGGGTCAGCCAGCGATTCATCCGGTAGGTTTCTTCGAGCATTACCGTGTGATCGGCATCCTGAGCCGTCAGGCGGGCGAACACAGACATGGATTCTTTTGACAGAACCGAGCGAGAAAGCAGTACGGGGGGAAGTTGTTTCTGGTCGCCGATGAAAATAAAGCGTTTGCCCTTGCGCATCGCCATCAGGGCGAGAGGTACGGTGATCTGACTGGCCTCGTCGAAGATCACCGTGTCGAAATTGTAATGGGACAACGAGGAACACGTTGCAAAAGGCGTTGCGCCAATCACATAACCTTGACCTGCCTCTGGCATCCCTTCCCATCTGGCCGGTTCGGCTGCCCAATCCACGTGTTTGTCGAGGTCTTCCCGGCGGCCACCGACCTTGACGGTCGGCACATCGCGCGCAGCAATCTTACTCAGAGCGTTGTTGATGGCCATGTGTGTATGCGAAGTGATGAACACCCGTTCGCCGCGCTCGACCAGCAACTGAGCGATCAGGGCAAGGGCTCTGGTCTTGCCGGTACCGGGTGGACCTTGAATGCAGGCGACCTGTTCAGCACCGAAGGCAAAACCCACGGCCTCGGCTTGTTTCTGGTTGCAGCCCTCTTTGAGCGCGATCTGCTCGGCGTATTCGAGGTCCGCGTCATGGAAGCCGATATTGGGAGCATCGCCGAGCAAAGGAAGAATCGCGTTGTTACCGTGTATGTCGCTCTCAATATCCTGCAAGGTTTGAAGATATTTCGGCGTCAGGTCCATGCCATCAGGGTCCGCGTAGCAAACACCTTCCTGATAGCTCTCCCAAATGAGCATTGCCTGATCCGAACTGAGAAGCCAGCGATCATCCTCTTCCTTTTCGAACTTCATGGCCTGGCATAGCAGCGGGCCTTGGGCATCGCCCAGATGCAGACGCAGCAAGTCACCTGCACGAAAGCGCGATTCGTTGTCGTCGAGGTAGGCCCACAGTAATTTGGCTGTATCGCCACGTTCGAGTCGAACGAAGCCCTGTGTCCAGCCCTGCAGCAACTTGTCCTTCAAGGGACGTTCCCATACCTCTTGAAGTTTTTGCCAATTGGCGGCCTGTTCGGCGTATACGAAGTCGTACAGTTTTTGAATCAGGGGGTGCTGTCCGAGCATGGCGGTGAACAATCCTTATCGACCGAGGCATCTGTTGGCAGTGTTACATAATGTTTGTCGTGGTTGCGAGCCAGCACGTGGCACGGAAAACCCGACCAGCCCATACAAAAAAGCCCGGCGCCGTTCTTCATTGAAGAACGGCGCCGGGCTTGCTTACGCTGGCTGTTTTAAACCGACTGCTCTTCCTTGCCCAGGCACGCGGCCGCGGTAAACAGCACATCGGTGGACGAATTGAGCGCGGTTTCCGCCGAATCCTGCAACACGCCGATGATGAAGCCTACGGCCACCACCTGCATGGCGATTTCGCTGGGGATACCGAACAGGCTGCATGCCAGGGGAATCAGCAGCAGCGAGCCGCCGGCCACACCCGACGCACCGCAGGCACAGATCGCCGCGACCACGCTGAGCAGCACGGCAGTCGGCAGGTCCACGGCAATGCCGAGGGTGTGCACGGCCGCCAGGGTCAACACGGTGATGGTGATCGCAGCGCCAGCCATGTTGATCGTGGCACCCAGTGGAATCGACACCGAGTAGGTGTCTTCATGCAGGCCCAGGCGTTTGCTCAAGGCCAGGTTCACCGGGATATTCGCCGCCGAACTGCGGGTAAAAAACGCGGTGATGCCGCTTTCGCGCAGGCACATCAGCACCAGCGGGAACGGGTTGCGGCGCAGTTTCCAGAACACGATGGCCGGGTTGACCACCAGTGCCACGAACAGCATGCAACCGATCAGTACCACCAGCAGGTGGGCGTAGCCGAGCAGGGCGCCGAAGCCCGAAGTGGCGAGTGTCGAAGCCACCAGGCCGAAGATACCCAGCGGGGCGAAGCGGATCACCACGCGCACGATCAGGGTCACGCCGTTGGACAGGTCGTCGAGCACCGTGCGGGTGGTCTCGCCGGCATGGCGAATGGCAATGCCCATGCCGATGGCCCAGGCCAGGATGCCGATGAAGTTGGCGTTCATCAGCGCGCTGATGGGGTTGTCCACCACGCTCAACAGCAGGCTTTGCAAGACCTCGCCGATGCCGCCGGGAGCGCTCACGGTGGCGTCATGGGTGGCGAGCACCAGCGATGAGGGAAACCACATGCTGGCAATCACCGCCACCACGGCGGCGGCAAAGGTGCCCAGCAGGTACAGGAACAGGATCGGCTTGATATGGGTTTCCTGGCCGTGTTTATGGTTGGCGATCGACGCCATCACCAGCACAAACACCAGGATCGGCGCCACGGCCTTGAGCGCGGCAACAAATACCTTGCCGATAAACCCGGCGGCCTTGGCCGCCTCCGGCAAGAGCAGGGCCAGCAGGATACCGGCGATCAAGCCGATGACGATTTGCGTGACCAGGCTGATGCGGGCCAGGCGTTGGAAAAGGGAAGGGGCAGCAGTCATATAAAGGTTGTCTCTAGTTTTTTTAAGGGCGCAGCAATGCAGGCGGAAAGGGCTGTAGGAAGCAGGGCGCGAAGTCTAGCATGCCGCTGGACCTGTCCCGGCCGCTGCGGCATTGGGTCACCGGGGCTTCGCAAAAGCCGGACATACTCTGTTAAGATTCTCCCCTCTCACCTTTCCTCTCCGTCAGCGGGCCCTTCGGGCTGTCGTTGATGTCGTCGTTTCTGGAGTTTTCATGCTGTTTCCCATCCTGCTGCTGTCGGCCGCCGGTTTTACCGTGCTGACCACAGAATTCGTTATCGTCGGCCTGTTGCCGTCCATCGCCCGGGACCTCAACGTCAGCGTGTCCCAGGCCGGCCTGCTGGTGACCTTGTTTGCCTTTACCGTGGCGGCCTTTGGTCCGTTTCTGACCGCGTACTGCGCCCGTTTCCCCCGCAAGCGTCTGTTTATCAGCATCCTGCTCCTGTTCGGCGTGGCCAATACCGTGGCCGCATTGGCGCCGAATATCTGGGTGATGGCGTTGGCGCGCTTGATCCCGGCCCTGGGCCTGCCGGTGTTCTGGGCCCTGGCCAGTGAAACCGCGGTGGATATCGTCGGCCCCGAATACGCCGGGCGCGCCATCGAGAAGATCGGCTTCGGCATCGTCTGCGCCACGGTGTTCGGTATCCCGGTGGGCACGTTGATTTCCGATATGTTCGGCTGGCGCGCCGCGTTTGCGATCCTCGCCGTGGTCGCGCTGGCCAAGGCCTTGCTGCTGTTTATCTACCTGCCGGTGACCCAGCCGAAGAACGACCAGGTGTCGTTGCGCTCGCAGTTCAAGATCCTGCGCAACCCGTTGATGCAAGGTCATATCCTGTTGTCGGTCCTGGTGTTCAGCGGCATGTTCACGGCGTACACCTACCTGGCGGACATCCTTGAGCGCCTGGCCGGTTTCGACGGCACGCTGGTGGGCTGGTGCCTGATGGGCTTTGGCGCAGTGGGGCTGATCGGCAACTCCCTGGGCGGGCGTGCGGTGGACCGTCACCCGCTGATTGCCTCGATGGTGTTCTGCGGTTTCATGATCGCCGGCATGGTCGCGCTGGTACCGGCGATCCACTCCACGGTCGGCCTGGCGGCGGCGATGGCGGTGTGGGGCGTGACCCAGGCGGCGCTGTTCCTGGTCAGCCATGTGCGGTTGATGAAGGCCGCACCCCATGCGCCGGCGTTTGCGGCGTCGTTGAATATCGCCGGGGCCAACCTGGGCATTGGCCTGGGGGCCATGGTCGGCGGGCATGTGATCGACACCCTCGGCCTCGGCAGCCTGGGTTTTGCCGCTTCCGGGTTTATCCTGGTGTCGATCCTGCTGGCGCTGTGGCTGATGACCGCCAGGCCAGCGGCCGCGTCCAACGCCTGAACGCTCAGGGCAGGGCGGTAAACAACTCTCGCCGTGCACCTTCGGTTATCGCCACGATGCCGGGGTGCTTGACCTTGCGTTCCACCGAGATCGCGTAGAACGATTCGGTGACGGCATCGGTCTGGCCAATCAACGCCACCCCGTACTGGCGCACCACCTCATCGGCGATCACGCTGGGCGCGATAAAGATCCCGCTGCCGGATTGGCCAAAGGCCTGCATCAAGGCGCTGTCATCGAACTCGCCGATGATCCTGGGCAGGATCTGCTGCTCGGCAAACCAGCGCTGCAAACGGCTGCGTACTACGGTTTCCGCGCCGGGAATCAACAGGGGCGCGCCGTGCAGGCACTGTGGGAAGTCACCGGCGTACCTGTCAGCCAATGCCTGGGTGGCGAAAAAACTGATGCCACATTCCCCCAGTTTCTGGCTGTAGCCCTTGATATCCAGGTGCGAGGGCATGGGGCTGTCGGAGATCACCAGGTCCAGGCGCTGGATCGCCAGGTCGGCCAATAAACGCTCGAGTTTGTCTTCACGGCAGGTAATGCGCAGGGGCTCGCTCAATTCCATGGTCGGCGCGATCAGTCGGTACACGATGGACTTGGGCACCACATCCGCCACCCCGACCCGAAACAGGATCTGTTGCTCATCGGGCTGCGCGCGCAGCATCGCCTCCAGTTCATTGCCGGTCTGGAACATCTGTTCGGCATAGGGCAGGGCCTGGCGCCCGGCTTCGGTGAGTTCAAGCTGGCGGCCTACCCGCTGAAACAGCGCAATCCCGTAGGTTTGCTCCAGCAGGCTGATCTGCCCGCTGATGGTCTGTGGCGTGAGGTTCAGTTGCTCGCAGGCGCGCACGATGCTGCCAGTCTTGGCCACTACCCAGAAGTAATGCAACTGTCGGTAATTGAGCATGATGATCGTCGCTTCGTAAAAACCGAAGTATACGCGAGGAAAATACGAATTTTCCTGAACTGTTTGCCTGCATAGAATGCCTCGCTATCGCGGGGCCACTATTTGGACCCAATGGTTCTAACGAGGAAAACATGATGAAACTCAATTTCCTGAGCGCGGCATCGTTGCTTGCGCTTTCATTGGTGATGATCAGCGGTTGCGATCAGGTCGAAAAAAGCGCGCAACAGGTCATGGGCAAAGCCACCGAGTCGGCCAAGCAAGCCATCGATGACACCCAGAAAGCTGCCGAGCAGGCGTTGAGTGAAGCGACAAATGGCCTGATCAATCCACAAAAAAAGGACGATCAGGAAGAAAACGAGTCTGAATCGAACACCAAAGAAACCTAATCTCCCCAGCACAACGTCAGGACTGACCTATGGATTACCTTTTACAACTGGCCGCCAGCCCTACCGCCTGGATTGCCCTGGCCACCTTGATCGTGATGGAAATCGTGCTGGGCATCGATAACCTGATCTTTATCTCGATCCTCACCAACAAATTGCCGGAGAAACATCGGGCCAAGGCGCGACGCATCGGTATCAGCATGGCGCTGGTGTTGCGCCTGGGCCTGTTGAGCACCATTGCGTTTATCGTGCAATTGACTACGCCGGTGTTCGAAGTGCTCGGCCAGGCGTTCTCATGGAAGGACATGATCCTGATCGCCGGTGGCCTGTTCCTGGTCTGGAAGGCCACCACCGAGATCCATCACAGCATGGACCCTGAGCCCGAAGAGAAGACCAGCACCGGCAATGTCGTGGCCATCGGCTTTGCCGCAGCCATCGGGCAGATCCTGTTGCTTGACCTGGTGTTCTCCATCGACAGCATCATTACCGCCGTGGGCATGACCGAGCACTTGCCGATCATGATCATCGCCGTGGTGACCTCGGTGATCGTGATGCTGGTGGCGGCCGAGCCGTTGGCCAAGTTCATCAACGACAACCCGACCGTGGTGATGCTGGCCCTGGGCTTCCTGATCATGATCGGCATGACGCTGATCGCCGAAGGCTTCGGCGCCCATGTGCCTAAAGGCTACGTCTACGCGGCCATGGCCTTCTCGGCGGCCATCGAGTGCCTGAACATCGCTCGGCGCAACCGTCACAAGCGTCTGCTCGCTGCCCGGCAGTAACGCTGCAACCCCAAAGGCCGGCGGTGCTCACAAGAGCCCAGCCGGCCTTTTGCTGTCTGTTAGAATCCGCCCACTTGATAGCTTGAGGTCCACCATGAACGAGCCGATTCGCCTTACCCAGTACAGCCACGGCGCGGGTTGTGGCTGCAAGATTTCGCCCCAGGTGCTGGAAGTGATCCTGGCTGGCAGCGGCGCGCAGAACCTTGACCCCAACCTGTGGGTGGGCAACACCTCCCGCGACGACGCGGCGGTGTACGCCATCGACGATGAGCGTGGCGTGGTCTCCACCACTGACTTTTTCATGCCGATTGTCGATGATCCCTTCGATTTCGGCCGCATCGCCGCCACCAATGCCATCAGTGACATCTACGCCATGGGCGGCGACCCGTTGATGGCCATCGCCATTCTTGGCTGGCCGGTGAACGTGCTGGCGCCGGAGATCGCCCGTGAAGTGATCCGTGGCGGCCGCTCGGTGTGCGACGAAGCCGGCATCCCGTTGGCGGGCGGGCACTCCATTGACGCGCCCGAGCCGATCTTCGGCCTGGCCGTCACCGGCATCGTGCAAAAGCGCCATATGAAGCGCAACGACACCGCCACCGTGGGCTGCCGTCTGTATCTGACCAAACCGTTGGGCATCGGCATCCTCACCACCGCCGAAAAGAAGGGCAAGTTGCGTGAGGCGGATATCGGCCTGGCCCGTGACTGGATGTGCACCCTCAACAAACCCGGCAGCCGTTTCGGCAAGCTGGCCGGTGTGACGGCAATGACGGATGTCACCGGTTTCGGTCTGTTGGGCCATTTGGTGGAGATGGCGGACGGCAGCGCTGTGACCGCACGTATCGAATACGACAAAGTCCCACGTCTGCCCGGGATCGAGGACTACCTGGACCAGGGCTGCATGCCGGGTGGCACCTTGCGCAACTTCGACAGCTACTCGAGCAAGGTCGGGCGTCTGCAGGAATTGCACAAACGCGTGCTGTGCGACCCGCAGACCAGCGGTGGCCTGCTGATCGCGGTCGCGCCTGAAGGCGACGCAGAATTCCATGCGGTCGCCGCCGAGCTGGGCCTGAACCTTGAGCCCATCGGCGAACTGGTTGAGCGACAGACCCACGCGGTAGAGGTGGTTTGATGGCAACTGACATCACCGATTACCGCGACATTTTCCTCAACGACCGGCCGATGATGGACACCCGTGCACCGGTCGAATTCGCCAAGGGCGCGTTCCCCGGCGTGATCAACCTGCCGTTGATGACCGATGACGAGCGTCAACGCGTCGGCACCTGCTACAAGCAGCAGGGCCAGCAAGCCGCGATTGTGCTGGGGCATGAGCTGGTGTCGGGGGCGATCAAGGCTGAACGCATCGAACAATGGGCACGGTTTGCCCAGGCCAATCCTGACGGTTTCTTGTATTGCTTCCGTGGCGGGCTGCGCTCGCAGATCGTGCAGCAATGGTTGAAGACCGAAGCCGGCATCGAGTACCCCCGGGTCGGGGGTGGCTACAAGGCCATGCGGACCTTCCTGCTGGATACCCTTGACCAGGCGGCCGCCCACTGTGATTTCGTGTTGCTGGGCGGTATGACCGGCACCGGCAAGACCGAGGTGCTGGGCCAGTTGCGTAACGCCCTGGACCTGGAGGGCCATGCCAACCACCGCGGTTCCAGCTTCGGCAAACGCGCCACGGCGCAACCCTCCACTATTGACTTCGAAAACCGCCTGGCGGTGGACCTGCTGAAAAAACGCGCGGGCGGTATCGAGCAGTTCGTGGTCGAGGATGAAAGCCGCATGATCGGCAGCTGCGCGCTGCCGTTGCCGTTGCACAAGGGCATGCAGACCTTTCCGATGGTGTGGCTGGAAGACAGCGTCGAAGGCCGTGTCGAGCGCATCCTGCGCGATTACGTGATTGACCTTTGCGCAGAATTCATCGCGGTATTTGGTGAGCAGGGGCAGGCGTTGTTTGCCGAACGCCTGACCCAGGGCCTGGCCAATATCCACAAGCGCCTGGGCGGCGAGCGTTTCCAGCGGTTGCAGGCGATCATGCAGGATGCTCTGGCGGAACAGCTGCGCAGCGGCGCCGTGGACCTGCATCGCGCCTGGATTGAAGGGCTGTTGCGCGAGTATTACGACCCGATGTACGCCTTCCAGCGTGAAAGCAAAGGCGCACGCATCGAGTTTGCGGGAGAGCAGGGCGCAGTCACGGCCTATCTGCGCGAGCGCGCCCTCAGAGGATAAGCGCGCCGATCAACCCGCACACCACGCCCACCAGCATGGTCAACCCGGCCACCGTCACCAGCACCCGCGCATCGAAATCCTTGCGCAGCATCAACAGCGACGGCAGGCTCACGCTGGGCAGGGTCATCAGCAAGGCCACGGCCGGGCCGGTGCCCATGCCCAGGGTCATCATGGTTTGTACGATGGGGATCTCTGCCGCTGTAGGAATCACAAACAGCGTGCCGACAATCGCCAGGGGCACCAGCCACACCAGGCTGTTGGCCATGGCGCCGTCCACGTGGGGGAACAGCCACACCCGTGCGGCACCGAGCACCAGCACCGCCAGGATATAGATCGGTATGGTGCTCCAGAACAGCTGCCACAGGGTACGCAGCCAGCGACTGAAGAAGGGTTGCGCTTCGACCTGGCTGGCCTCGGCCACCGCGTCCAAGGCAACTTCCGGCACCTGGTCCGGCCGTGCGATGCGTTGTGCCACCAGTGACACACCCACCACCAGCACAATGCCCGCCACCAGCCTCAACGCGGTAAAGCCCCAGCCCAG
Organism: Pseudomonas sp. Yb2C2; assembly: GCF_052112325.1. Classification (NCBI taxonomy): domain Bacteria; kingdom Pseudomonadati; phylum Pseudomonadota; class Gammaproteobacteria; order Pseudomonadales; family Pseudomonadaceae; genus Pseudomonas; species Pseudomonas sp. Yb2C2. The sequence continues at coordinate 523 of NZ_JAVAJK010000036.1, read as the reverse complement.
TACAAAACCCATGAACACCAGCGTCGCCGGATTCAGCACCGGGTTGGCAATCCAGAAGGCCAATGCCGCGCCCACCGACACCTGCTGGCGGCGCATACCGGCCGCGACGGGCGCCGCGCAGCAACTGCACATCATCCCCGGCAAGGCGAACAGCCCGCCGCGCAAGGTCGAGCCGAGGCCGGCACGGCCAAACAGGCGCAGCAACCAGTCGCGGGGGATCAGCACTTGCAGCAGCGAGCCGAGGATCACCGCCAGTACGGCAGCCTTCCAGATCGCCAGGAAATACACCTGGGCGTAGGCCAGCGCTGCCGCCAATGGCGAGCTTTGTTGATCGTTGAGGATCGAGGCGCCGATGCTGTGGTTGTCAGCGGCGACAAACGCCTTGAAGTAGTAGGGCGACCACTTCACGTAGTAGAGGCCGACGCAGGCCACCAATAGGAAGAGGGCAGGTTTCCACCAGAACGACCAGCCCCGGACGGGCTGGGTGGGGGCGAGGTTGGGCATGGGGGAGGGTCCGCAAATG
>NZ_JAVAJK010000035.1:0-39870 GCF_052112325.1 Pseudomonas sp. Yb2C2 | reverse complement strand
TCCCACAGGGGATCAGCGGTGCCCATCAGACCTACGGCCGGACGTTTTCTACCTGTCAACAACATTCAAATGTGGGAGGGGCGGTGCGACGATTCGACTTGCTCCCGATAGCGGTGGGTCAGCCAGCCCCTCTATCAACTGTGCCGCCGTCATCGAAGCCTCGCTGAAGCTCGACATCTCCCACAGGGGATCAGCGGTGCCCACGAGATCTACAATCGGGCAACTTCCCACCTGCCAACCGAGCTCAAATGTGGGAGGGGCGGTGCGACGATTCGACTTGCTCCCGATAGCGGTGGGTCAGCCAGCCCCTCTATCAACTGTGCCGCCGCCATCGAAGCCTCGCTGAAGCTCGACATCTCCCACAGGGGATCAGCGGTGCCCATGCGCTCTACGACCTGGCTGCTGCCAGCCTGTCACCAGTGTTCAATGCGACGTCCCTTCCGCAAACTCCACCTTATTGCCCACGTTGTACTTGCCCGACGGTTTATTCATAGGGATACGCTTCACCTCCTCAAGCGTCCGGCTGTCATACACAATCAACGCCCCCTCCGTGGCCCAGATGCTCAGCACCACATACCGCCCATCCCGGGTGAATTCCACGTGGGCCGCCGTCTTGCCCGGCATCGGCCGCAGGGTGTGGGCGATCTCCAATGTCTGCTTGTCGATCAGATGAATCGCATCATTGTCCGGCCCGAAAAACACGTCGCTCCACACATAGCGCGAGTTCACATGGCTGCGCATGAAAAAGCCCGGCCCGAGGGTGGGAATCTGTTTGATCAGGCTCCAGGTCTTGAGGTCGATCACCGAGATTTGCCCCTTGCTGATATTCGGCGTGGCAAACACCCATTGCCCGTTGCGTTGCCAGTACGTCCCCGAACCCAGGTGCGGCATGCCGGACAGCGGGACGTCGGTGACCACGCGGCCGCTGTCCAGGTCGATCACCTGGCCGCCGCCGGCCTTGCGTGAGGTGGCGATCAGTTGCCGGTAGTCGGGCGAGAACGAGAAGTCGTCGAGCACGTCCTGGGCCTGGATGCGCCGGGGCTCGAAGCTGGGGCGGGCATCGGCATAGGACAATTCCCAGACTTCGTTCACGTCCTTGAGCGCGACGATAAAGCTGTTGCGCGGTGGTGCGGTGTACACCGCACTGACCCGTGAGCCCGTTTCCAGGGTCTTGACCAGCGACAGGTCGCGGGCATCCAGCAGCACCAGGTTGCCCGGCAGGTAGTTGCCCGCCAGCACCCAGCGCCCATCCTTGCTCACCGCCAGGTTGCGGGTGTTGAGGCCCACGCGGATCTCGGCGATCAGCTTGAGGTTGTGCAGGTCGTACTGGCTGATCCAGCCGTCCCGCGAGGCGAAGTACACAAAGCGTCCGTCCGGGGAGAATTTCGGCCCGCCGTGCACCGCGAAATGGGTGGGGAAACGGTCCAGCACGGCAAAGGTGTCGCCGTCGAGAATATCCATGTGATGGTCGCCGGATTCCACCACCACAAACAGGTTGAGCGGGTCGGCGTGATGCTGCGGCGTGCTCGGCAATTGGCGCAGGTCCGCCAGCACGCTGTGGCTGGTGCGGATGTCATGCTCGTTCCAGGTCGCCGGTGAGTCAGGCGGCTGTTGCAGAAACTGCGCCAGCCCATCCATCTGCGCGGCGCTCAGTTGCGCACTGAACGCGGCCATCTGGCTGGCGGGCCGGCCGTGTTCGATGACCTTGCGCACTTCATCCGGCTTGATCCGCCCCAGGCTCTCCGGCAGCAGCGCCGGGCCGGTGGCGCCGATGCGATTAAGCCCGTGGCAGCTTTCGCAATACTGGCGGTAGTCCTGCGCGGGCGTAGCGTGCGCGGCCGTGGCCCACAGCAGCGGCACCAGCAGCAGGCGCTTCATACCGCCACCGCTTCACGGGCCGGTGCCAGGCTGGCGGGGAAGTGCAGGGCGGCGTCGGCAAACAGGTTGACGACGTGGCCGATCACCGTCAGCGTCGGTACGCCGGGTTCGCAGTCGGCGGCCAGGGTGGGCAACTGGCGCAGGGTGCCACGGGCCACCTGTTGATCGGCGCGCGCACCGTTGCTGATCAGGGCGGCCGGCGTATCTGCGGGCAAACCGGCCGCCACCAAATGCTCGGCGATCAGTGCCAGGTTCGACAGGCCCATGTAGAACACCAGGGTCTGGCTCGGCTCGGCCAGGCTGGCCCATGGCAGTTTCAACGCGCCGTCGCGTTGCAGGTGGCCGGTGACGAAGCGGCACGAATTGACCAGCTCGCGGTGGGTCAGCGGGATACCGGCATAGGCGCTGCAGCCGGAGGCGGCGGTGATGCCCGGCACCACCTGGCACGGGATACCGCGCGCGAGCAGGTACTCCAGCTCCTCGGCGCCGCGCCCGAAGATAAACGGGTCGCCGCCCTTGAGGCGCACCACCCGCTGGCCCTGGTCGGCCAACTCAGCCAGCAGTTCATTGAGTTGATCCTGGGGCAGGCTGTGACAGCCGCTGGCCTTGCCCACGTAGTGGCGGGCGCAGGTCAGTGGGATCAGCGCCAGCAATTCAGCGCTGATCAGCCGGTCGAACACCACCGCATCGGCCTGCATCAACAGGCTCCAGGCGCGCAGGGTCAGCAGGCGCGGGTCACCGGGGCCGGCGCCCACCAACGCGACTTCGCCGGGGTGCAAGGGGCTGTGCAGACTGGCCGGCAGGCCAATTGAAGGTTGGGCAGTTGAAGTGTGCATGAGACGTCCTTGGTTCATCATCAGGTAGGCGGCCCCCGGTTGTGTCACCGGGTGGTCGAGCAAGGGATCAGGGTCGGCGGCTGGCAGGCGATCTCGGCGTCGCTGAAGTAGCAACCGGGGTCCGGGCCCCACAGGTCGCCATCGGCCCAGGCGCGGGTGCGGGTATTGCCGTTGCAGATCGCCAGCCAGCGGCACTCGGCGCAGCGTCCGCCAATGCTTCGCGGGTGTTCGCGCAGGCGTAGCAGCAACGGGTCGGGCTGCTCCAGCCAGAGTTGGCGGAAGGTGGTGTTGCGCACATTGCCCACCGATTGCTGCCACCAGTAGGTGTCCGGGTGCACCTCGCCGGTGTTGTCGATATTGGCGATGCCGCTGCCCGAGGCATTGCCGCCCCAGCCGTGCAGCAGGTGTTCAAGCTGCGGGTAGTGTTCGGGCAGGTGCTGGTGCACCCATTGCAGCAACAGCACGGCGTCGGCGTCGTTGTTGCCGCTGACGAAATCGCTGTCCACGCCGTGTTGAATATCGCTCCAGGCCTGCTGGAAGATCAGCGCCATGGCCTCGCGGCTCATCTGCCGGTGCGCATCCAGCTGGCGGCTGCGCTTGCCGCGCCCGCTGTAGTTGAGGTGCGACAGGTAGAACTTCTGCACGTCATAGGTGCGCATCAGCGCCAGCAACTGCGGGAGCTGCCCATGGTTGTCCTGGGTCAGGGTGGTGCGCAGGCCCACGCGAATCCCGGCTTCGCGGCACAGGCGGATGGCGTGCATGGAGCGCTGGAAACTGCCGTGCAGTTGGCGAAACGCATCGTGGGTCGCCTCCAGGCCGTCGATGCTGATGCCCACATAGTCGAAGCGCGCGTCGGCGATCTGCTGGATGTTGTGCTCATCGATCAGCGTGCCGTTGGTCGACAGCGCGACGAAAAAACCCTTGTCACGGGCATAGGCGCTGAGCTCGAAGAGGTCTTCGCGCAGCAGCGGCTCGCCCCCGGACAGGATCAACACGCGAACCCCGGCGTCGTGCAAATCGTCGATCACCCGCAATGCTGCCGGGGTGTCGAGTTCATCGCGAAACACGCTGTCGGCGCTGGTGGCGTAGCAGTGCTTGCAGGTGAGATTGCAGCGCCGCAGCAGGTTCCAGATCACCACCGGCGGCCGCTCTCTGCCAGGGGGCGAGGTGCGCGGCGGCGGGCATTGGCCGGCGAGGGTGCGCAGGTACTGACTGATTCGCAGCATGGGCTATTCCTTTGAGTGCGCCGGCGTCAGGCGCAGGCCGGTCTTTTTCAGGATGCGGCTGCTCACCAGCATCTCGTCGGCGTGGCAGGCATCCCCCAGCAGGAAACGCAGGTGCTCGCGGTAGCTGTCGATTTCTTCGCGGCTGCGGCCATGCACCATGGCGAACAGGTTGTAGGGCCAGTTCGGGCGCCGGGGGCGACGGTAGCAATGGCTGACAAACGGCTGGGCGCCGAGCAGTTCTCCCAGGCGCGGCAGGTGCACATCGGCCACGTCCCACACGGTCATGCCGTTATGCCGATAGCCCAGGCGGTAGTGGTTGGGCACGGCGGCGATACGCCGGATCGCGCCTTCGGCCTGCAGGCGCTTGAGCAGGTCGAGGGTCGATTCGACGCTGATGCCCAACTGCTCGGCGAGCCAGGCCCACGGGTCCTCCACCAGCGGCAGGCCGCTTTGGGTGAGGGCGACCAGCTGCAGGGCCAGGGTGTTGTCAGACCGGGAAATACAGACCGACATGGTAGGTGTGCTCCTTCGGCAGATTGAGCACCGCCAGCCCGGTGAGGGCCTCGATGTGCGATAGGGTGGCGGCCAACTCCTGCGCGGTGGCGCAGGCCAGCACGAACCACATGTTCCAGCGGTGTTCGCGGCGGTAGTTGTGGGCCACCTGGGGCAGGGCGTTGAGCTGCTCGGCGACCGCGTCAAAGCGCGCCTCGGGTACGGCGAGCGCCGCGAGGGTGAAAGCGCCGCCGAGACGCTCGATATCGAACATCGGGCCGAAGCGCGTGAGCACGCCGTCTTCGAGCAGGGCATACAAGCGGTCGAGCAGTTCACTCGGATGGCTGTGCAGTTCCTCTGCCACCTGTTGCCAGGTCTGGCGCACCAGCGGCAGGCCGTGTTGCAGGCGGTTGATCAATTGTCGATCCAGCTCATCCATGGGCCCATACCTGTGACGTCGGCGGCGCGAAACGCCCGCCGCATTGCTTGAAGGCGCGGGTGCTGAACAGCAGTTGGTGGGGCAGGTCGCTGAGCAGATGCTGCTCCAGCAACGCCTGGATCTGCGCCTCGACCACCGCGCGCTCGCGCCCGTGCACCATGCAGAACAGGTTGTAGCGCCACTGCGGCAGGCGTCGCGGGCGCTGGTAACACAGATTCACGCCGGGCGCGCGGCCCAGGCGCGCACCGACTTCATCGACCAGCGCATCCGGCACATCCAGCACCAGCATGGCGTTGGCCACATAGCCCAGGGCGCGGTGATTGAGCACCAGGCCGACACGACGGAACAGGCCCTGGTCGTGCCATTGCTGCATCTGTTGCAGCACCTGATCGTGGTGGGCACCAATCTGCTCGGCGAGCTCGTCGTAGGGCCGTGGCACGATGGGCAAACCGCGTTCCAGGCACTGGCGCAGATCGAGCATCTGCTCGTGGTTCAGTAGCGCGATCACGGCTGCTCTCCCAAACTACCCACCTCAAAAAAATCTCCCGTAGCAGCTGCCGAGCCTTGGCGAGGCTGCGTTTGCGGTGTGTCTGACCCACCGCTGACGCAGCCTCGCCAAGGCTCGGCAGCTGCTACGCGCGGGGCTTCTCCCGCTTCGAGGGGGAAACCGAGGTCGATGCGATAGGCGGTGAGCATCGGCAGGTCCAGGGGCGTGAGGCCGGTGTCTTGCTCCAGCTCATCGAGGATCTGCTGCAGGTGCTGGCGGTGGGGCCCGGTGAGCACGAACCATAGGTTGTAATGATGCTCGCGGGCGTAGTTGTGATTGACCTCCGGGTACTGGCTGACCCGCGCGGCCACCTGTTCCAGGCGCTCGATCGGCACCGCCAGGGCGGCCAGGGTGCTGGCGCCCGCGCGGGTGTGTTCGAACACCGGGCCGATGCGCGACAAGGCGCCGGCCAGTTCCAGGCGTTGCAGGCAGGCCATCACCTCGGCCGCGCTGCAACCCAGCACCTGGGCCATTTCGCGGTAGGGCTCGGCGCACAGCGGCATGCCGTGCTGGAAGCGTTCGATCAATTGCTGGCTGAGCGAATCAAGGTCCATTTCAATACCCCATTTTTTGCGCGCGCAGGCTGAAGAAAATCCCGCTGGGACTCTGGGCCGGCAGGCTTTTCAGCAGGGTCAGGCGGTACGGGTCCCACACTTGCAGCTGTTCGCCATCGCGCACCGACAGCCACAGTTGCTCGCCACGCCCGCTGAATTCCATGTGCAGCACACCGGGGCCGGGGCGTAGGTCGGCGACCACTTGGTGGGTTTCGGTGTCGAGTACCTGCACCCGGTCGTTGTCCGGGTAGGCGAAGTTGACCCACAACTGGCGCCCGTCGGGCCGCGCAGTGACAAAGATCGGCTGCCCGGCCACCGGGATCGCCGCCGTCTGCTGCCAGGTGCGCGCGTCCATCACCAGCACCTGGTGGCGTCCCACCGCCGGCACGAACGCCTGGTCATCGGCGACGGCCCAGCCCTCCAGGTGGGGCATCTTGTACACCGGCAGCTTGGCCTCGCCCCGGCCATAGTCCTTGAGCACACGCACCACGCCGCGCTCCGGGTGCCACAGGTCGAGCTGGGCCATGCCGTCTTCACCGAACAGCCCGGCCATGTAGTAGCGGCCGTCGGCGGTGATCAGCGCGTCATAGGGTTGCTCGCCGACCTCCTTGAAGCGGGTGATGAGCGGCGGGTTGCCGTGGCTGAAGTCGGCGCTCCAGATCTCGCCGGTGTCGAACAGGCTGAACACGAAGCGCTGCCCGGGCGCATCCACCAGGCCGACCACCCGCGAGCGTTTGCCATCGGCCATTTCCGTCGAGGGGATGTCGGCAATGAGTGCCAGGTTCTCGGCATCGAACACCTTGACCCCGCCCGGCACGTAATTGGATACGGCGATCAAGCGCCCATCCTGGCTGATGGCGCCGCCGATGCTGTTGCCGCCCTGGACGATGCGCCGCTCGATGCGTTGGCGCAGCAGGTCGATCTTGGTCAGGCCGCCATCGCGGGCAAACACGTAGGCATAGCGCTGGTCGCGGGAAAACACCGCCGAGGCGTGGGACAGGTCGCCCAGCCCCTCGATACGGGCCAGTTCGGTCATGCCGGTGCTCTCGATAATCTGCACGCTGCCACTGGCGCGTTCGATCACCAGGCCCAGGTCGCCGCTGCCGCGCAAGGCGGGTTGGGCGCAGGCACCCAGCAACAGGCACAGGGATAACAGGGTAGGACGCATCATGGTGGGGGGCTTCCTTGCAATAGGCGGTCGACCAGCCAGGCAATATCGCCGGCACTCAGCAGCGGGCCCCAACCGGGCATGGCGCGGGCAGGGCGGCCGTAGGTCACGGTGGCGATCAGGCTGTCGCGGCTGTGGTGGGCCAGGGCTTGCGGTGTGAGGGCCGGGCCCAGGCCGCCGGTGAGGTGCAGGCCATGGCAGGCCCCGCAATCCTGGGTCAACAGGTGTTCAAGGCGGGCAGCGTCCGGGGTGGCCGCTGCCCGCGCGGGAATCAGCAGGAGCAGCGCCATGGCCGTACCGATCATCGATGCTTGCATGGCGTGCTCCTTGTGCTTATTTCAAGGTCAGGACCCAATCGGCCAACACCTTGGCTTCATCATCGGTGACCTGGTTCGGCGGCATCGGCACCGGCCCCCAGTTGCCCTGGGTACCGTTCTTGATGTGGCTGGCCAGGGTGGTGGCTGCGTCTTTCACACCGGCATTCTTGGCGGCGACGTCCTTCAAGGCCGGCCCCACCAGTTTGCTGTCAATCATGTGGCAGCCCACACAGGGTTTGCTGTTGAACAACCCCGGCCCGTCTTGTGCCAACACCGGTTGCAGGCTGAGCGCAGCGGCGGATGCCAGCAGTGCGAGGAGAATATTTTTCATTCGGTGACCTCGTGTTGATGGGGCTCAATAAATGTCGTGTTGGGTGTTGTAGACGTTGAATTTTCCGGTCGGCGTGATCAGGCGCTTGTCGCGGATCACCTGCTTGAGCTTCAAGGTCTTGTCATCGATCACTACCAGCGCCGACTCTTCGGTCTGGCCGTTCCACACCGAGAACCACACCTCGTCACCGGCCTTGTTGTATTCCGGTTGCACCACCCGCAGCGCGCCTTGCTTGATGCCCGAATACTCGGCAATCGGCAGCACGGTGTAGCCCTTGTCCAGCTGGTTGATGTCGAACACCGCCACCGACTGGCTGAGCTTGGCGTCGGGGTTGAGGGTGGTGTCGACATACAGGTGATGGGAGTTGGGGTGGGTCTTGATAAACAGCGAACCGCCGCCCTGGCCCTTGAGGGATTCCACCTGCTTCCAGGCGTATTGCGGGTGCTTGACCGGGTCGGTGCCGATCACCGAAATACCGCCGTCGCCCAGGTGGCTGGTAGCCCACACCGGGCCGTATTTGGGGTGAATGAAGTTGGCGCCACGGCCAGGGTGCGGGGTCTTGCCGACCTCTACCAACGCGGTGAGCTTGCGCTCCTTGGAGTCGATCACCGCGACCTTGTTGGAGTTATTCGCGGCGGTCATGAAGTAGCGGTGGGTGCTGTCCCAGCCGCCGTCATGCAGGAACGGCGCGGCGTCGATGGTGGTGATGGTGAGGTTCTTGATGTCCTGGTAATTGACCAGCATCACCTTGCCGGTTTCCTTGATATTGACGATGAACTCCGGCCACTCGTGGGAGGCGATGATCGCCGCCACGCGGGGTTCGGGGTGGTATTCCTGCTTATCGACGGTCATGCCCCGGGTGGACACGATCTGCCTGGGCTCCAGGGTTTCGCCATCCATGATGGTGAACTGCGGCGGCCAGTAGGAGCCGGCAATCGCGTACTTGTCTTCATAGCCCTTGAACTTCGAAGTCTCCACCGAGCGCGCTTCGATACCCACCTTGATCTCGGCGACTTTGGTCGGCTCCAGGGGCCACAGGTCGATCATGTCGATCTTGGCATCGCGGCCGATCACCAGCAGGTAGCGGCCAGACGCGGAGATACGCGAGATATGCACGGCGTAACCGGTGTCGATCAGCTTGATGATCTGCTTGGTGTCACCGTCCACCAGGGCGATCTTGCCGTCGTCGCGCAGGGTGACCGAGAACAGGTTTTGCAGGTTGAGGGTGTTCAGTTGTTTTTTCGGCCGGTCTTCGGGCTTGACCAGCACTTTCCAGGTCTTGAGGGTTTCGGCCATGCCCCATTCAGGCGGGGTGGGCGCGGTGTGTTGGATGAAGGTGGCCATGCTGGTGATCTGCGCCTTGGTCAGCGCATTGGACGTGCCCCAGTTGGGCATGCCGGCCGGGGAGCCGTAGGTGATCAGCGCTTCCAGATAGGCCTGGCCACGGGCCTGGGTGATGTCCGGGGTCAGCGGCTTGCCGGTGGCGCCCTTGCGCAACACGCCGTGGCAGCCTGCGCAGCGTTCGAAGTAAATCTGCTTGGAGGCGTCGAACTCCGCCTGGCTCATATCCGGCGCGCCGGGGCTTTTCACCATCCCGGTCGGCGCGTCGCCATGGGCGTTGATGGGCAATGCGAGGGCCAGGGCGCAGCTCAGGCTGGCAAGACTCAGGACCCAGGGTTTTCTGTTGCGAGTCAGCATTCCATATCTCCTCAGGCAAGACCTTTGCGATGCCCGGCGAAGGCGGGGTAGAGCGCAGGTTCTTAGTGCCAGGCAAGACTATGTTGCAGTGGCGCAAGGCTCGCTTGACGGCGATCAAGTTTGCCGTTGTACGTGCTTGCCAGGTTGTCGCAGGGGCCCTTAGCGTGGGGGCCGAACCCGTTGCGAGTACGCGTAATGACCGAGCCCTTCTACCAACCGCAGGACAACGAACAGCAGCTGTTCGAACACGCCTGGCGCCACCACCTGCCGGTGATGATCAAAGGCCCCACGGGCTGTGGCAAGACGCGCTTCGTGCAGCACATGGCGCACCGCCTGAACCTGCCGCTGTACACCGTGGCCTGCCACGACGACCTCAGCGCCGCCGACCTGCTCGGCCGCCACCTGATCGGCACCGACGGCACCTGGTGGCAGGACGGCCCACTGACCCGCGCCGTGCGCGAAGGCGGGATCTGCTACCTCGACGAAGTTGTCGAAGCACGCCAGGACACCGCCGTGGTGCTGCACCCGATTGCCGATGAACGCCGTGAACTGTTCCTGGAACGCACCGGCGAAGTGCTCAAGGCGCCGTCGTCGTTCATGCTGGTGGTGTCGTACAACCCCGGCTACCAGAACCTGCTCAAGGGCATGAAACCCAGCACCCGCCAGCGCTTCGTGGCGATGCGGTTTGCCTACCCGCCGGTGGCCGACGAAGAACGCATCGTCGCCCGCGAGGCCGGTGTGGATGTGGCGCTGGCCGCCCAGGTCGTGCGCCTGGGCCAGGCGTTGCGTCGGCTTGACCAGCATGACCTGGAGGAGGTGGCCTCCACCCGGCTGCTGATCTTCACCGCCCGCCTGATCGGCGCCGGCATGAGCCCACGCGAAGCCTGCCTGGCGTGCCTGGCAGAACCGCTGAGCGACGACCCGCAGACCGTCGCCGCGCTGATGGACGTGGTGGATGTGCACTTTGCCTGAACCGCGCCGGCTGCCAGGCGACCTGGCGATGTGGTTTTTTATCCTCGCCGAGCTGTCGGTGTTCGCGATTCTGATCCTCACGTTTGCCGTGACCCAGGTGCTCAAGCCCGAGCTGTTTGCCGCCGGGCGCGCACAGCTGGATACCTCGACCGGGTTGGCGATGACCTTGAGCCTGCTGACCGCAGGCTTGTTGGCAGCGTTGGCGGTGCAGCAGGTGCGATTGCAGCGCTGGCGACGCGGCGCCGGTTTGTTCGTCGCGGCGTTGTTGGTGGCGCTGGTGTATGTGGCGATCAAACTCACCGAGTACGCCCACCTGGGCGCTGCCGGACTGGGCCTGGAGCACAGCACGTTTTTTACCTTGTACTGGATACTCACGGGGTTTCATTTCCTGCATGTGCTACTGGGGATGGTGATTCTCGGGTGGCTGGCGCTGGGCTGCTGGTGCGGCGGGCTGTCAGTCGGCGGGCTGGAGTCCGGGGTGCTGTATTGGCACATGGTGGATCTGGTGTGGGTGGTGTTGTTTCCGCTGGTCTATGTGATTCGCTGAGGTGTGTATGACGGGTTCCCGGACGCTGATCCTGTGTTGGCTGATGTTGGTGGTGCTGAGCGTTGGCACTGTACTGACGGGGGCGTCCGGGTTGTGGTGGGGGGTGTTGTTGCTGGCGGTGGTCAAGGGATGGGTGATTGTGGATGGGTTTATGGCGTTGCGGCGTGGGCCGTGGTTGTGGCGGTTTGTGATGGTGGGGTGGGTGGGGGTGTTGATCGCGTTGGTTGGGCTGAGTACATATCCGTTTTTTCGGTAACGGCGGCCTATGGTTCCGCTCTTACAGCGGGTCACTTTGGAAAAGAGCCGGAATGCCGGCCCAGCCCAAAGTAACCAAAGGGCTCTTGCCCCAACACTCGGTGCCTCGCCTAGGCTCGGCATACCCTCACTCCGGCTTGAATCCGTGGGCCGCCGTCATGGGCCAAGGATGGCCCATCGCGGCGGCCCACGCTCCAAAGCCTTCGTTCGGGCACACCGAGCCTAGGCGAGGTGCCGAGTGTTGGGGCGAAGCGTTTTTTACTTTTGGCGCTCTTCCAAAAGTGACCCGCTGTAAGAGCGGAACCATAGGCCGCCGTTACCTTAATAACGGATATGTACCCAACCCCCCCCCAAAAAAAAATACCCCACCAAAACCATCAACAATTCTTGATCGCCATCAAGCAGTTTCCACCCCCCACCTCCCTATCATTCCCTGGCCAAGCAATGAGGAAGCGACCATGTCAGAGACCTTCACCAAGGGCATGGCCAGGAATATCTACTTCGGAGGAAGCGTGTTCTTCTTCCTGATTTTCCTGGCCCTGACCTACCACACCGAACAAACCTTTCCCGCCCGCAGCAACGTCGACCAACTCAGCGAATCCGTCGTTCGCGGCAAGGGCGTCTGGGAGCGCAACAACTGCGTCGGCTGCCACACCTTGCTGGGCGAGGGCGCTTATTTCGCGCCGGAGCTGGGCAATGTGTTCAAGCGCCGGGGCGGTGAAGAAGGGTTCAAGCCGTTCCTGCATGCCTGGATGAAAATGCAGCCCCTGGGTGTACCGGGGCGGCGGGCCATGCCGCAATTCAATCTCAGTGACCAGGAGGTGGACGATATGGCCGAGTTCCTCAAATGGAGCTCGAAGATCAATACCAATAACTGGCCACCGAACAAGGAGGGCTGAGCCATGCGCAGTGCCAATCCATACTTGAAATTCCAATCCCAGGCCGTGGCCAAACCCTACTTTGTGTTCGCCCTGATCCTGTTTCTCGGTCAGGTGCTGTTCGGTTTGATCATGGGCCTGCAATACGTGATCGGCGACTTTCTGTTCCCGTTGATCCCCTTCAACGTGGCACGGATGGTCCACACCAACCTGCTGATCGTGTGGCTGCTGTTCGGCTTTATGGGCGCGGCTTACTACCTGATACCCGAGGAGGCCGAACGCGAGCTGCACAGCCCGAAACTGGCGATCATCCTGTTCTGGGTGTTCGCCGCCGCCGGGGTGTTGACCATCCTCGGCTACCTGATGGTGCCGTATGCGGCGCTGGCCAGGCTGACCCACAACGAGCTGCTGCCGACCATGGGTCGTGAGTTCCTGGAGCAACCGACCATTACCAAAATGGGCATCGTCGTGGTGTGCCTGGGCTTTCTGTACAACATCGGCATGACCCTGCTCAAGGGCCGCAAGACCACCGTCAGCATGGTGATGATGACCGGGTTGATTGGTCTCGCGGTGTTCTTCCTGTTCTCTTTCTACAACCCCGGCAACCTGGCGCGTGACAAGTTCTACTGGTGGTGGGTGGTGCATCTGTGGGTCGAAGGTGTGTGGGAGCTGATCATGGGCTCGATGCTGGCCTTCGTGCTGATCAAGGTCACCGGCGTCGACCGCGAAGTGGTGGAGAAATGGCTTTACGTGATCATCGCCATGGCCTTGATCACCGGGATCATCGGTACCGGTCACCACTTCTTCTGGATCGGCGCGCCCGAGGTGTGGCTGTGGGTCGGTTCGATCTTTTCGGCCCTGGAGCCGCTGCCGTTCCTGGCGATGGTGATGTTCGCCTTCACCATGGTGAAGCAACGTCGGCGCCAGCACCCGAATCGCGCGGCGACGTTGTGGGCCAAGGGCACCACGGTCACGGCGTTCTTCGGCGCAGGCGTGTGGGGGTTCCTGCACACCCTGGCACCGGTCAACTTCTACACCCACGGCACCCAACTCACCGCCGCCCACGGGCACCTGGCGTTCTTCGGTGCCTACGCCATGATCGTGATGACCCTGATCAGCTACGCCATGCCCCGCCTGCGCGGTATCGGTGAAGCGCCGGACGCGCGTTCGCAGACCCTCGAAATCCGGGGCTTCTGGCTGATGGTGCTGTCGATGGTGATGATCACGCTGTTCCTCACCGCCGCCGGGGCCGTGCAGGTCTGGCTGCAACGCTGGCAGGTGGACGGGGTGGCCTTGCCGTTCATGGCCACGGTGGAGCATTTGCAGGGACTGTTCTGGGCGCGGTTGGTCAGTGGGGTGGTGTTCCTGCTCGGGCTGGTCTGCTACCTATGCAGCTTCCGGCAACGCGCCCGGATGGCTGGAGCACCGGTGCCGATCGTCTACTGAAGTAATGCGGTCCAAATGTGGCAGGGAGCTTGCTGTGGCGAGCGGGCTTGCTGTGGTGAGCGGGCTTGCCCCGCGCTGGGCTGCGCAGCAGCCCCCTGGAATCTGCGGTAAGCCCCCCTCCCACATTTGCACCGCAGTGTGCCCGTCGAATACCCATTAGTTGGAGCCCCTCCCATGGCCTTCACCCTTGAGCTGGAAGAATGGATCGGCAGTGCCTGGCACCGCTTTATCACCCGCCGCGCCAGCGCCGATTTCCCGGCGGCGCGGGTCGAGCTGGTCGACCGCCAGCGCAGCCTCGCCGTATTGTTTCGCGCCTTGGGCGGTGCCAGCGGGATCGCCCTCGAAGCCGCCAGCGAACGCGACCTGCTGCTGCGCCGCAACCTGTTGATGCGCATCGCCGGCACCTGCCGGCATGCGCCGCTGGCCTCCTGCGATGGCAACCGCCTGCGCCTGCCGTCGAGTCTGGCGGTGTACCCCACCGTCGCCTTGAACCGGGAGCTGTACCGATGGCTGGCGCTGCTGGCCGCCCATGCAGGCCCCATGGCCCATTGGGCCCGGGACAACCAGCGCTGGACCTGGCTGCTGCTGCAACGCTACCCGGCGCTGTTGCCCAGTTACCAGCGCCTGGTGGACGCCCATATTACGCTGCGCCCCGACCCGGCCAGCCTGAGCCCCGCTGAAGCTGCCCTGGAAAAAGCCTTGCGCAAGGCCCTGCGCGAGCCCGGCAGCGTGCGCCATTTACCCCGCAGCGAACGCGCCGCCTGGCCGTTGCCCTTATGGCTTTACCCGCCGTTGCACCTGGACACGCCCCAGGCCCTCGACCTTGAAGACGACGGCGACGACCTCGCCACCCCGTCCGGGGAGCAGCAGGGCGCGCCCAAACGTGCCAGCCGTGTGGATGATCACAGCCGTGATGGCGGCCTACTGGTGGTGCGCCTGGAAAACCTGTTCAGCTGGACCGAGCACGTCGACCTCGATCGCTGGGCCGACGACAGTGAGGACCCGGACGCCGCCCGCGTCGCCGAAGACCTCGACCAGTTGAGCCTGTCGCGCCAGCGCGTGCGCAAGAGTGGCGGCTTGAAGCTGCACCTCGACCTGCCTCCTGCCGAAGTGGATGACATCCCCCTCGGCGAGGGCATCAAGCTGCCCGAGTGGGATTACCGTCAACAATGCCTGCAACCCGGTTTCGTCAATCTGCAACGGATGCAGCCACGTGCCGATGCACCGCAACCGTTACCAGCCCGATTACTCGGCCCGGCCCAGCGCCTGCGCCGCCAGTTCCAGCAGCTGCGCACCGACCGCCAATGGCTGCGCCAGCAACCCCAGGGCGCGGAGCTGGACCTGCAAGCCTGGGTGGATTTCCAGGTGCAACGCCAACACGGCGCCTGCACCGAGCGCGGCTTGTACCAGGAGCAACGTCACACCCGACGCGACCTGGCATGCCTGCTGCTGGCGGACCTGTCGATGTCCACCGACGCGCATTTGAACGACGAGCAAAAGGTCATCGACGTGATCCGCGACAGCCTGTTGCTGTTCGGCGAAAGCCTGGACGGGCTGGGGGATGCGTTTGCGTTGTATGGCTTCTCGTCCCTGCGCCGCCATCAGGTGCGCCTGCACCAGCTCAAGACCTTCGAGCAAGTCTATGACGACCGCACGCGCGGCTGCATCCAGGCCCTCAAACCGGGGTACTACACGCGCATGGGCGCCGCGATTCGCCAGGCCACCCAGTTGCTGGGCGCGTGCAAACAGCGGCGCAAGTTGTTGTTGCTACTGACCGATGGCAAACCCAATGACCTGGATCTGTATGAGGGCCGCTACGGGGTCGAAGACACCCGCCAGGCAGTGGTCGAGGCGCGGCGCCAGGGCCTGATTCCGTTCTGCATCACCATCGACAGACAGGCCGGGGATTATTTGCCCTATATGTTCGGTGCCCATGGCTACACCCTGATCCGCCAGCCGGAGCAGCTGCCGCTGCGGTTGCCCCAGCTGTACCGGCAACTGACCGAGGGTCAGTAGAAGTCGCGCGGCAACCAGAAGAACATCGCGATGCAAAACAGCGTCAGGCTCAGGCAGAACCACTGGAAACGCCGCAAGCGAAGGGACTGTATGCCTGCGTCCGAGGCGGGCAGGGCCATACCGCAATCCGTGCACTGCTGATGCTTGTCGGCATTGCGCTGCTGGCAGTACAGACAGGTTTTCACTCGAATTGCTCCAGGCGCAGCCGGTCCAGAATGGCGATCTGACGTCCGTCCTGGGTGATGATCTTTTCATCGATCAGGCGCCGGATAATCCGCGAAAAGGTTTCCGGCTGGATCGACAGATGCCCGGCAATCAACTGCTTGGCCATGGGCAGTTCGAAGGTGGCCTCGGTGCTGTGCAGGCACATCAGTTGGGTCAGCAGGTAGCGCACCACGCGGTGGGTGGCGTTTTTCAGCGACAGGGTCTCGATCTCGTTGACCCGCTGGTGCAGGCGCACGCACAACGTGCCGAGCAGGGCGAAGGTCAGGCGGCTGTTGCTGTGCAGCAGGCGCATGTAGGTGGCGTTGGACAAACGGTACAACTGGGTGGGGCACACCGCTTCGGCGCAGGCCACGTAGTTGGGGGTGTCCATCAGCATCATGGCCTCGGCGAAGGTCTGGCGCTCGCCGATCACTTCGAAGACCTTCTCCTGGCCGTCGGGGGTCAAACGGTAGATCTTCACCGCACCGGCAATCACGAAGTAAAACGCATCGGCCGGTTCGCCCTGGCGGAACAGCGGCTCGCCTTTGTCGATACTCAGCAACTGGCTGTTGCCCATCAGCTCGTTGAGTTCTTCGTCGTTCAGCGGTTCGAACAGGTGATGGCTGCGCAGGATCTGGTGGTGCACGCGATGCAGCACCATGCCCGGTTCCTTGAACAGCAGCGGGGCGTTCACACCAGCACCAGCGAAAGCCCGCTGGCGGCGGCCAGCATGGAGCCGAGGATCACAAACCAGGCGAGGGGGACATAGGCGTTTTTCATCATGGCTCCAAAGCATGCTAAAGGTGTTGTAGGAGCGAGCTTGCTCGCGAAAAACCCACAGACACCGCGTTTAATCAGGATGCCCGCGTCATCGTTAACGTCCTTCGCGAGCTCGCTCCTACAGTGAGCGCAAGCGTAAGCGTTGAAGTGGGTTTGCGACTTGATCTACGACAAGGGCAACGCGCAGGTATCGGCGCAAGATTGCCGCAGTCCTGAAGGGAGACCGTGTCATGCAAGTGCTCGATCGGCGCAAGGCCATGTCGATTACCCCGTTGTTTCGCCTGGCCTTCCGGCCATTCTTCCTCGGCGCCTGTGTATTGGCGACGCTGGCAATCCCCCTGTGGCTGCTGGCCCTGGGCGGTCACCTCGGCAGCTGGCAGCCGGCGGGCGGCTGGCTGGCCTGGCATCGCCATGAGCTGCTGTTCGGCTTTGGCCTGGCGATTATCGCCGGCTTCCTGCTCACGGCAGTGCAGACCTGGACCGGCCGTCCGGGCATCAGCGGCAACGCCCTGGCGCTGCTTGCCGGCGTGTGGCTGGCGGCGCGCCTGGGGTGGTTGTTCAACCTGCACTGGCCGCTGTTGGCGGTGCTGGAGCTGACCTTTCCCCTGGCTGTCGCCGCAGTGATGGGCTGGACCCTCTGGCAGGTAAGACAGAAGCGTAATTACCCGATTGTGCTGGTGCTGGCGCTGTTGACCGTGGCCGATGCGCTGTCGCTGTATGGCTTGCTGCGCAATGACCCCGGCCTGCAACGCCAGGCGGTGCTCACAGGCCTGTGGCTGGTGGCGGCGATGATGGGCCTGATCGGCGGACGGGTGATTCCGTTTTTCACCCAGCGCGGTTTGGGCCGGGTCGAAGCGGTCAAACCCTGGGTGTGGCTGGACCTTATATTGCTTGGCGGCTCGCTGCTGATCGCCGTGCTGTATGCCGCAGGGCCTGCATTGGGCGCCAACCTGTGGATCGGCCTGCTGTTCGCCGCCCTCGGGTTGGGGCACCTGGTCCGCCTGGTCCGCTGGCATGATCGCGGCCTGTGGCGCGTGCCGTTGCTGTGGTCATTGCACCTGGCGTATGCCTGGCTGGCCGTGGCCTGCCTGGGCATGGCGCTGTGGCACTGCGGTGCGCCGCTCAATCCCAGCCTGGCCGTGCATGCATTGACCATCGGCGCCATGGCCGGGCTGATCCTGGCCATGATCGCCCGCGTCAGCCTGGGCCACACCGGCCGCCCGTTGCAGCCGCCGGTCGGGATGACCCTGGCCTTTGGGCTGCTGAACCTGGCGTGTGTGTGCCGGGTGGTGCTGGTCCTGCTGTTGCCGATGGCCGCGTTGTGGCTGGCGGGTGTGTGCTGGACCCTCGGGCTCGGCCTGTACCTGTGGCGGTATGGCCCGATGCTGTGGCAGGCGCGGGTCGATGGGCATCCAGGCTAGGGGGACGTCATGCTCTATTCCACCTTGTTGATCGTGCATCTGCTGGCGGCGATTGCGTTTATCGGCACGCTGTTTTTCGAAGTAGTGATCTGGCACAGCGCCCGTGAGGAATTGGCCTGGTCGGCGCAGTTCACCTCCGACCACGCCATTGCACGGCGTTCGCGCCAGGTACTGCACGGCGTGGTGGTGTTGCTGTACGGCGCCGGCATCGGCCTGGCCTGGCACTATCGCGGGCTGTTGGCGGTGCCCTGGGCCAGCCATTTCGGGGCGCTGCTGAGCCTGAAAATTTTGCTGGCCCTGAGCATCATCGGCCATTACCTGTGGCTGGCGTACCTGCTGGGCCATCAGCGCTTGAGCCCGAGGCGTGCGACGTGGATTCGTCGCAGTATCCTGGGGCATATGGTCGTGATCGTGATTCTGGCCAAGTTGATGTTGCGCTGATCAGGCAGGCTGATAGGTACCTGATGTATAGAGATCAAATGTGGGAGGGGCGGTGCGACGATTCGACTTGCTCCCGATGGGTCCTCTGGACCGACCATTTGCTGGGGTTGGAATGAGTACATATCCGTTGCTGCGGTAACGGCCACTTAGGGTTCCGCTCTTACAGCGGGTCACTTTTGGAAAAGAGCCCCAAAAGTAAAAAAGGGCTCTTGCCCCAACACTCGGCACCTCGCCTAGGCTCGGTGTGCCCGAACGCAGGCTTGAATCCGTGGGCCGCCGTCATGGGCCATCCTTGGCCCAGGACGGCTAACCCGGCGTCCTGCCGGGTTACCCACGGATTCAAGCCTGCGTTCGGCCAGCGTGTTTGACGGGGCGCCTAGGATCAAGATCAAAAGCCAGAGCCAGAGCCAGAGCCAGAGCCAGAGCCAGAGCCAGAGCAACAGCAACAGCAACAGCAACAGCAACAACGCGATCCGTTCTGTAGAGCCCCACACCTCAAGCAATCACATGCGGCGTCATGCCACGGGTGAATGTTGATCGTGGTCAAGGGATAACGGCGCGGTAGTTCCCACACTGTGGCGAACTTTCTGGAGGACCGTGTCATGCCCTTGTCTCTTGCGCAATTGCGCCGTAACTACACCCTTTATGGTTTGCGTGATGACTTGGCGCAGGACGATCCCCTGGTGCTGTTCGGTCAGTGGCTGGATCAGGCGCGCAAAACCGAGGTGCCTCCGGCGGAGGCCAATAGCATGGCGCTGGCCACCGTGGACAGCCAGGGCCATGCGCATTGTCGCATCCTGTTGCTCAAGGGTTTCAGCGCCGAGGGCTTTTTCTTTTTCGGGCATTACCAGAGTGCCAAGGGCGAGGAGTTGGCGAGCAACCCTCATGCGGCCATGACGTTTTTCTGGCCGGGGCTGGAGCGTCAGGTGCGTATCGAAGGCCCGGTGGTGCGGGCGGATGCGCAGTTGTCGGACGATTATTTCGATGCGCGTCCGGCTGCCAGTCAATTGGGTGCCTGGGCCTCGCCGCAAAGCCAGCCGCTTAGCCATCGCAGCGAGCTGGAAAGCCGCCTGCGTGAGGTCACCGAGCGTTTCGCCGGGCAGCAACCGCCGCGGCCCGAGCATTGGGGCGGCTACCGCCTGCAGCCGCAGCGCATCGAGTTCTGGCAGGGCCGGCCCGACCGTCTGCATGACCGTCTTGACTACCGCCTGCACGCGGGCATTTGGCAGCGCACGCGCCTGGCCCCCTGAACGAGATACCTCCTTGGAGGAATAGGCCCTGCGCCCGTTGCGGCGCAGGCTGACGGCAACTTTCTTGACGCCTGGAGCCTTGATCATGGCCCATTTGAAACAACGCAATTTTGTGCCCCTGAACATCGCCGTGCTGACCATCAGCGACACCCGTACCCTCGACACCGACACCTCCGGCCAGACCCTGGTGGACCGCCTCGAAAGTGCCGGGCATGTGCTCATCGACCGTGGCCTGGTGATCGACGACATCTACCAGATTCGTGCGCAGGTTTCGCTTTGGATCGCCGATCCCGAGGTGCAAGTAGTGCTGATGACCGGCGGCACCGGTTTCACCGCCCGTGACAACACGCCCCAGGCGGTGTTGCCGTTGCTGGACAAACATGTCGAAGGCTTCGGTGAGCTGTTCCGCCAGGTGTCCCTGGCCGAAATCGGCACTTCCACCGTGCAGTCCCGCGCGTTGGCCGGCATCAGCAACGGCGTGCTGGTGTGCTGCATGCCGGGCTCGCCGGGGGCGTGTCGCACCGGCTGGGACCAGATCCTGGCGGGGCAGTTGGACAGCCGCACCGGCCCGTGCAACTTCGTGCCGCACCTCAAGCCCCAGCCTGAGCAAACCCTGCAAGCCTGCGAGTCGCGTTCATGAGTGTCTCGGTGTGTGACAGCGGCCACCTGATGCCGGTGGACGAAGCCATCGCCACGCTGCTGGCCCAGGCGCCGCCGCCGCCGAGCACCCAGGTGATTGGCCTGGAGCAGGCGCTGGGGCGGGTGGTCGCTGAAGAGCTGTTCTCGCCCCTGGATTTGCCCGGTTTCGACAACAGCGCCATGGACGGCTACGCCCTGCGCGCCGAGGACGTGCCGGCCGAAGGCGGCTACCTGATGCTCGCCGGGCGCATTGCGGCGGGGCAGCACAGCAAGGTGAGCGTGCAGGCCGGGCAGGCCGTGCGCATCTTTACCGGTGCGCCGCTACCGCCTGGCGCTGACACGGTGGTGGCCCAGGAGCGTTGCCGCCTGTACGGCCAGCGCATCTGGTGCCCGCCGGTACGTCTCGGCGAGCACGTGCGCAAGCGGGGTGAAGAGCTGCAGCGCGGGCAGACCCTGATCGCCGTCGGCAAGCGCCTGCGCGCCCAGGATATCGGCTTGCTCGCCTCGGCGGGCATTCCTCGGTTGAAAGTCTATCGCCCGTTGCGGGTGTGCCTGCTCAGCAGCGGCAACGAGTTGCGTGATCCGGGCGAGGCGCTGGTGCCGGGGCAGATCTACAACAGCAACCGCTATGCCCTGGCCGCGTTGTTGCGTGGCTGGGGCGTGGACGTGCACGACTACGGGGTGATGGCCGATGAGTTGGCCGCCAGCCGTGATGCCCTGGCCCTGGCCTCGTCCGAATGCGACCTGTTGCTGACCTCGGCGGGGGTGTCGGTGGGGGAGGAGGACCATCTCAAGCAGGCCATCGAAGCGCTCGGTCGCGTGGACTTCTGGCGCCTGGCGATCCAGCCCGGCAAACCCCTGGCATTTGGCGAAGTGGCGGGCAAGCCGTGGCTGGGCCTGCCCGGTAACCCGTCGGCGGCGCTGATCACCGCGCTGGTGGTGGTGCGCCCGTTCCTGCTGCGCGCCCAAGGGGTGGAGCGGGTGCTGCCGGTGCCGATCCAGGTGCCGGCCGCGTTCGAATGGCTCACGCCCAACAAGCGCCGCCAGTACCTGCGTGCACGCCTGAGCCCTGGCGAGGACGGGCAATTGCGCGCCGTGCTGCACCCCCAGCAAAGCTCGGCGATGCTCACCGCCGCCTGTTGGGCCGATGGCCTGGTGATCGTCGAGCGTGAGCATCAGGTGCTCAAGGATGAACCGGTGCCGTTTGTGTCTTTCGCTGAATTTCTCTGAGGAGCCCCCATGCAACTGGTCTGCCCGGCAGGCAACCTGCCTGCGCTTAAAGCCGCTGTGCGTCAAGGCGCCGATGCGGTGTATGTCGGTTTTCGCGATGACACCAATGCCCGGCACTTTGCCGGGTTGAACATGGACGACAAACAGTTCGACGGTGCCGTCGCCTTTATTCGCCAGCACCAGCGCAAGCTGTACGTGGCGGTCAACACCTACCCGCAACCGAAGATCTGGGCGCGCTGGCAACGCGCCGTCGACCGCGCGGCGGACCACGGCGTGGACGCCCTGATCGCCGCCGACCCCGGCGTGCTCGACTACGCCAGCCGCCAGCATCCGCACATGGCCTTGCACCTCTCGGTACAGGGCTCGGCCACCCACGCGGCGGCGCTGAAGTTCTATGCCGAACTCTATGGCATTCGCCGCGCGGTATTGCCCCGTGTGCTGTCCCTGGCCCAGGTCAAGCAGGTGGCTGCGAGCAGCCCGGTGCCCATCGAAGTGTTCGGTTTTGGCAGCCTGTGCATCATGGCCGAGGGGCGTTGCCACCTGTCTTCCTATATCACCGGCGAGTCGCCGAACCTGTGCGGCGTGTGCTCGCCGGCCAAGGCGGTGCGCTGGAGCGAAGATGCCGAGGGCTTGAGTGCGCGCCTGAGCGAAGTACTGATCGACCGTTATACCGCCGACGAACCCGCCGGTTACCCGACCCTGTGCAAGGGCCGCTTCCTGGTCGGCGGCAAACGCTTCCATGCCCTCGAAGAACCCACCAGCCTCGACACCCTCGACCTGCTGCCGGAGCTCAGCGCCATCGGCGTCGAAGCGGTCAAGATCGAAGGCCGCCAACGCAGCCCGGCGTATGTGGAACAAGTCACCCGGGTCTGGCGCGCCGCGCTCGACGCCCACCGCAGCGCACCGGCCAGCTTTGTGGTCAAGGACCAATGGCGCCAGGTGCTGGCCGGGTTATCCGAAGGCAGCCAGACCACACTCGGCGCCTACCATCGTGCATGGCAGTGAGGAGACACAGATGAAACTCAGCCTGGGACCGGTGCTGTTTTATTGGGATAAGGAACACCTGGGGCGCTTCTACTCGGACATGGCCGGCTTGCCCCTGGACGCGATTTACCTGGGCGAAACCGTGTGTGCCAAGCGCCGCGCGTTTTCCCTGGACCGTTGGTTGGGCCTGGGGCGGGAGCTGCAGACCTGCAGCCCGGCGCAGATCGTGTTGTCGAGCCTGACCTTGATCGAAGCCGCCTCCGAACTGTCGAGCCTGCGCCGCCTGTGCGACAACGGCGAGTTGCTGGTGGAGGCCAACGACATGGGCGCGGTGCAGATGCTGATCGAACGCAAATTGCCCTTTGTCGGCGGCCCGGCGCTCAACCTCTACAACGGTCACGCCCTGGTGCAACTGCTCGACGCCGGCATGCAGCGCTGGGTGCCGCCGGTGGAGTGCTCCCAGGGCTTGATCGCCGACGTGCTGGAACAGGTGCGCGAATTGGGCCGGCCATTGCCCGAAGTGGAGATCTTCGCCTACGGCCATTTGCCCCTGGCCTACTCGGCGCGTTGCTTCACCGCCCGCGCGGAAAACCGCCCCAAGGACGATTGCCAGTTCTGCTGCAGCAACTACCCCGACGGCATGCCACTGACCAGCCAGGAAGGGCAGGCGCTGTTCACCTTGAATGGCATCCAGACCATGTCCGCCGACGTTACCAACCTGCTGGCCGATTACCCCGGCCTGGTGTCCAGCGGTGCCGATCTGTTGCGCCTGAGCCCACGGGCCGAGGGCATGGTCGAGGTGGTGCGTGCCTACGACCAGGTACGCCAGGGCGCTACGCCGCCGCTGTATGTCGAAGGCTGCAACGGCTACTGGCACGGCCAGGCGGGCATGTTGCGGGTTGAGGAGGTGGGCCTGTGCTGAGTCGTAAACCATGGCTGCTCAAGGGTGCCGACCGGTTGTTGCCATTGATCCGCCGTGTGCCGTTTGGCGTACAGCGCCTGGTCTTGCAGCAGGCCCTCAACCGCTGCCTGGCCAAACCCCTGCGCGACGGCGGGTTTGACCTGCTGCGCGGGCGTTGGCTGTGTTTGCGTATTCCTGACCTGGGGTTGTGCTGGTACCTGACCCTGGGGCGGGATGGGTTGCGGATTGCGCAAAAGGCTGAGGCGCAGGTCAGCATCAGTGGTAATTGGCGGGAGTTTCTGTTGCTGGCCAGCCGCCAGGAAGATCCGGATACGTTGTTCTTTCGCCGCCGGTTGGTGATTGAGGGGGATACGGAATTGGGGCTGGGGTTGAAGAATCTGATCGACAGTTTGGACTCGGATGTGTTGCCGCCCTGGTTGTGGCGGAATCTGGAGCGGGCGGGGCGGGCGTCAGCGGGCCATAGCGGGCACTGATCAGCCGGCCTGATAGCCCATCAACTGTTCTTCGCAGAGGATTCGAATGGTGCGCCGCTGCACCTCGATCAACCCGCCTTCCACCAGCCGGTGCAGGATCCTTGAAAAGGTCTCCGGCTGGATCCCCAGCTTCGACGCCACCAGGCGCTTGGGCACTTGCAGCACCACCTCGCCACTCAGCGCATCGCGCTCCTGGAACAGGAAGTTGATCACCCGACGGCTGGCGTTGGCCAGGGTCAGGGTGTCGATGTCCTTGAGGCGCTGATGCAGGTGGATGCTCATGCTGGCCAGGATCGCCAGGCAGATTTTCGGCTGGTCTTCCAGGGCCCGGCGGTAGTGCTGGCCTTCGATGCTGACCAGCACGCTGTCCTTGAGCGCGGTGGCGCTCACCGGATAGGCCTTGGCCTGGGTGAACAGCAGCGCTTCGGCAAAGGTCTGGCCGGGCTGGATGACTTCCACCAGATGTTCCTGGCCTTCACCCGTGACCCGGTGCAGCTTGATCTGGCCGCTGACCAGCAGGAAAAAACGCTCGGCCGCGTCGCCCTGATGCATCAAGGGCGCATGGCCGGGCAGGCGCTTGAGATTGGCCAGGGTACAGACGTCCTGGAAGGTTTTTTCCGGGAGCTGGCTGAACAGGTGATGGCGACGCAGGGTGAGCACGATGTGGGGATGGGTGAGCATGGTTGGGCCTCCGCAATGGGCTAGCGTAGAGGGCTTGGGGCGGGGTTGATATGCCTCTGTGGGGGTACCTCTTGCGGGGTTTGTGTGAAAAATGTGGGAGCGGGCTTGCCCCCTATGAGCGTAAGTATCTACACAACTTAGGTTAGGCCCTGTACCTGTTAGGTTAGGCCCTGTACCTGCGATGGCGAAGGGGCTCGCTCGCGGACGGCCTCACAGCTGGCAGGTATAGAGCGGGTGAAACGCGGGCCAAATGTGGGAGCGGGCTTGCTCGCGAATGCGGTGTGTCAGTGAATACATCTTTGACTGAACCACCGCTTTCGCGAGCAAGCCCGCACACACTTAAATCGCAATAAACCCGTTAAATACGTTTCGCCTGGCAGACCGTCACGGGAGCTTGCTCCCGTGGCGGCCTTTGGGCCGACCGCTTTTTTGGGGTTGGAATGAGTACATATCCATTGCTGCGGTCACGGCCACCTATGGTTCCGCTCTTACAGCGGCTCACTTTTGGAAAGGCCCAAAAGTAAGCAAAAGGCCTTCGCCCCAACACTCGGTACCTCGCTTAGGCTCGGTATGCCCGAACGAAGGCTTTGGAGCGTGGGCCGCCGCAATGGGCCATCCATGGCCCAGTGCGGCTAACCCGGCGTCCTGCCGGGTTACCCACGCTCCAAAGCCTGCGTTCGGCCAGCGTGTTTGACGGGGCGATCCCAAATCAAAAACAAAGCGAGGCGGCCTTAAAGCCGACCTGATCTTTGAAGCGTACGCGGTGTGGCTTCTACTTCCTTACCCGCTGACGAAGTCAGCAATCTTTTGATCT
Organism: Pseudomonas sp. Yb2C2; assembly: GCF_052112325.1. Lineage (NCBI taxonomy): Bacteria > Pseudomonadati > Pseudomonadota > Gammaproteobacteria > Pseudomonadales > Pseudomonadaceae > Pseudomonas > Pseudomonas sp. Yb2C2. Next base: position 14,431 of record NZ_JAVAJK010000035.1, on the reverse strand, counting down.
GGCTCTGGCTTTTGATCTGCTTTTGATCTTGATCTTAGGCGCCCCGTTAACCACGCTGGCCGAACGCAGGCTTGAATCCGTGGGTAACCCGGCAGGACGCCGGGTTAGCCGTCCTGGGCCAGGGATGGCCCATGACGGCGGCCCACGGATTCAAGCCTGCGTTCGGGCATACCGAGCCTAGGCGAGGTACCGAGTGGTGGGGCAAGAGCCCTTTGGTTACTTTGGGGCTTTTCCAAAGTGACCCGCCGTAAGGGCGGAACCCATAGCGGCCGTGACCGCAGCAACGGATATGTACACAAACAAACTCACCCCGCCTGCCGCAAATGCTCCATCGCCCAAACCGCCGCTTCCACCCGCGACCGCAACCCCAGCTTATGCAGCAAATTCTTCACATGCACCTTCACCGTGCCCTCGGTAATCCCCAGCTTATGCCCGATCACCTTGTTGCTGTGCCCACTGGCAATCGTCCTCAGCACCTGGCGTTCGCGCTCGGTCAATTCCACTGCCCCATGGGGCTGCGGCGAGCGCAGGGCCTGGGCCAGTACGCGGGTCAGGCCGGGGCTGATCACCAACGCGCCATGCAACGCATCACGGATGTACTGGATCAACAACTCCGGCTCCATGTCCTTGAGCAGATAGCCATTGGCATCCAGGCGCAACGCATCACGAATATCGTCTTCAGCGTCGGACACGGTAAACAGCAACACCTTGCCGCCATAGTTCATGGCGCGCAGGCGGCGCAGGGTTTCGAGGCCGTTCATGTGCGGCATGTTGTTGTCCAGCAGCACCAGGTCCGGTTGCAGGGTGTCGATCTGGTCCAGGGCTTCCTGGCCGTTGCCGGCTTCGCCGACCACTTGCAGGTCGTCTTCCAGTTCAAGCATCTGGCGCATGCCGTGGCGCATCATCGGGTGATCGTCGACCAGCAGGATACGGTGGCGGGTGAGGGTGTTCATGAGGCGGTGCCTTGTAGGGAGTGGCCGAGAAATTCCGGTTGGAAACGCAATTGCACGCGGGTGCCCTGGGGCTCGCGGGGGCTGATGTCGAGGCGGCCATGCAGGCTGCGGGCGCGCTCGTCCATGATGGTCAGGCCGTGGTGTTCGCGGGTGTCGACCTCACCGCAGAAGCCCCGGCCGTCGTCCTCGATGCTCAGGCTCACGGTCTCGCCTTCCTGGCGCAGTTGCAGCCAGGCGTTTTGCGCATGGGCATGGCGCAGGCAATTGGACAGGGCCTCGCGGGTGACCTGCAACAAGTGGATCTGTTCGCTGGCCGACAGTTGGAAGGCCAGGGCGTCCACATGCAGGTGCATCTGGAACTCGCCACGCCGCGAGAACTCTTCGGCGGTCTCCTGCAGTTCCTGCACCAGCCCGGCATCGTGGATTTGCAGGCGGAAGGTGGTGAGCAATTCGCGCAGTTGGCGGTAGGCGTTGTTCAGGCCATCGCGCAGTTCGGCGGTGACGGTGGCCAGGGTTTCCACCGGTTCGCCACGGCGGATCAGGGTTTGCATGCGGCTGACCTGCAGCTTCATGTAGGACAGCGCCTGGGCCAGGGAATCGTGCAGTTCGCGGGCGATGATGGTGCGTTCGTCGAGCAGCAGCAGGCGGTGGTCCTGTTCACGCTGGCGCTTGAGCGACAGCGAGGTGCCGATCAGGTTGGCCAGGGCCTGGATCAGTTGTTTTTCCCAATCCTGGGGGGGATGGCCATCGTCGAAGTGGGCCTTGAGTTCGCCCAGTTCCGAGCCCTGGTTGCTGATGCTGAATACCTGGGGGAGCGCCACTTTCTGTTTTTGGCACGTTGCGCAATCACCGATGGCGCAGACGTTGCGGCTATCCCCTCCATTCAGGGAGAGCATCTGCTGGGCCGGCGCCAGGAAGTGCCCTTGCAGGCACAGCGACAGGCGCAACCCCGGCAGGCGTTTCTGGAAGCGCCGGATCAGTTCATCCAGGCCCTCGGCGTTCGCCAGGCGCGTGGCCAGGCTGCGGCTGCTCTGGTAAAGCAGCTCCAGGGCGGCGTTGGCTTGTTGCAGGTTGAGGGTTTTCTGCCGCACCTGGCTCTCGAGGGTGCGGTGGGAGTGTTCAATGGTCTCGGCCATGGCGTTGAAGCTCAGGGCGAGTTGCCCCAATTCGTCTTCGGAGCGGTGATTGACCCGGGTCTTGAAGTCACCATCACGAAAGCGCCGGGTCGCGTGCACCAGTTCTTCCAGGGGGTTGACCACGCCGTACTGCAATTCGTACAGGCCGATCAGCAGGATGATCAGCGTGCTGAACAGCGCCAGGCCCTGGATGCCTTGCTGCCAGCCCTGTTTCTGTTCGCTGTGTTGTTGCAGGAGGCTGACGAATTGGTTCAGTTGCTCGACGAACCCCGGTGCGCTGGCCTGGAACAGCACCGCGTCGCCGCGTGCCAGCGCCGGGCGCAGATCGGTGTCCCAGCGCTGCTGGATCTGTTGGTAGCTCTGCAGCAGGGCGCTGCGCGGGCCGTCTTCGAGCACCGCCTTGAGCGATTGGCTGTCGAGGCGCCCTTGCAGGCTGTGGGTGATGGCGTCGATCTCGTCGGCAGGGGCCCCGGCGGCGAGTTTCCAGCTGAGGTGGTAGGTCTCCATGCGCACCGAGCCGGCGGTGTTGATGGCGGCCGCGTCGCCCTGGCTGAACCAGGCGATCAAGCCGGCGCTCAAGGAGCTGGCGAGGGCGAGAATGGCGATCAGGATTACCGCCAGGCCGGCGCGAGCGGGCAGGGAGCTGCGCAGCCAGTTAAACATGGCGGCGTGATCGAAGGGGGTTGAGAGCCTGCATGGCGGCACCTGCAAAGGGAAAAGGGCTGAAAAACCGCAATCCCTGGCGCACTACCTCTAAAGAGTTGCCGGCCAACCCTCCCACGGGAAAACGCCGGCACAAGAGACCAATCCATTGATAAATAAAGACTTTCTCTTGTTGTTAGGACTACCTCCTTAGAGGTATGTGGGGCCAGCATAGCCCCATACCCCCCAGGCGGACGTTGACCTGGGTCAAGTTCCACGGGGGTGTCGCCCCTAACCTGCGCCCATGGAATCACTTTCTGGAGCGCATACCGTGACTCAACCCCGTATGAGACAAGGCCTGGTGCTGGGCATGAGCACACTCGCCTTCACCGTCTGCTTTATGGTGTGGATGATGTTCGCCGTGTTGGGCGTACCCATCAAAGAGCTGCTGCAACTCAACGAAACCCAGTTCGGCCTGTTGGCCGCCACGCCGGTGTTGACCGGCTCCCTGGTACGCCTGCCCCTGGGCCTGCTGACTGACCGCTTCGGCGGGCGCATCGTGTTCTTCCTGTTGATGCTCGCCTGTGTGCTGCCGCTGTACCTGATCACCTACGCCACCGCCTATTGGCAGTTCCTGGTGCTGGGCCTGTTCGTCGGCCTGGCCGGCGGTTCGTTTTCGGTGGGCATCGCCTACGTCGCCAAGTGGTTCGACAAAGAGAACCAGGGCTTTGCCATGGGCGTGTTCGGCGCCGGCAACGCGGGCGCCGCCGTCACCAAGTTTCTGGCCCCGGCGCTGATCGCCCTCGGCACCTGGCACCTGGTGCCCAAGGTGTTCGGCGCGATCCTGTTTATCACCGCGCTGCTGTTCTGGTTCCTCACCAGCGAGAACAAGACCCACCGCAGTGGCGGCGGCGCCAGCCTGCGCCAGCAGTTGCTGTGCCTGAAAGACCCGGCCGTGTGGCGCTACTGCCAGTACTACTCGATTGTATTCGGCGGCTATGTGGCCCTGGCGCTGTGGATGACCAAGTACTACGTGCAGGAATACGGCTTCAGCCTGCAAAGCGCCGCGCTGCTGGCCGCGTGTTTCTCCCTGCCCGGCGGCGTGCTGCGTGCGGTGGGTGGCTGGATGTCCGACCGCTGGGGCGCCCAGAGCGTGACCTGGTGGGTGCTGTGGGTGAGCTGGATCTGCCTGTTCCTGCTCAGCTACCCGCAGACCCAATTGCAGGTGCAGACCGTCAACGGTCCCCTGGATTTCCATATCGGCCTCAACGCCACCCTGTTCACCGTGCTGCTGTTCGTGATGGGCATCGCCTTCGCGTTCGGCAAGGCCTCGGTGTTCAAGTACATCGCCAATGACTACCCACAGAACATGGGCGCGGTGTCCGGCATCGTCGGCCTGGCCGGTGGCCTGGGCGGCTTTGTGCTGCCGATCCTGTTTGGCGCCCTGGTGGACCTCACCGGCGTGCGCTCGTCCTGCTTCATGTTGATGTACGGCGTGGTCTGGGTGTCCCTGACCTGGATGTACTTCAGCGAAATGCGCAAGCAACCGCTGTTGGGCAAAACCGCCCAACCTCTCCAAGGAGAATGAACATGTCCATCGCGCAAAAGCCCGGCTCGGGGCCGGTGATCCACGACTGGCGCCCTGAAGACCCGGCGTTCTGGGGCGCCAGCGGCAAGAAGACCGCGACCCGCAACCTGTGGATCTCGATTCCCGCGCTGTTGCTGGCCTTCGCCGTGTGGATGGTGTGGAGCACGGTGATCGTGCGCCTGAACGCCATCGGCTTTACGTTCACCACCGACCAGCTGTTCTGGCTGGCGGCGTTGCCGGGCCTGTCCGGTGCCACCTTGCGGGTGTTCTACTCGTTCATGGTGCCGATCTTCGGCGGCCGCCGCTGGACCGCCCTGAGCACCGCGTCGCTGCTGCTGCCGTCGCTGTGGATGGGCTTTGCGGTGCAAGACCCCAACACCCCCTACAGCGTGTTTGTACTGATCGCGCTGCTGTGCGGTTTCGGCGGCGGCAACTTCGCCTCGAGCATGTCCAACATCAGCTTCTTCTACCCCAAGTCGCAGCAAGGCACGGCCCTGGGCCTGAACGCCGGCCTCGGCAACCTGGGGGTGTCGGTGATGCAGTTCTGCGTGCCGCTGGTGATCACGTTCGGCGTGTTCGGCCTGGTGGGCGGTCAACCGCAGGCCTTGGCGGATGGCAGTCAACTCTGGCTGCAGAACGCCGGTTTCATCTGGGTGCCGTTTATCCTCACCGTCACCGTGGCGGCCTGGTTCGGCATGAATGACCTGTCCAGCGCCCGCGCTTCGTTCAGCGAGCAGGCGGTGATCTTCAAGCGCAAGCACAACTGGCTGATGTGCTGGTTGTACCTGGCCACCTTCGGCTCATTCATCGGCTTTTCGGCGGCGTTCCCGCTGCTGATCAAGACCTCGTTCCCCGATGTGGTGGCGCTGAAATTCGCCTTCCTCGGCCCGCTGGTCGGTGCCCTGGTACGCCCACTCGGCGGCTGGCTGGCGGACAAGCTGGGCGGCGCACGGGTGACCTTGTGGAACTTCGTGCTGATGATCGTGATGGTGTTCGGCGTGCTGCACTTTTTGCCGGTGAACGGGCAGGGCGGCAGCTTCTACGGTTTCCTCGGCATGTTCATGCTGCTGTTCATCACCACCGGCGTCGGCAACGGCTCCACCTTTCGCATGATCCCGGTGATCTTCCGCACCCAGCACGAGAAGGCCAGTGCCGGTAAATCCGCCGCCGATCGCGAGCAGGCGATCAAGGATGCCGGCAAGGAATCCGCCGCCGTGCTGGGCTTCAGCTCGGCCATGGGTGCCTTCGGTGCGTTCTTCATTCCCAAGTCCTTCGGCACATCCATGGCCGCCACCGGCAGCCCGGCGATGGCCTTCTACATGTTTGTCGGTTTCTACCTGAGCTGCATTGTCGTGACCTGGTGGTGGTACGCCCGCAAAGGCTGCGCCACACCCTGCTGATCGACCACGAATTCGCGGGGCAACGCACCCCACGGCACGCCTGATGAGGAAAGCATCATGAGTCACTTACTGGATCAACTGCGGTTCTTCAACCGCAAGCAAAACGAATTCTCCGACGGTCACTGCGAGACCCGTAAGGAGTCCCGCGACTGGGAGAACGTCTACCGCTCGCGCTGGCAGTACGACAAGATCGTGCGCTCCACCCACGGCGTTAACTGCACCGGCTCGTGCTCGTGGAAGATCTACGTGAAGAACGGCCTGATCACCTGGGAAACCCAGCAGACCGACTACCCGCGCACCCGCAACGACCTGCCCAACCATGAGCCACGCGGCTGCCCACGGGGTGCCAGCTACAGCTGGTACATCTACAGCGCCAACCGCCTCAAGTACCCGAAGATCCGCAAGCCGCTGCTCAAGCTGTGGCGTGACGCGCGCCAGACCCTGTCGCCGGTGGAGGCGTGGGCGAGCATCGTCGAGGACAAGGTCAAGGCCGACTCGTACAAGAGCAAGCGCGGCATGGGCGGTTTCATTCGCTCGAACTGGGAAGAGGTCAACGAGATTATCGCCGCCTCCAACGTCTACACCATCAAGCAATACGGCCCGGACCGCATCGTCGGCTTCTCGCCGATCCCGGCCATGTCCATGGTCAGCTACGCGGCGGGTTCGCGTTACCTGTCGCTGATCGGCGGCGTGTGCCTGAGCTTCTACGATTGGTACTGCGACCTGCCACCGGCCTCGCCGATGGTGTGGGGCGAGCAGACCGACGTGCCGGAATCGGCCGACTGGTACAACTCCAACTACATCATCGCCTGGGGTTCCAACGTCCCGCAGACCCGTACCCCGGACGCGCACTTCTTCACCGAGGTGCGCTACAAGGGCACCAAGACCGTGGCCATCACCCCGGACTATTCGGAAGTGGCCAAGCTCACCGACCTGTGGCTCAACCCCAAGCAGGGCACCGACGCCGCGTTGGCCCAGGCCTTCAACCATGTGATCTTCAAGGAATTTCACCTGGATAAACCGAGCGCCTACTTCACCGACTACGCCAAGCGCTTTACCGACTTGCCGGTACTGGTGATGCTCAAGCCGATGACCGGGTTCGCCCCTGGCGCTGGCTTCCAGCCTGACCGCTTCCTGCGCGCCTCGGACCTCACCGGCAACCTCGGCCAGGACAACAACCCGGAATGGAAAACCATTGCCCTCGACGAGAGCGGTGAGTTGGTCTCGCCACAAGGGTCCATCGGCTACCGCTGGGGCGAGAAGGGCAAGTGGAACATCCTCGCGAAGGAGGGCGGTGAAGGCCGCCCCATCGACCTCAAGCTCAGCCTGATCGGTGACGACGTCGCCGAAGTGGCCTTCCCGTATTTTGCCGGCGAAGCCCACGAGCACTTCCAGCACGTGGCTGGCGATGCCGTGCAGTTCCGCCGCGTGCCGGTGCACAGCGTGACCCTGGCCGACGGCAGCGTGGCCAAAGTGGCGACGGTGTTCGACTTGTCCGCCGCCAACCTGGCCATCGACCGTGGCCTGGGCGGCCAGAACGTGGCCAAGGACTACGACGACGCCAGCGTGCCGGGCACCCCGGCGTGGCAGGAAGCGATCACCGGCGTCAGCCGCGAGAAAGCCATCCAGATCGCCCGTGAATTCGCCGACAACGCCGACAAGACCAAGGGCCGTTCGATGATCATCGTCGGCGCGGCGATGAACCACTGGTACCACATGGACATGAACTACCGCGGGCTGATCAATATGCTCATGCTCTGCGGTTGCGTCGGCCAGACCGGCGGCGGTTGGGCCCACTACGTCGGCCAGGAAAAACTGCGCCCGCAATGCGGCTGGCTGCCCCTGGCCTTTGGCCTCGACTGGAACCGCCCGCCACGCCAGATGAACGGCACCAGCTTCTTTTACGGGCACAGCTCGCAATGGCGCCACGAGAAGATGAGCATGCATGACGTGCTCTCGCCGCTGGCCGACAAATCGCAGTTCCCGGAACACGCCCTGGACTACAACATCCGCGCCGAACGCGCCGGCTGGTTGCCGAGTGCGCCACAGCTCAACACCAACCCGCTGCACATCTGCCGTGATGCGGCTGCCGCCGGCATGACGCCGAAAGACTACGTGGTCAAGTCCTGGCAGGACGGCAGCCTGCGCTTCGCCTGCGAACAGCCGGACAGCCCGGTGAACTTCCCGCGCAACATGTTTATCTGGCGCTCCAACCTGCTCGGTTCCTCGGGCAAGGGCCATGAGTACATGCTCAAGTACCTGTTGGGCACCAAGAACGGCGTGATGAACGAAGACATCGGCCACAGCACCGAATGCAAGCCCACCGAGGCCGAATGGGTCGAGGACGGCGCCATCGGCAAGCTCGACCTGGTGACCACCCTGGACTTCCGCATGTCCTCCACCTGCGTGTATTCCGACATCGTCTTGCCGACCGCCACCTGGTACGAAAAAGACGACATGAACACCTCGGACATGCACCCGTTCATTCACCCGTTGTCGGCGGCCATCGACCCGGCGTGGGAGTCGCGCTCCGACTGGGAAATCTACAAGGGCATCGCCAAGGCGTTCTCGGCCATGTCGGTCGGCCACCTGGGCGTGGAGCAAGACCTGGTCACCGTCCCGTTGATGCACGACAGCGTCGGCGAACTGGCCCAGCCGTTTGGCGGCACCGACTGGAAAAGCGCCGGTGTGACGCCGGTTCCTGGCAAGAACGCGCCGAACATGGCGGTGGTGGAGCGGGACTACCCGAACATCTACAAGCAGTTCTCGTCCCTGGGTCCGATGCTGGAAAAACTCGGCAACGGCGGCAAGGGCATCAACTGGAACACCGATGAAGAAGTCGAGTTCCTCGGCGAGCTGAACCATCACGAAAGCGCTGCGGGCATCAGCCACGGCCGGCCGAAAATCGACACGGCCATCGACGCCGCCGAAGTGATCCTGTCCCTGGCCCCGGAAACCAACGGCAAGGTCGCCTTGAAAGCCTGGGCCGCGCTGTCGGAATTCACCGGCATCGACCACAGCCACCTGGCGATCTCCAAGGCCCACGAAGCGATTCGCTTCCGCGACATCCAGGCGCAGCCGCGCAAGATCATCTCCAGCCCGACCTGGTCAGGCCTGGAAGACGAGCACGTGAGCTACAACGCCGGCTACACCAACGTGCATGAAAACATCCCATGGCGCACCATCACCGGCCGCCAGCAGTTCTACCAGGATCACCCGTGGATGCAGGCGTTCGGCGAGCAGTTGATGAGCTACCGGCCACCGGTCAACACCCGCACCATCGAAGGCGTGAAGGGCAAGCGCAGCAATGGCGAGACCGAGATTGTGCTGAACTGGATCACCCCGCACCAGAAGTGGGGCATCCACAGCACCTACAGCGACAACCTGCTGATGCTCACCCTGAGTCGTGGCGGACCGATCGTGTGGCTCTCGGAAATCGACGCCAAGCGTGCCGGCATCGAAGACAACGACTGGATCGAATGCTTCAACGTCAACGGTGCATTGACCGCCCGTGCGGTGGTCAGCCAGCGCGTCAAGGAAGGCATGGTGATGATGTACCACGCCCAGGAACGCATCGTGAACGTGCCGGGTTCGGAAACCACCAAGACCCGTGGCGGCCACCACAATTCGGTAACCCGCGTGGTGCTCAAGCCGACCCACATGATCGGCGGCTATGCCCAGCAGGCCTACGGTTTCAACTACTACGGCACGGTCGGTTGCAACCGCGATGAGTTTGTCGTGGTGCGCAAGATGGCCAAGGTCGACTGGCTCGATGGCTCCAGCGGCGATGATTTGCCGCGCCCATTGCCGACTGACATCGAGGAGAACTGAGATGAAAATTCGCTCACAGATCGGCATGGTCCTCAACCTGGACAAATGCATCGGCTGCCACACCTGTTCGATCACCTGCAAAAACGTGTGGACCAGCCGTGAAGGCATGGAATACGCCTGGTTCAACAACGTCGAGTCCAAGCCCGGCATCGGCTACCCCAAAGAGTGGGAGAACCAGGACAAGTGGAAGGGCGGCTGGGTGCGCAACGCCAACGGCTCGATCAACCCACGCATCGGTGGCAAGTTCCGCGTGTTGGCGAACATCTTCGCCAACCCCGACCTGCCGAGCCTGGACGACTACTACGAGCCGTTCGACTTCGACTATCAGCACTTGCACACCGCACCATTGGGCGAGCACCAGCCGACCGCACGCCCGCGTTCGCTGGTGTCCGGCAAGCGCATGGAAAAGATCGAGTGGGGCCCGAACTGGGAGGAAATCCTCGGCACCGAGTTCGCCAAGCGCCGCAAGGACAAGAACTTCGACCAGATCCAGGCCGACATTTATGGCGAGTACGAAAATACCTTCATGATGTACCTGCCGCGTCTGTGCGAGCACTGCCTCAACCCGGCGTGTGCGGCATCCTGCCCGAGCGGTGCGATCTACAAGCGTGAAGAAGACGGCATCGTGCTGATCGACCAGGAGAAATGCCGGGGCTGGCGCATGTGCATCAGCGGCTGCCCGTACAAGAAAATCTACTTCAACTGGAAGAGCGGCAAGTCCGAGAAGTGCATCTTCTGCTACCCGCGTATCGAAGCCGGTATGCCGACCGTGTGCGCCGAAACCTGCGTGGGTCGGATTCGCTACCTCGGTGTGCTGCTGTACGACGCCGACCGCATCAGCGAAGTGGCCAGCACCGCCAACGAGCAGGACCTGTACGAGAAGCAACTGGAAATCTTCCTCGACCCGAATGACCCGGCGGTGATTCGTCAGGCCCTGGCCGATGGCGTGCCGCAGTCGGTGATCGACTCGGCCCAGCGTTCGCCGGTGTACAAAATGGCCGTCGACTGGAAGTTGGCACTGCCGCTGCACCCGGAATACCGCACCTTGCCGATGGTCTGGTACGTGCCGCCGCTGTCACCGATCCAGAACGCCGCCGCGGCCGGCACCGTGGGCATGAACGGGGTGATCCCGGATGTGGACAGCCTGCGTATTCCGCTGCGCTACCTGGCGAACATGCTCACCGCCGGCGATGAAAAACCGGTCAAGCGTGCACTCAAGCGCTTGTTGGCGATGCGCGCCTACAAACGCTCCCAGCAAGTCGATGGCGTACAGGACCTGCAAGTGCTCGAAGACGTCGGCCTGAGCGTGGAGCAGGTGGAAGAGATGTACCGCTACCTGGCCATCGCCAACTACGAAGACCGCTTCGTGGTACCGAGCGCCCACCGTGAAGACGCCATGAGCGACGCGTTCGCCGAACGCTCCGGGTGTGGTTTCAGCTTCGGCAGCGGTTGCAGCGGCAGCTCCGACACCAACATGTTCGGCGCCAAGAAAGCCAACCGCCGTGACGTGCTGAAAACCGTCCAGATCTGGGAGGACTGAGCCATGCGCATTCTTAAAGTGATTTCGTTGCTGCTGGACTACCCCACTGAAACCTTGGTGAACGGTCGCGATGAACTGGAGCAGGCGATTCTCGAATCCCGGGAAATCAGCCCCAAGCAGCGCGGTGCGTTGTTCGAGCTGCTGGAACTGATCTGCGCCAATGACCTGATGGACGGCCAGGAACACTACGGCGCGCTGTTTGGCCGGGGCCGTTCGCTGTCGCTGTTGTTGTTCGAACACGTGCACGGCGAGTCCCGCGACCGCGGCCAGGCCATGGTCGACATGATGGCCCAGTACGAAGAAGCCGGGTTTGCCATCGGCGTCAAGGAGCTGCCGGACTACATCCCGTTGTACCTGGAGTTCCTGTCCACCCGCGAAGACATCGAGGCCCGTGAGGGCCTGGCGGATGTGGCGCACCTGTTGGCCTTGCTCGCTGCGCGTCTGGACGAGCGTGAGAGCGGCTATGCCAGTTGCTTCCGTGCGTTGTTGCAGATTGCCGGCGCCGAGCCGCACCAGGCCGTGGCCGAACTGCGCGCCCAGGTCGCCGCCGAACCGCGGGACGACTCCCTCGAAGCCCTGGACAAAATCTGGGAAGAGGAGGCGGTGGACTTTATGCAGGCTGAGCAACAGGACCGCTGCGGCTCGATGCCAAGCGCCCCCGGCAAGGCCCGCGAAGAAAGCGCGGTGCCGTTGCACTGGGTGGATTTTCAGCAAGAAGGCCGGGCCGCAGCGCCCGCCGGGGAGGTGGGTAATGTCTAAGTGGAATTTGCTGGTATTCGGGGTGTACCCCTATGTGGCCCTGGCGATCTGCCTGTTGGGCAGTTGGGCGCGGTTCGACCTGTCGCAGTACACCTGGAAGGCCGGTTCCAGCCAGATGCTCAACAACCGGGGCATGCGCGTGGCGAGCAACTTTTTCCACATCGGCGTGCTGTTCGTGCTGGCCGGGCATTTTGTCGGCCTGCTGACCCCGGCGTCGGTTTACCACCATGTGATCAGCACTGAGAACAAGCAGTTGCTGGCGATGGTCTCGGGCGGCTTTTTCGGCCTGCTGTGCCTGGTGGGCCTGCTGATGCTGGTCAAGCGTCGCCTGGGCGATCCGCGCGTGCGGGCGACCTCGAGCCCGTCGGACATCCTGATCCTCTTGGTGCTGCTCGCGCAGTTGCTGCTGGGCCTGCTGACCATCGTCGCGTCCACCGGGCATATGGACGGCTCGGTGATGGTGATGCTCGCCGACTGGGCGCAGAACGTGGTGCTGTTGCGGCCGGTGGAAGCGGCCGAGTCGATTGCGCCGGTGTCGCTGATCTACAAGGCCCACGTGGCGCTGGGCTTGACCCTGTTTGTGCTGTTCCCGTTTACCCGCCTGGTGCACATGGTCAGCGCGCCGATCTGGTACCTGGGGCGTCGTTATCAAATCGTGCGGCAGAAGTATTGAGGAGAACGTCATGACTACAGGATGCGGATGTGGTGGCGGTAACGGCGGCAGCGGTGGTTGCGGCTCGTCGGCCAAGGAACCGGTGATGGCCGAGGCCGTGGCCCAGGCTTCTTTCGAGGAAATCAAGGCGCCGGAGTTAATCGCCAGCAGTGAACAGGAATGGCCGATCATCAGCGTCAACGGCGTGGCGGTCACGCCCGAGGCCATGGCCCTGGAGTTGCAATACCACCCGGCCGCCAGCCGCGAGGAGGCGGTGTACCTGGCCGCCCGCGCGCTGGTGATCCGCGAGCTGTTGCAACAGCGGATCGCCGAGCTGGGCCTGGCGGTGGAAATCGCCGCCGGAGAGAACGAAGAAGAAGCCGCCACGCGTTTGCTGCTGGAGCGCGAGGTGACGGTGCCCGACTGCGACGAAGCCACCTGCGTGCGCTACTTCGAGAACAACCGTGGGCGCTTTCACAGCGCGCCGTTGCTGGCGGTGCGGCACATCCTGCTCGAGTGTGCGCCGGACGACGCCGAGGCGCGCCACCTGGCGCACACCCAGGCTGAAGTCCTGCTGCTGAGCCTGGAAGAACATCCGGGCCAGTTTGCCGAACTGGCGCTCAAGTACTCGGCCTGCCCGTCCAAGGCCCAGGGCGGTTCGTTGGGCCAGGTGAGTAAGGGCCAGACCGTGCCCGAGCTGGAGCGCCAGCTGTTCACCCTGGCCCCAGGCCTGGCCGCCAAGCCGCTGGAGAGCCGTTATGGCTGGCACGTAATCAGCGTCGACCAGCGTATCGAAGGCCAGCCGCTGCCTTATGAAGCGGTCGCGGTCGCGATTCGCACCCAATTGCAGCAAGGGGTGTGGCAGAAGGCATTGGTGCAGTACCTGCAAACCCTGATCGGCGCAGCGGACATCCGCGGCATCGCGCTGCAGGGTGCCGACTCACCGTTGGTGCAGTGACATGAGCCTGGTGGATGGGGTGGGCCGTTCGATCGATTACCTGCGCTTGTCGGTGACCGACCGTTGCGATTTTCGTTGTGTGTACTGCATGGCGAAAAACATGACATTCCTGCCGCGCCAGCAGGTGTTGACCCTGGAAGAACTGCAACGCCTGGCCGCGCTGTTCGTGGGGCAGGGCGTGCGCAAGATCCGCCTCACCGGGGGCGAGCCGCTGATTCGCCCGGGCATTGTCGGGCTGTGCCGCAACATCGCGGCACTGCCGGGCTTGCGTGAACTGGTGATGACCAGCAATGGCTCGCAGTTGGCGCGACTGGCGCGGCCGTTGGTGGAGGCGGGGGTCAAGCGCATGAACATCAGCCTCGACAGCCTGGATGCGCAGCGCTTTCGTGGGATCACTCGCAACGGTGATCTGCGCCAGGTGCTGGACGGTATCGAGGCCGCGCGGGATGCGGGGTTCGAGCGGGTCAAGCTCAACTGCGTGGTAATGAAGGGGCGCAACTTTGACGAGGTCCCGGCGTTGGTGCGGTACGCCATCGACCAGGGGATCGACATCAGTTTTATCGAGGAAATGCCCCTGGGGGACGTGGGGCGATCGCGGGGGGAGACGTTCTGCTCCAGCGATGAAGTACGGGCGGTGATTGCCCGTGAGCATGGGCTGATCGATAGCACCGAGAACAGCGGCGGGCCGGCGCGGTATGTGCGATTGGCGGGGCATCCTGGGACGCGGGTGGGGTTTATTTCGCCTAATTCCCATAATTTCTGTGGCAGTTGTAATCGGGTACGGATGACGGTGGAAGGGCAGTTGCTGTTGTGCCTGGGGCAGGAGGATGCGCTGGATTTTCGCGCGTTGTTACGGCGCTATCCGTTGGGGGAGGGGCCGTTGGTAGGGGCGTTGCAGAGGGGGTTGAGGGGAAAGCGGTTGCGGCATGGTTTCAGTGGGGGGGGGGAGGTGCAGGTGGTGCGGTTTATGAA
>NZ_JAVAJK010000034.1:0-51514 GCF_052112325.1 Pseudomonas sp. Yb2C2 | reverse complement strand
GGCGAGCATTGGGACGGGGTGGATGCGTTGTTCGCCAGGCCTTCATGCCTGGCGAACAACGCATCCACCCCGTCCCAATGCTCGCCATCCACCACGCCCGGGGCAATGGCGTTGACGTTGATGCCCTGCTTGATCAGGTTGAGCCCCGCCGATTGCGTCAGGCTGATCACTGCCGCCTTGGTCGCGCAATAGATCGCCACCAACGGCTCGCCACGCCGCCCGGCCTGGCTGGCCATGTTGATGATCTTGCCGCCGTGACCCTGGCGGATCATCTGCCGGGCGGCGGCTTGCAGGGTGAACAGCGTGCCGGCGACGTTGATCGAGAACAGCCGATCAAAGCTGTCGCGGGTGATATCGACGATGGGCGCCAGGTCGAACAGCGCCGCGTTGTTGACCAGGATGTCGAGCTTGCCGACCTGGGCGACCACGGCGGCAATCGCGCTGTCGATGGAAGCCTGGTCGGTGACGTCCATCGCTACCGCGTAGGCCTGTGGGCCAAGCTCGGCGGCAGTGGCTTGGGCCCGTTGCAGGTTGATGTCGGCGATGGCGACGGTCGCGCCTTCAGCGATATAGGCCTGGGCAAACGCGCGGCCAATCCCGCGCGCCGATCCGGTGATCAGCGCGCTCTTACCTTCGAGTCGTTTCATAAGGCAGGTGTCCTTTGAACATTATTTGGGATAGCCGGCGCGTTTCATTTCGCGCTCGGTGGTGGACTGCGCCTGGAGCAACGCCTGCTCGACCGACATGCCGCCCGTCAGCGCCGCCGAGAACAGCTTGCCGACGGACGTGCCGATGGCCTGGAACTCGGGGATGGTCACGTACTGGATGCCCACGTACGGCACGGGTTTGGCCGACGGGTGCGCGGGGTCGGCGTGCCGCATCATCTCCAGGGTCACCTGGGCAAACGGTGCGGCCTGGAGGTACGACGCGTTATAGGTGGACTGGCGGGTGCCAGGCGGTACGTTGGTGATGCCTTCTTTATCGGCGACCAACTGGATGTAGTCCTTGGACGTGGCCCAGGCGATAAAGGCCTTGGCGGCGTCCTTGTGCGTGGACGTGGCCGGGATGGCCAGCGACCAGGCGTACAGCCAGGAGGAGCCTTTGTCGGTGACTTCGGTGGGGGCCGCGGCGAAGCCTACGCTGTCGGCGACCTTGCTCTGGCTCTTGTCGGTGGTGAAGGAGCCGGCGACGCTGGCATCGACCCAGATCGCGCACTTGCCGCTGTTGAACAACGCCAGGGTTTCGTTGAAGCCGTTGCTGGACACGCCGGGCGGGCCGTATTGCTTGAGGGTGTTGACGTAGAAGTTGGCGGCGGCGGTCCATTCGGGACTGGTCAACTCAGGCTTCCACTGCTCATCGAACCAACGCGCACCGAAGGCGTTGGCCATGGTGCTCAGCAACGCGATGTTCTCGCCCCAACCGGCCTTGCCGCGCAGGCACATGCCGTATTGGCCGTTGTTCTTGTCGGTGAGCTTGGCGGCGAATTCACCGAGCTGCGTCCAGGTCGGGTGCGCCGGCATGCTCAGGCCGGCCTGCTTGAACAGGTCGGTGCGGTAGTAGGTGACGGTGCTTTCCCCGTAGAACGGCAAGGCATACAGGGTGCCGTTGACCGACAGGCCCTGGCGCACCGAGGGGAAGATATCGTCGGCGTCGTAATCGGCCGGCAATTGGGTCAGTGGTTCCAGCCAGCGCTTGGCGCCCCACAGCGGGGTTTCGTAGGTGCCGATGGTGAGCACATCGAACTGGCCGCCCTGGGTGGCGATATCGGTGGTGAGGCGCTGGCGCAGCACGTTTTCTTCCAGCACCACCCAGTTGAGCTGGATGTCCGGGTGCTGCTGCTCGAACACCTTGGAGAGGCGTTGCATGCGGATCATGTCGCTGTTATTGACAGTAGCGATGGTCACGGTGTCGGCTGCCTGGCTGGGCAAAGCCAAGGCCAGGCCGGAAAGCAGGAACAACGCTTGCGGAATCTTGGACATAGCGGTTTCCACCTGTTGTTTTTGTTGTTGAGGGCCGATTACAGCAGCTTGGGCCTAGCCCTCACAAACGCATGGCGCATGCGCGGCTGATACTTTTTTAACCGCTGGCTCAGGATCAAAAAAGTATCAGTGCCGGGCGAAACCTGGGGTAGCGCAGGTAGTGCCACCCGCGTATTTTGAGGCGACTGCACCCATAGAAGAGGCATCACCATGCCCGTCAGTCGCGCCAAGCTGTTCGAACACCGCCCCGCCGAGCTTGAGGTGATCCTGCCCGAGCCGCAGCACTGCTTTCGCTGGTTCGAGCACGACTACCCTTACGATCTGGCGCGCTGGAACCACCACCCCGAATTCGAAATCCACCTGATTCGCCAGGGCAGCGGCAAGTTGGTGGCGGGCGACTATATCGGTGCGTTCAGTGCCGGGCATGTGGCGCTGATCGGCCCGGACCTGCCCCACGACTGGATCGGCGAACTGGCGCCCGGCGAACACCTGGCCGGCCGTGACGTGGTGCTGCAATTCGACGGCGCCGCCCTCCTCGCCCTGCGCGACACCCTGCCGGAACTCGGCGACTTGCACGCGCTGTTCGAACAGGCCCGGCGCGGCCTGGAATTCAGCGGCGACACCGCCGTGCAGGCCGCACGCTTGATGGAGGCCATCGGCAACGCCCACGGCCTGCAACGGCTGACCCTGTTCCTGCAACTGCTCGACAGCCTGAAAAACGCTCCGGCGCAGCAGGTAAAGGCCCTGGCCAGCCCCTGTTACGCCCCGACCCTGGACGCACGCAGCGCCGAGCGCATCAACAAGGCCTTCGACTACCTGATGCGCGAACTCACCGGCGACGTGCGCCTCTCGGTCATCGCCCAACAGTTGGACATGAGCGAACCGGGCTTCTCACGTTTCTTCAAGCGCAACACGGGCCATGGGTTTATCGACCTGATGCGCAAATTCCGCGTGCAACGCGCCTGTCGGTTATTGCTGCAAAGCGAGATGTCGGTGGCGGATATTTGTTTTGAAGTGGGCTACGCCAACCTGTCCAACTTCAACCGGCACTTTCGGATCGAGATGCACCAGACGCCCAGTGAATATCGCCGCGAACCGCCGATACACCTGTTCAACCCCATCGAGAAAATGACACCCAGTCATTTCTGATCAAAAGGTCGAGTAATTCGGCTTTTTTCCATGACATTCAATCCATTAAGCAAAGTTGGTACAGCCTGTGCAACCGTTTGCGGTACGAACTTGACCGCCAAGTTCACCACGACCCGATGAATCGGGTTCAAACCGCGTACGAATAGGGACTTTCAATGCACCCCACCTCAAAGCCCCGTGCCTGCTTTGGTGTTTCCTTTCTACTGGCCGCCGTAACGGGAGTACTCAGCGCGCCCATTTTGGCGCAGGAAAAATCCGTGGATGACTCAGCACAGGGCGAAACCCTGAGCCCTGAGGCCAGCCCGGCGAAAAAAGGCGTCTATCTGTCGGAATGGTTCAACCAGGATCTGACACTGATCGGCAGTAAAGACATCAGCTTCGGCCCCAAGCCCCAGAATGATGTCTACCTGGAATACGAGTACTTCGGCCGCAAGGGGCCCTTCGAGTTGTACGGCTACATCGACGTGCCGAAGATCCTCGGCATCGGCAACAGTAACGACAAAGGCGCGTGGGACCATGGCTCGCCGGTCTTCATGGAGCACGAGCCGCGTATCTCCATCGACTACCTGGCCGGACGCAGCCTGGCCATCGGCCCGTTCAAGGAATGGTATGTGGCGTTCGACTGGATCTACGACCACGGCAGCAATAAGGCCAACCGCGCCAACACCCTGTACAGCGGCCTCGGTACGGACATCGACACCCATTCGCGAGTCAACTTGTCGGCGAACTTCTACGGGCGTTACCAGTGGGAAAACTACGGCGCCAGCAATGAGTATTCCTGGGATGGCTACCGCGCGCAGATGAAATACATCGTGCCCATCGGCAAGTTCGACAACGGTGCGTCGCTGACCTATATCGGTTTCACCAACTACGATTTCGGCTCGGACCTGCACAAGGACAACCCGGCGCGCACCGCCAACGCCCTGGTGGCAACCAACGTGCTGCTGTATTCCTTCACCCACCTGCGCTTCACCCTGGTCGGTCGTTATTTTCATAACGGCGGCAACTGGGAAGATGGCAGTGAGTTGAACTTCGGCGAGGGTAACTTCCGCGCCCGCTCCGACGGCTGGGGTTATTACGCCGGCGTGGGCTACCAATTCTGATCAAGGAGTATTAGATGAATACATTTACCCGTCTTTCGCTGGCCGTCGGCCTTGCCCTGCTGCCCCATGTAGTGCTGGCTGATTCTGCTGCCCCCATCAAGCCCAAGGTGATGCTGATCACCATGTTCGCCCCCGAGGCGCAAACCTGGATCGACCGCCTGGAACTCAAGCAGGAAGTGCCCGTGCCGGGCCTGTCCGCCGAATACCCGGTGATCCGCTGCAACACCCGGGACGTGTGCCTGCTGGTGACCGGCATGGGCCAGACCAACGCCGCCGCGTCCACCCTGGCCCTGGCGTTGTCGCCCAAGTTCGACCTGCGCCAGAGCTATTTCCTGATCGCCGGGATTGCCGGGATCAGCCCGAAACACGGCACCATCGGCACTGCCGCCTGGGCCCACTACCTGGTGGAGTTCGGCACCCAGTGGGAGCTGGATTCGCGGGATGCGCCCAAGGATTGGCCGACCGGCTACCTTGGTATCAACACCAAGGGGCCCAACGAAAAGCCGCCGCTGGACTACAAGACCGAAGTGTTTGAACTGAACCCCAAGCTGCAGGCCAAGGCGTTCGCCCTGTCGCACACAGTCGAACTTACGGAAAGCAAAGAGTCCGCCGCCTGGCGCAAACACTACCCCGCCGCGCCCGCCAACCAGCCGCCGCAAGTCACCCGCTGCGACACCCTGGCGGGCAATACCTGGTTCTCCGGTACGCGCCTGAGCGAACGCGCCGAGGTGTGGACCAAGTTGCTCACGGATAACAAAGGCGAGTACTGCACCACCCAACAGGAAGACAACTCCACGTACGAAGCCTTGCTGCGCGCCAGCCGCGAGGGGTTGGTGGACATCCAGCGCCTGGCCGTCGTACGTGCCGGTTCGGACTTCGACCGCCCATACCCCGGCTACAGCGAAGTCGACAACCTGCTCAAATACGCCGACCAGGGCGGGTTCGTACCGGCGCTGGAAAACCTGTACCGCACGGGGAACCCGCTGGTACAGGCGATCCTCAACAACTGGTCGGCCTGGAAAAAAGGCGTTCCAGAAGCCTAGTGCCGCTCAAAAAGTGTCAAGGCAGGAAGATGATTTTGTCCGCGCTGCCTTGGTTCACCTCCCCATAGCATTGCACCCCATCGACCAGCGCCACCTCGCGCAGGCCGGTGGGCAGCGGCAACAAGCCTTCGTCGAAAAAACGTCCGAACTGCTCCAGCATCACCGCGCACTGCTCACAGTTGTAGAGCAATGAATTGATCCCCACCACCGAGCCGCCCTTGCGATACAGGGCCAGGGCCGGCAGTTGTACGTGACCGTCCACCGGCGCGGCAATGATCGCGATGCGACCGAACGGCGCCAGGCCTGCCACGGCCGCCGGCAGCCAGAAACCGGTGGTGTCGAAGATCACATCGGCGCCGCCCTTGAACACCGCATTGACCTGCGCGCCCAGCGCCTCGGGCTTGCCCAACGCAATCGCGTCGAACCCTTGCCCCTGCAATACCTCGACCTGATCAGCCTTGCGCACCGCTGCCAACACCTGCGCACCCAGGACCCTCCCCAAGGCTAATGCCGCGCTGCCCACCGCCCCATTGGCGCCGATCACCAGCAAGCACGTGCCTTTGTCCACGCCACTGCGCTGCAGCGCATCCCAGGCCGTGGTGTAGGGCACACCCAGGCTGGCGGCCTGGGCAAAACTCAGGTGGGCAGGTTTGTGCGCCACGCCTTTGGCCGACACGGTGAGGTATTGGGCGTGGGAACCGTCGGCGAAAAAGCCCAGGTCGCGACCGGTGCCCCAGACCTCCTGCCCCACCAGCGCCTGCGGACCTTGCACCACCACGCCGGCGAAGTCGCGGCCAGGTATGCGCGGCACGGTGGTGTAGGGGAAACGCCCGAGTACGTTCTTCACGTCGCTGGGGTTGAGGCCCGCCGCCTTGATCCGTACCAGCACTTGATCGGCGGCCGGCACCGGCGTCGCGACGTCGACGAAGCTCAGGGCGGCAAGGTCGCCAGTGGTGGAAAATTGCAGTGCTTTCATTGCCAGTATCCATCGAAGGGAGAAAAGGAATCAGGACAACCAACCGCTGACCAACTGCCGGCCCATGGGCCAGAGTTTTTCGCCGAGCAGCATGCCCATCAGGCCCACCAGCGCAATGGCAGGCGGTGCGGGCGAACGGAAGTCCAGCGCGCCGTAGATCACGCCGACAAAGAGGCCAATGGCAAGGGAGATCAGGTAACTCATGGGGGCGACGCCTGTTGGGTTGATGGGCTTAGTGTAGGGAGCCCATCCCGGCAGCATCGGCCAAGGGCTTCAGGATTTCGGCCAACTCACGTACTGGGAAGGCGCCATCCCCAGTTCACGCCGGAACATGTCGCTGAAACTGCTCGGCGAATAGCCCAGGGAACGCGCGACAGCACTGACCGACTGGCCCTGGATCAGCTCGGCCACCGCCGTGGCCAATTGCACCTGGCGGCGCCATTCGGCAAAGCCCATGCCCAGGTGGTGCTGGAACAGTCGCGCCAAGGTGCGCACGCTGGCACCTGCCGCTTCCGCATGCTGCTCGAAAGGAATCTCCAGGGACGGCGCCGCCATGACCGCCTGGCACGCGCTGATCAGCCGGCGATCGGCCTCCACCGGCATGGCGATACGGATCTGCGAGCGGCGTGCCCGTTGCAACTCCAGCAGGGCCAGGCCGACCAAGGCGGCGTAATATCCCTCGTCACCGCTGTCGCCCTGTTCCACCAGCGTGACGATCAACTCACGCAGCAGCCCACCGACTTCAATCACTTGCACCTGGCTGTCCAATGTCGCCGCCAAGGCCGGACGCAAGTAGATATTGCGCATCTGCAAATCCGACACCACCCGGATGCCGTGCTCCACGCCCGGCGGCAGCCAGACCGCGCGCTGGGGCGGTACCACCAGGGCTTCACGAGGCGTCTCGACCCACATCACGCCGCTCATGGCATAGAGCAATTGGCCCCAGTCGTGGCGATGGGGCTCCACGTACAGGCCACGCGGGTAGGTGCGCGCCAAGGGTTGCACGGGGACGGCGTGATCACTGAGGTCGGGGGGTGCGGCCAGGGCCATGGGGAGCACATCTATCGGGAGTCAGCCGCCATGGTAATGACCACCGCCGGACAATCCGAGTGAATTTTTGCTGCCGAGGGCGATCACTTGCTTACACCACCAGGGTTGAGGGGCCAATGAATAACGCAAAACTGTTTGTGATCGACTACACCCTTCATGAGGAAGCCAAGTCATTCATTATTCGTCTGGAAAAGCTGGATACCTTGGAGGCCTGGCATTGGGCAAGCTGTGACGCCGGCGTGGGCCGTATCGGCCGTTTCGCCCGCGAGCGGGTGAAGAAAACCAGCCAGGAACAGGCCGAGAAATTCGGCATAAAAAACGTTCAATGGCGCCGCTCGGATGCGCGCGCCCAGGCTTGATCAAGGAGAAATGAGCATGGATTCAATCAACGGCAAGGCGCGCATCGATTACACCCGGGACACGTTGTTCGGGCCATTGGCCAAGCATGTCGAGTGCCAGGTGAGCGTGCAGCATAAGCCCGGCTGGCTGGTGCTGAAGGTGTTCCAGCCGCTGCCGGACGATTTGCATGATGCGCAGACCCTGGTGCTGGCCCTCGAAGGTCGACGAACCAGCGGCGTGGTAAAAGACAGCCGGCGCTTGTCCGACCACAGCCTGCGCCTGGAGCTGGAACCCCAGTAATCGATACGCAGGGAGCCCGCTATTCAGGCTCCCTGCGAACGTATTCAGCCTTTAGCCGACTTGGCGCACTCGCACCCCGTCGCCGCCGCACAAGGCTCGCCATGGGCATGGTGCTCGGCGCAGCCCTGGCAGCAATAGCCCTTACCGTCCTTCATTACCGCATCGACGCCCAGCACACACTTGCAATGTGGGCAGGCACAGGTTTGATCAGGCATGGCCAGACTCCTTCTTCATGGTCGTCCGGTGCGGCGGTTGCCGGCACCTTAAGCAGTGACTGCCAGGCCTCGGCGATGGTTCAAACCATCAGTCGGTGCGCGTATTGCTGCGGTACATGAACACCAAGGCCAGAGCCAGACACACCATCGCCAGGATGCGGCTGCTCGACAGTTCGACAGCCGGGTTGCCCAGCCAACCGAAGTTATCGATCAGCATGCCCATGCCCAATTGCCCTGTGATCACGGCCACGGTTGCCACTGCAGTACCGACCACCGGCACGGCCCCGACCATCACCATCATGTACACCACGCCGAACAATGCACCGGTCAGTTGCCATTTGGGCACGTCCAGCAGGCTGAGGACCTGGGCCGGTTCGAAGAAGAAAATCAGCAGCGCGGTGGTGAGCGCGCCCACTGCGAACGTCAGCAGACTGCTGCGCAACACGCCCACCGCCTGGCCGAGACGACCATTGATTGCCGCCTGCACACTCAGCACCGCACCGGCAGCAATCACCAGCACCAATAACAGAATCAGATTCATCGCCTTACCCTCGTGCAATCAGAACAAGTGCCGCCACAATCAACGCCAGGGCTATCCAGCGCTCGCCATTGACCCGTTTGCGTGCGGTGCCGAACCAGCCGAAATGGTCGATCAGCACGCTCTTGCCCACCTGGCCGGACAAAATCGCGATCATGGTCATGGCAATACCGATGTGCGGCGTGGCCAGGGTCAGCACCACCACATACATCGGCCCCAGGAACCCACCGATCAGTTGCCAGCGCGGCAACTCGGACAACGCCGGGCCCTTCTGCGGGCCGCTGAACAGCAGCAGCAAAAACAGAATCGCCGAGCCGACGCCGAAGATGCTCAAGGTTGCCCATAAATGCCCCACCTGGACGCCCAATGGCCCGAGCAACCCGGCCTCCACCGACAGGCCCATGCCCGCCAGGATCACCAGCGGCAACAACAGCAACCGTAAAAGGCTGTTTTTTGGCCTGGCTTGCGCCACACCCTCGATAGAACTGGCCTGCATACATCACCTGCGCGTCAATAAAGGAAACATGGCGCGCATTATCCGGTGGCCTGCCTGTGCGATAAATGGGAGTATGCCGACAACACCTTTGCGCACTACGCACAACCCGGAGGCCTGATGCAGGGCTTGAATGAATTGAGTTTCAAGGCGCTGCGCCTGTTCGTCGCGGTGCTGGATCACGACAGCTTTTCCGAAGTGGCTCGCCGCGAAGGCCTGGCGCCCTCCTCCATCTCCCGGCAGATCCAACTGATGGAACAGGCCCTCGGCCAGCAGTTGCTCTACCGCCACACCCGCGCGGTGAGCCCCACCGAAGCCGGGCGCCTGCTGGGGCGACACGCGCGCTTGATGCTCGAACAGCTGGAAGCCGCCGGCCAGGCCCTGCAGGAACAGGAAAGCGAACCCAGCGGCCTGGTGCGCATCAACGCGCCGATGGTGTTCGGCCAGCGTCACCTGTCACCGTGGCTGGGCGAGTTATGCCGGCGCTACCCGAAGCTGCAACTGGACATCCAGCAAACCGACACCTTCGTCGACCCGCTGCAAGACGGCACCGACCTGCTGTTCCGTATCGGCGTGCTCAACGACTCCAGCATGCAGGCACGCATCTTCGCCCCCCAGCGCTTTCGCCTCGCCGCCAGCCCCGCCTACCTGGCCCGCCAGGGCACGCCCCAGCACCCCGAGGAACTGCTCCATCACCAGTGCCTGGCCTACAAGGGCATCACCGGCCAGCAACGCTGGTTCTTCCGCAAAGGCCAGGGCGACTGGACACCCTACAGCGTCAAGGGCCCGATCACCGGCAACCACGCCGACACCCTCACCCACGCCGCCGAACAAGGCCTGGGCCTGGTGGTGTTTCCGTCCTGGCTGATCGGCGAAGGCCTGCGTGCTGGCACCCTGCAAGCGGTACTGACGGAATATGAAGTGGCGACCACGCTGGAGCCGCAGCAGATCGCTGCGCTGTGGCCGGGGAGCCGACGACTGTCCCTGAAGGTGCGCACGGTGATCGATTATTTTGTGGAGTGTTTTGGGACGGTGCCGTATTGGGATCGATGAGCGGTTGAGGAATTTTCCGAGTAGTAAAAGTAGGCTCGGTCTGATTTAACGGGCCACTCTATTTTGAACCGGGTGCATTGGGGCAGACTTTGGCGATGTCTTTTTGGAGAGATGCCATGGTTTTCATGTACCCAAAGCCGTCGCGCGCTGAACGTGTGGCGGCAACCAGCGGTCGGCTCGTCTTGGATAGCTCACCCAGTTTTGGCTATATTTGGCCAAAATACGCGGAGCACCTCATGATTACCGTACCCTTGGGCGAAGCAAAGAATAACCTGTCAAAACTGGTGGATGACGCCGCCGCCGGCAAAATTATCACCATTGCCAAGCATGGACGTGCGATGGCGCAACTCGTCCCCGTGGGGAAATCCAAAGGTCAGCGAATTGGCGCGATGAAAGGAAAGCTCGTTGTCCCCGAGGACTTTGATGCGCCCCTGCCAGCCGATCTGCTGGATGCGTTTGAGGGCAGCCATCCATGAGGGTGCTGCTGGATACCCATGTTCTGCTCTGGGCACTGACTGACGACCCGAAGCTATCCAGCAAAGCCCGACGACTGATCGAGAATGCCGCAGAGATCTACGTCAGCGCGGCAACCTTCTGGGAAATGGCGATCAAGGTCGGCCTTGGAAAACTCGATGCAGACCTGGACGAAATCCGGGAATACTGCCTTGAAAGCGGTTTCGTCGAACTGCCCATCACCTCGGAACACGCGATTGCCGTCAAGGATCTTGAGCCTCATCACAAAGACCCTTTTGATCGGCTTATCGTAGCGACAGCCATCAGTGAACCGATGAGACTATTGACCGCCGATACGCAGATTGCCCAGTACACATCCTTGGCAATCCTGGTATAGCCCGCACCCACGGCCTGGAACTCAGAACACCCACTGCCCAATCAACCACGCATTGGCGCCACTGATCAGCGCAAACAGAAACCACGCCAACACCCGAGTGTGCAGGCGATTGACGAACGGCCCCATCAGCTGCTTGTCGCCGGTCATGCGGATCAACGGGTACAACGCAAACGGCAACTGCAGGCTGAGCACCACCTGGCTGAGGATCAGCAGCTTGCCAATGGCCTGGTCGCCCATCAACCACACCCCGAGAAACGCCGGGATCAGCGCCAGCCCACGGGTGATCAGGCGGCGTTGCCAGCAGGGAATGCGCAGGTTGAGGTAGCCCTCCATGATCACTTGCCCGGCGATGGTGCCGGTAAAGGTCGAGCTTTGCCCGGACGCCAGCAAGGCGATGCCGAACAGGATGCTGGCAAAGGCGCCGCCCACCAGCGGGTCGAGCAAGCGGTAGGCGTCCTGGATCTCCACCACCTCAGTGTGCCCCGTCTTGTAGAAGGCGGAGGCGGCGAGTATCAGGATCGCGGCGTTGACCAGCAGTGCCAGGGCCAGGGAGCCAATGGTGTCGATCCGGGCCAGCTTGACCGCGTCCTGTTTGCTGGCGAGGTCTTTGCCGATCAGGCGGGTTTGCACGATCGAGCTGTGCAGGTAGAGGTTATGGGGCATCACCGTGGCGCCGAGAATACCGATGGCCAGGTACAACGGCGCGGCATCGCTGATGGCCGACAGGGATGGGGTGAAGCCACTGAACACATCCGGCCAATACGGTTTGATCAGCACCAGCTCAATGAAGAAACACACGCCGATGGTCGCCACCAGCGCCAGCATGATCGCCTCCAGGCGGCGAAAACCACGGTTTTGCAGGGCCAGGACCAACAGCGTATCGAAGGCGGTGATGACAATACCGGTGGTCAGGGAAACGCCCAGCAGCAGGTGAAACGCCAGGGCGCAGCCGAGTACTTCGGCGAGGTCGGTGGCGATGATGGAGATTTCCGCCAGCACCCACTGGGTGCGTGCGGAGCGTTTGCTGTAGCGCTCACGGCACAGTTGCGCCAAGTCCTTGCCGGTAGCGATACCCAACCGCGAGCACAGGCACTGCACCGCCATCCCCGCCAGGCTGGCGAGCAATACCACGAACAACAGGCTGTAGCCGTAGCGCGACCCGGCTTCGATGGCCGTGGCCCAGTTGCCTGGGTCCATGTAGCCGATGGAGATCAGCAGGCCGGGGCCGGCGAACATCAGGATGCGCTTGAAGAAGGACGCCTTGGGGTCAACGGCAACGGAGCCGGCCACTTCCGGCGGGCAGAATGGAGCGGTAGCGATTTTCGGCAGGCTGAATTTCACGCGGTATCCCAGGCAAACATACTCGACAGGGGCTCAGCTTATCAGTCGGACGCAACCGTGCGCATCACCGTCTCCCGAGGCAGGTCAAACGCCTCCACGACCTGTACCACCAGGTCCATCTCCTGGTTCAAGGCTTCACGCTCCATGCGCTGGCGAATCACCCCGATCACCAGCACGGCCAGGGTGGTGATCGAGTACGCCGGGCCGGAAAACGCCCGTACACCGCTCACCAGCAACATCGCCGCCGCCAACGCCTGGCCGACCACCGGGATCGCGGAGGCCGCACCACGACGCAGGATAAACCCGGTCAACCCGGCCAGCGCCGTGCCGCTCAACGCCGTAGTGGCTGTTCGGCCGACATCGAAACGGCTGAACAGACCCAGCTCCTTTTGCGCCGCCGCCTTGAGTTCAGCGTCGAATACCTGGCGGTCGGCGTGGCTGAGTTTGTCCTTGTACTGCTCGAGCAGTTTTTCCGCGACCTGGGCTTCGAGGTCAGCCAGTGCCACCGTTTCAACGGGCTCGGCAAACTTGATTCCCAGTCGCTGCGCCACCTCTTCGGCAATCTGCCGATAGTTCACGCCATGGCCACGGGCAAGGTTCATAAAGCTGTCGCCGCCCATGCGCTGCAACTCGATGGCCAGCTTGAGCGGCTCGCGTACCGTGGCGTCAATCGACGCACTGCGCTTTTGCGCCATCAATTCGGCCAGGAACGCCAGCTCCTCCGGCCGCGCCTGCACCAGGGCCGCAAGCAAGTCGGTGTCCTCTTCGGCAAAGCGTACCTCGCTGCTGCGCTGGTCGGCGCGGATCACGCCGCGCCGCTCATGCAAGAGGTCGGTGTACTGCACCACGGTCTGCAACTGCGGCCAGTACGCGGCATGATCAAAGGTAGCCAGGTGCACATTGGTAACCTTGGCCTTGAGTGCCGGCGTCACCGGGATCGCATACCGGCCGATGCACCGCTCGGTGTCCGGCTTCATGGCCAGGGCCCAGTCCTTGCTGGAGTGGCAATTGATCACCCGCCCCTTGAGCGGCGCACACACCTCATCCCAAGGGCTGGACGTACAGATCGCTCCGCCCATCAACAGCAGGTTGTCCAACGGCAGTTCCCGTGCGGTATCCGGGCTGGCAAGCAGGCTCTTGACCAGAATCCGCGCCCCCAGGGAATGCCCGATCAGGTTGATACGCCGCACCTGCAGCGTCTCGCCATGCAGGTAGCTGGCCAGCTCCGGCAGTAAGCTCCTGGCCACTTCCTCCACCCGCGCCTCGACGCTTTTGTAGTGGTCGAGAAAATAGGCAATCGCCTTGCCCACGCCGACGGTCGCGGCACCGATGCTGCCACCACCCAGCATCGCGGCGATCACCTCCTTGAAGGGCGCAAACAGGTTTTCCAGAAAATGCCCCGCCGGCCAGAACAGCATCAGGTTGGTCGAACCCTCGATACCCGCCAGCTGTTGCTTGAAATTGCCCAGCTGTTGCCGGTTAAAGAACGCCGAGTAACCGTGAACATAGAGATTGAGCACATCGCCCTGAGGCTCGCCGCACAATACGAACGTGGGCTTGCGGGTGCGGTGCATTTCATCCCACTGGTGCTGCATGGGCCGGTGACTCCTGGTAACGAGGGACGGCGATAATAACAAAGGGAGGCCTGTAGAACGGTGAATCCTGACCGGCGTGGCGGTCGCGAAGGCTCAGAACTGCGCCGCAGCCTTTGATTTGGCCAGGTAGCGCGCCGGCGAATCCCCCAGGTTGCGCCGGAACACGGAGGTGAATGCACTGGAACTGCTGAACCCCAATTCGAACGCGACATCGGTGATGGACGTGCCATGGCTTAGCCGTGCGGTGGCTTCCAATAGGCACACCTGCTGGCGCCAGGACACGAACGTCATCCCCGTGCCCTCGTAGAAATGGCGGGTGAAGGTGCGCCGACTCATGTTCGACCAATCAGCCATCTCGTCGAGGGTGATTTTCTGCGTGGGCGCATCCAGGAAGCGCTGACACGCTCGCGCCAGCCGCGGCTCGCACGGCAATGGCGCGCTGAGTGGCAGCTCGGGCATGGCTCCGATTTCATCAATCAACAGCGTCAGCACGCAGTGATGCCTCACGCTGGGTAATGCCGAGGAGTCGATAGCCAGCGCCGCCTCCAGTAAATGCCTGAGCAGGGGCGACACTTCAAACACCTGGCAGCGGTCCTGCAACCGCGCCCGCTTAGCGGCATCGGTGTCCAGGTAGGTATTGAGCATCACCACATCCCCGCGCATATGCATTTCATGGGGCACACCACCCGGCACCCAGATCGCCCGTTGCGGCGGTACCACCCAGTTGCCGAGATCGGTGAACATTTTCAGCGCGCCGGTGGAGGCATAGGCGAACTGCCCACGTGAGTGCGTGTGCCGCTCAAAGACGGTGCCGCAAGGGTATTCGCGCAGCGTTACCACGGCTTCTGGGCTGGCGGAATCAAAGGTCGGAATCATGGCCCGATTCTGTCAAAAGATGGCCTTGCATAGCAAGCGGGCCAACCCGCCACTCCCCTAACATCAACGCCCTCGAAAAAGC
The DNA here is from genome assembly GCF_052112325.1 of Pseudomonas sp. Yb2C2. Taxonomy (NCBI): domain Bacteria; kingdom Pseudomonadati; phylum Pseudomonadota; class Gammaproteobacteria; order Pseudomonadales; family Pseudomonadaceae; genus Pseudomonas; species Pseudomonas sp. Yb2C2. The sequence continues at coordinate 36,532 of NZ_JAVAJK010000034.1, read as the reverse complement.
GTCATGACCAAGGGAACATTCCATGCTGAAAAAACACCTGGCGCTAGCCGTGCTCGTCACCCTGGTATGGGGGGTGAATTTCCCCATCACCAAACTCGGCCTGCGCTCGGTCGACCCTTTTGTCCTCACGGGCATCCGCTTTTCCCTCGCCGCCCTGCCGCTGGTGTTCTTCATCAAGCGCCCCGCCGTCAAATTCAGCTACGTAGCCGCCTACGGCGTCATCTTCGGGCTGGGTATGTGGGGCGTGATCAACTATGGCATCGAGAGGGGTGTGAGCCCCGGCATCGCGTCATTGATCATTCAACTCAGCGTATTTTTCACCATGGGCTGGGGTTGCGTGTTGTTCAGGGAAACACTCCGCGGGACGCAAATGGCGGGGGCATTTATGGCCCTGATCGGCCTGGCAGCTATCATCTCCACCCGAGAAGGCAGCCACGCAGTGCTGGGTGTGATGTTGATCGTACTCAGTGCGCTGGCCTGGAGCGTGGGTAACGTCATCATCAAGAAGTCGGGGGTCACTGAGGTCTTCTCGTTCATGGTGTGGGCCAGCCTGTTTCCGCCGATCCCGTTATTTCTCATGGCTTGGCTGATGCATGGCAGCGCGCCGTTCGAAGGCTTGCAATCCAGCCTCGACATCATGGCGATCCTGTCCATTCTGTTTCAGGTGTACCTGGCGACGCACTTTGCCTACTGGGGCTGGAACTCGCTGCTCAAGCTGTACCCGGTGTCCACGGTGGCGCCACTGTCGTTGTTGATTCCGGTGTTCGGGATCAGCAGTTCGATGCTGCTGATTGGCGAGCGCGTTCCCGCGCCAGACCTGATCTCGATTGCGATCATCATCGTCGGCCTGGCCGTGGGTTTATACCGCAAGCCGGTGTGAACCGCCCGCCGCCAGACACACACTGGCGTGTTGTCCCCTCAAACGCAGCAAAAACACAATTTTCGAAAGGTAAAAAGCGCTCTAATACCCTCCTGTCGATTGGTTTTAAAGATCCTGGAGTTCGCAATGCCCCATGAAGGCAATCTGTTACAAGCAGCCGTGGTGTTCCTGCTCGCCGCCGTGCTGACCGTGCCCCTGGCCAAGCGCCTGCAATTGGGCGCGGTGCTGGGCTATCTGTTTGCCGGCGTGATCATCGGTCCGTCGGTGTTGGGCCTGATTGGCAACCCGCAAAGCGTCGCGCAGTTCTCCGAACTGGGCGTGGTGTTGCTGCTGTTTATCATCGGCCTGGAGCTGTCGCCCAAGCGTTTATGGGTGATGCGCAAGGCGGTATTTGGCGTCGGCCTGGCCCAGGTGCTGCTCACCGGCCTGGTCATGGGAGCGGTGGCGTTGTGGCTGTTTGGCCAGTCGTGGAACAGCGCAATCGTGCTCGGCCTTGGCCTGGCGCTGTCGTCCACCGCGTTCGGCCTGCAAAGCCTGGCCGAGCGCAAGGAGCTGAACCAGCCCCACGGGCGCCTGGCGTTTGCGATCCTGCTGTTCCAGGATATCGCCGCGATCCCGTTGATTGCCATGGTGCCGCTGCTGGCCGGCAGCGATCATCCGACCACCGAAGCCCAGGGCCTGCAACACGTCCTGCAGATCCTCGGCAGTATTGCCGTGGTGATCATCGGCGGCCGCTACCTTCTGCGGCCGGTGTTTCGCATCGTCGCCAAGACCGGCCTGCGCGAAGTGTCCACCGCCACCGCCCTGTTGGTGGTGATCGGCACCGCCTGGCTGATGGAACTGGTGGGTGTGTCCATGGCCCTCGGCGCCTTCCTCGCCGGCCTGCTGCTGGCGGACTCGGAGTACCGCCACGAACTGGAATCCCAGATCGAGCCGTTCAAGGGCCTGCTGCTGGGGCTGTTCTTTATCAGCGTGGGCATGGGCGCCAACCTCAGCCTGCTGCTCAGATCACCGCTGGTGGTGATCGGCCTGACCCTGCTGTTGATCGGTTTGAAGCTGCCGCTGCTGTACGCCGTGGGCCGCATGGTAGGTGATCTCAACCGCGAAAGCGCCCTGCGCCTGGGTGTGGTGCTGGCGGCGGGCGGTGAGTTCGCCTTTGTGGTGTTCAAGATCGGCCGCGACCAGGGCCTGTTCGAACCGCACCTCTACGACGTGCTAGTGCTGACCATCACCCTGTCCATGGCCGTCACCCCGCTGTTGCTGCTGGTCTGCCCCAAGCTGTTCAAGCCCAAGGTCAAGCCGGTGGAAGTACCGGAGGAATACCGCACCATCGAAAGCGATGCGCCGCGCGTGGTGATCGCCGGCATGGGCCCGTCGCGCGGATCCTGCGCGCGCAGAACATCTCCTTCATCGCCCTCGACACCTCGGTGGAAACCATCGAGCTGACCCGCAGTTTCGGCGGCATGCCGGTGTTCTACGGTGATCCGCAACGTCCGGAGATCCTGCACGCCGCCAAGGTCGACCAGGCCGAGTTCTTCGTGATCGCCATGGACGACCCGGAGATCAACATCAAGACCGCCGAACTGGTGCGCAACCTCTACCCGCACATGCAGATCATCGCCCGTGCGCGTAACCGCCAGCACGTGCACCGCCTGGTGGACCTCGACGCCTCGCCGGTTCGCGAGACCTTCTACTCCAGTCTGGAAATGAGCCGTCGCACCCTGGTGGGCCTTGGGTTGACCCAGGCCCAGGCCGATGCCCGCATCACCCGCTTCAAGCACCACGACCTGCAAGTGCTCGCCGCCCAGCACGCGGTGTACGACGATGCGGCCAAGGTGATGCAAACCGCCCAGGAAGCCCGGGCGGAACTGGCGCGACTGTTTGAGATGGATCGGCTTGAGGAAGAGTCCGACAAGGTGTGAGGCTAAGGGCGAACGATATTGCGAATTTTCTGACAGAATGTGCCGCAATCTCGTTCACCCCTGGAGCGCTTCATGGCCACGTTCACCAAGACCGCTATCCTGCTGGCCCTCGCGCTGACCGCCGGCAGCGTCTTCGCCGCCGCCAAGCCGGCCACGCAAACCATTTCCACCTTGGGCGGTAAGTTCAACTTCAATCTGCCCAAGGCTTACGCCGCCGACACCCTCCCGGCCGGCAAGGCCGAGGACGGCACCGCTGATACCCAAGGCACGATGTACGCCAACCAGACCACGAAAAGCGTGGTGATCGTCGCCGAAACCGTGCGTAACGACGGGGTGAGCATCAAGGACAACGACCCGCAGTTCCTCGATGGCGCCGTGGCCGGCTTCGTCAAGGACCAGAGCGCTGCCCTGCCCGACTTCAAGAAGCTGAGCGAGAAGAAACTGACCTTCAAGGGCCTCGGCCTGCGCCAGGTGGACAGCACCGCCACCCAGGGCGGTGGCAAGACCTTGAACTCCACGTTTCTCGGCGGCTCCGGCAACCACTTGCTGGTAATCCAGGCGATCTCGCGGGCCGATGATACGAAGGGGCATGCAGAGCTGGTTAAGCAGATTACCGGCGGCAAATAACAAAGAGTCCTGACAACGCCCATCAAATGTGGGAGGGGGCTTGCCCTAATGCCAGTCAGTTAAGCGTACATCGCCTCCTGTAGGAGCGAGCTTGCTCGCGAAAAACGTCAACGATAACGCGTGCTTCCTGAATGAACGCGGCGTCTGTGAGTTTTTCGCGAGCAAGCTCGCTCCTACAAAAAGCCTTAGCTGACTGGCATTAGGGCAAGCCCCCTCCCACCTTCATTCAGCGCGCTCACTTCAAATTTGTTTCCAGCCACGCTTTCAAGTCCTGCACTTCCGCCTCACTGACGGTGTGGTTCATCCCCGGATAGCCATGAAACTCCGGCTTCAACCCAAGCCCCACCAACACCTCATTCGCCCGCGTCGCCGACGCATACGGCAGTGCCTGGTCCAGGGTGCCGTGGCCGATAAAGATCGCCAATTTGTTCAAGCGCTCATCCGGCTTCAGCTCAGCCTTGAGCACCGGCAGCACGCTGCCACTCAATGCCGCAATGCCGCGCACCAGCTGCGGGTCGCGCAAGGCCACCTCATACGACATGATCGCGCCCTGGCTGAACCCCACCAGGAACACCCGGTCAGGCCGGGTGTGATACTTGGCGGTGGCTTTGCCGACAAAGTCCTCGATCAGCTTGGCGCTGCTCTGCAAATCAGCGGTCACACCATCGTAGTCACCGTCACCCGGCGCCTTGGTAAACCAGCGAAAGCCATTCGGCTGCACCGGCGTCGGCGCACGGGCCGACAGGTAGGTCCAGGTGGACGGCAGCGCGTCCTTGATGCCAAACAGATCTTCCTCATTGCTACCGAACCCGTGCAGGAAAATCACCAGCGGCTCGTTGCGCGCATCGCCCTGGGTCTGTTCCAGGTACGCCAGCGGCAAATCGGTGTGCAGCTCGGAATCAGCGTGGGCAACGCCGGCCACCAGGGTCAGTGCGAGGGCAAGCAGTTTGAGCATGGGACGTTACCTCAGGGTTTGCGCAACAAGTAAGTGTCCATGATCCAGCCATTCTCCAGGCGCGCCGCCTTGCGCACCCGTTCGATCTCTTCAGCCACTTCACTGACTTTGCCGCTGATCAGGATCTCGTCTGGCGTGCCCAGGTAAGCACCCCAGTAAATATCCAGGTCCTGATCGGCCACCGTACGGTAGGAATCTTCCGCATCGAGCATGACCACCAGGGTATCGGCATCGCTGGCCTGCCCCGCCGCCAATCGACGCCCGGTGGTGATCTCGATGGACTTGCCGATACGGTTCAACGCCACCTTATGCTGGGCCGCCAGGGCCTGCACGCTGGTGATACCGGGGATCACTTCGAATTCAAAGGCGCAGCGGCCACTGGCCAGGATCGCCTGCAAGATGCGGATAGTGCTGTCGTACAGCGCCGGGTCGCCCCAGGCCAGGAACGCACCGACTTCACCGTCGGCCATTTCCTCGTTGATCATGCGCTCGAAAGTTGCCTGCTTGTCGCGGTTGAGGTCCTGCACAGCAGTCGTGTAGTCGATCTCGCCACGTACGCGCTCGGGGCACTCGGCCTCGACAAAGCGGTAGCCAGGTTCGGTGATGTAGGTCTCGCAGATCTCGCGGCGCAGGTCGATCAACTTGTCCTTGCTCTGGCCCTTGTCCATCAGGAAAAACACGTCGGTGCGGTTCAGCGCTTTCACGGCCTGCATCGTGATGTAGTCAGGGTTGCCGGCGCCAATGCCGATGATCAGGATGCGTTTCATGGGTTGCTCTCATTGCGGGGCGTGGATTTTGCCATGTTCACGCACTCAGGCGTGAGTTTCCAGGCGCAGGCGCCACACCGTGTTGAAGCGCAGTTCGGTAGCGGACAGGGGCTCGACATCGATCCGGTAGAACATCGACACCGGAAACTGCATGACGTGCAACATCGCCGCGCGGATCACAAAGGGATGGGTAATGGCCACCACGTGCCCGGGTTGCGCCTCAAGCGTTTTCATCCACGCCGCGACCCGCGCGCAAATCTGCTCGACCGACTCGCCACCGTGGGGCGCACGGGTGCTGTGGGTCATCCAGTCCATTAACGCATCGCTGCGTAACTGACTGATGGCCTGGCCCTTCCAGTCGCCAAAGTCGCCATCGCGCAAGGCCTCTTCAATCACCGCCTGACTGCCGAACAACCCTGCCGTTTGCCAGGCGCGTGCCTCGGGCGCGCACAGCAGACGCGTTTTCTTCTTATAGCGCCCGGCCAGGGACAGCGCCGCCGCTTGCCAATCCATGACCACGGACTCGTTATCGGGAAAACGCCCGTACTTTTGAGCGGGTGTGGCGGCATGGCAAATGAGGCTCAAGCGGGAGGCCTGCATCACTGCTCACTCTGCATCGGGATAGCGCCTCGTATAAACCTGATACACACGTGCGGAACCGCCGAGTTTAACCATACCACTCCCTACAAGCCACGCGTCATACGTCGGACGCAGCAAAGTGCAATTACGGTGTCGTTATTTCCCTGCCCATTACGAGAAAACCTCATGATTATCACGCCCCAGGCGATTGTCGTACAGCCGCACCCGGTCTCACAGGAGGCCGGTCAGAACAATGGCGCGTCAGAACATCCAAGAGCCAAACGATCACTTACTCAAACTGTCACACAGTGGCCTGTGAATCCGCAGCCCTCCCCAACGGATGCACGTTTTCAACGCATCCAGAAACAAAGCAAACACCTTGTGGAGAAAAGCGACAGTGAAATGGCAAGCTAGTATTGCGCCGCATTGATGTTGCTGGAAAGTCGCAAAAAGTCTGTGATAAAAAACGGTGATCAACTTCCAACGATCACTGACATTCCACCATTTTCCACCTTCGGCCAGGCGTGGGCACTCTTCACTCAAGCACTCACTCAAGAGCCGTTTGCACGCTATGCCAGGGAAAATAACATCGATATTTCCACGATCAGATGGTTCCCCCACGCGGATGATATGGAATGCAGTATCAATGGCAAAATTCAACTCTTCTCGAGCAATACGCCCGGCTGGAAAGAAGCCAGCGCAGGTGTTGCAGCGGCGGCAAAAGAAGTAGCCGCCGGTCGACTTGAATCGTTTCTGTACACCGGCGCACGCAACGCGCCCATTGACGTGGTGAGCAACTTCTATGGCGAAGCCTTCTCGAACTTTCCAAACGACCTGCCCAGTGCGATACGCGACTTGCAGTACAACAATAAATTCAAAACCCTGATGCCCTTAAACGGCCCACTTACGCCGCAAGCCACGCGCGTCAGGACGGCACAAGCCGAAGTAGAGAACGCCATCGCCATGGCAACCTATAACCACACCAGGGGGGTAGCTGACGCAAACCGCACACCGACACCTTCGGAACGTGTCGAGGAAGCCGACCGGGAACTGGCGCGCATGCTCAGCAGGCTGGTGACAGTCAAAGCCATGGACCCCCGCGCCGACGCGACCAAGGGGGTCCTCATCGGTACCCCTGAAGATTCGTCCTATGTACAGGCAGCACAAGCCTATAAAGAGGCGCTCTCCAGCGACGCGTTCAAGCGCTTCATGCAAGCACACAGCCTGGATATCGAAAGTGTAGTGATCCATTCGGATGGGCGTCTGTCTGCCTGGGGGCCAGACTCAGACGGCCGCATCAAATGGCTCACACTTCCCGCTGAACATAAACAGTGGGCAGCCCTTCAACCTGCCATCTTGAAAGTGGCCCGCGAGATAGGAGGTAGCGGGCCGATGGCCTTGCCGAACTACAACTACGGAGACTATCTCTACCCGATAACGGGCATTATGGAATTTTACGGCGTACGCGAGCATTACGGCTCACCGCAGTGGGCCGAACAAAACGCGGGGCTCATTCGCGAGGGTTTCCCTGCCCTGGTCAAAAACAATCCTCCGAACGACGGCCCCTCCCTTGTGGTTCGCGAACGCCAACAGGCAGCCAAACAACGCTTGGCGCGCAGTTCAGGACTCCGATCCCCAAGCGTCCCGACGCCCACGTCGCCGTTCAGACGCAACCTGGTCGACTCGGCTATACCCGCGCCACCACCCGTTGGGCCCGTGAACATCATCAGCCAGCGTTTGTTTGAAGGGGAACCAAACAGGCAAGCAGTGGTAGCCGGATTGCTCAAGGACGCCATCAGCAAGGCATCGCCTGCACTGAATGTGGATGTCCAGCAGTTGGCCTTCGCCGTCCCCGATCCGGCAAATCCCGGTCGTTTCCTGGAAACACCGCTGATGGAGTTGGCCATTAACCACGTCGACGGCGCTGATGTTCCCGTGTTCAGCAATGACGGCAAGTTTGTCGACACCCGCGCGGACGCACAGGCGCTTACCGGCGAACCTGCTGGCACCGCGCTCGACATCGATAAAGCGGCTGTCCAACAGGCTATCAGCCAGTTGCCAGGCAAACTGGAAGACGCACTTCAGACAGCTAAGCTCGATTATTGGGGCCGGCCACCGTTCAATGACCCCATCCCTGGTTTTGGCACCGACACTTCGGTCAGTAACACCCCCATTTTCGCCGGAGACCGCCGGTTGATGCTCAGTGACCTGGTGCGTAACAACCTGCGCCTGGCCAGTTTCAAGCATCCAGGGCTGGATGACTTGCAAAGAGAAACCCTGGACATGCTCGTGAGGTACCCCCAGGGCTCAACACGCCCCAAACTGGCGGATGACTCCGAAGTGGTCGTGCACGTACTTGCCAGCACCGAGAATAACCATTCAAGCTCCACGAAGCTTCAAACCCCCAACCTGGTTATCGAACGCAAGGTCGCAGAGCGCACGATCGTGCTGGTCTGCGAACCGAGCGGCAAGGTAACCCCTTATGCCTCCCTGGCTGCGGTCAAGGATAAATGGGACGAAAACCTCAAACAGGCCAGGCCGCAAGAAACATTCAGCACCCGCTTGACCAAGGTCGACGTCGATGCGTTCTATATCCAGGCGAACATCATCATCACCGGACATGAAGCACAAGCGGCGGCAACCGAGCCAACACTGCTCAACACACCGCAACCGAATCGTTCCCAGCACCCATTACCCGACTGGATAAAAAACACCTCCGACGTCAATCACTTCATCTTGCACGACCTTGCCCTGGAACTGGCAAGTTATATGTACCGCCACAAAGAGCACACCTATAACAGCGGCATCCCGGACATCCGTACTTTTATCCAGAACCAATTAAACGCGCTCTCACCGCCTCCCGTCCCCTATGACATCAATGACGTGGAAGTGGTATTTCACACGCCGTATGGCGGCACGGGGGCCGGGTTCGGATTCGGAGCCGTCCAAACCAGCCGGATGTCCCTCAGCGACGCCTTCATTCAAAACCTTGCAGGACTACCAGGCGGTCGCATAGAGGTTCGTCACAAACCAACGGGGGCGCTGATACCCGCGCTGGGGCGAGAGGGTGCCCTCAAAGCGCTGATTCAGAAAATCGATGTCGGCAAAAACTATCCCGAGCTGCTCAAAGGCGAGTTGCTTGACGACCCCGTCAAAAAAACAGAGCGTCAGTTACGCTTTGCGCAACAAGTGCCCATTGAGCTGAAGATGAAGGCCCTGGAACTGACTGCCAAAGGCGCTGAAGGTTTCGATAACGCCATGGGTTACCGCTACCTCCAGGCAATACTTGACCCCACGCCAGGACACAAGTATGTCAATGGCAACGAGATCACGATGCGCCCATTGGCGTTCGTACGCGAGCCGGGCGCTGCACCCGATGTCGTCGAAAACATGTACTTGATTGAACCCAAGGACAGCACGGTCGGCCCGCATATTCTCTACCGCCCCTTGATGGCTGATGAGCCGTTGCTGCAATTTCCTTCGCGCCAGGCATTGATGGAGACACTGCGTAAAACACCGTCGCTTCAAGAGCAGGTTATTGCCTGGCTGCCTGATGAAGCGACCCGCGTCATCTATGATCACGGTGGCTTCAGCAAGCCCCACCTGCCGAGACTCCGAGTATTTCTCGATGAGTTCTCGATACCGCGCGCACCAGTTGCGCCTACACTGGCCGTCGACGGCGATGCCATCGACAGCCTGGCGGCGAAGCTGCAAACCGGGCAGTTGATGAACCACCTCTACGATGCCAACGCCAAGGCCCTGACGACATTGGCCGAGCAGCAGTCGGTCTCCAATTCGCAAAGCCGTTGGACGACTTTCAAAGAAGGCAGCTTCCTGCTACTCAACGCAATACTGCCGGCACTTCGCGGACCTGCGGCCGTTATCGGCCTGGCGCTGCAGACCCAGGGCATCCTCGGCGATCTTAAAACCTTGGCCAATGAAAAGGATGGCAACAAGGAAGCGGCCATGGCGGATCTGTTGGCCAACCTGGCATCGTTGGTGCTTCATACCAGTGTGCGGCGGCAATCCAAACCGGCAAGCATTACCCCACCGAGGCAGGTGCCAGGCAAACCGCCCATCACGGTCGTCGAAGACAACCATTTGCCCACCACGCAGGTAATAGCCTCAACCGAAACAGGTGGTACGCTCTATCGCCCCATCATTGAAGCCTTCGAAAAAGATGGATTACTGATCAGAACCCTTCAGCTCAGAAACGCGCATCTGGAATTTCATAACACCGGTGAGAACCTTGACAGCATTCGCGCGCAGGGCGATGCCAACAGAGGACATGGAGGGCTGCGCAAATGGAGCCTGGCTCAAGCAGACTTGCTGCCCAACTACTACAAAATGGGTGACAACGCTGGAGCCCTGCCGCGAAACATGGCCATCCTGGCGCTGCCGGAAAAACTCCAGGACAACATCACGGCCATACATGAAAAAGACGCCTTCTCTGGGAACATCCAGGCCGACACGCGATACCTGGGGCGGGAGAAGGCCCGTGAAGGCATGCAAGGCTTATTGAATGACCTGAAGAACCAACAAGGCGAGCACCCCGGCAGCGCGCTTGAAAACAGCGAAATACAGACGGTAGGCGTGCCACCCGATGCATTGGTCGGCCTGGTTTTCTATGGTTCGAACGGTCAGACCTGGGAGGCCGCCAAGCCACAGTTTCAGAAAGCCATTAACCGAGCCGGCCCCGAGTTCGATGGCAAGTCATACCCTGTCTTTACCTACAAGGTAGAGGGCGGAAAAACCCAACTGGAATACCTCGAAACATTGGAGGTCGATACCAAGGCCGGCTAGCGATACCCTTTTGCGCCCAATGCCTCGCTAATCAAACCACTCCCGCCGCCCCTCGAACGTACCGACGATCAACTCGACGATCATCTGCACCGCCTCGGGGTGGCGCACCTGCGCATTCACCGCCAGCCACACCTGGCGCTGCATGCTGTCCTCGGCCAACAACCCCGGCAACGCCACCAGCCCCCGGTCGAAGCTGCTCATGTAGTGCGGCAGCAAACCGATGCAGGCGCCGCAGCGGATCATCTCCAGCATCAGCGAATAGGCATGCACCTGCACCACCGCCGCCAGGCGCTGTTGCACCACCTGGTTCCATGGCTGCAGGGCCTCGACCTGGGCGTCCGGCTGCCATTGCACCAGCATGTAGTCAGCCAGGTCTTCCACGCTGTCCGGGCGCGTGGTCAGGCGTGAATAGCGCTTGGCGATATGCGGCAGGTACCGCAATCGCGCCAGCGCCCGCGGCGGTTCGGTGACAAAGCTCGGGCCGGGCACCGGGCCGTCGGTGTCCGCCAGCCACAGCACCACATCCACGTCCACCGCCTGCAGGGACAGGTGGCTGTCGAGGGAGATGATCTCCAGGCGCACGCTGGCATTGCGGCGCAGCAAGGCGATCAGGTCGCGGCCGAGGATGTCGTGCAGGATCGGCTCGGCCACCGCCAGGCGAATCAGCGGCTGTTCCAGTACCGGCAGGCGCCGTTCATGGGCCAGGGCGATCAGTTGGGCCTGCAATTGCTGGCCGTCGCGGCTGAGCACCAGGCCGTTGCCCTGGTAGCTGAACAGCGCATGGCGCAGGTGTTCCTCCAGCTGGGCCAGGCGCTTGCGCAACAGGGTTGCCTTGATATTCAGGCTGCGCGCGGCCTGCATGAAACAGCCGCAGCGCGCACTCACCAGAAAGTAGCGGGCCACCTCCGGGTCGATCTCGCTGGCCAGGGCCAGCCAGGCACTGCGTGGCTCGGTAGGTGCACGGTAAGCAGTGGGCCCCTGTGGGGCAGACGGTTCGAGAAATGCCATGGGAGACTCCCTGTCTGGTTGGTCTGTGCATCCAATGCGGGTTGAGGCGTGTTACTCCAGCACTTTGTTCAACTCGGCGCCGTCGATACTCAAGGTCGCGGTGTTGAGCATGCCTTCCAGGTAGGCCTTGGCGATCTGTTCCTGGCGCTGGGCGCGCAGGGCCTGGGTCAGGCGTTCACGCAGCTCGTCCAGGGTGGCGGTGCGCGCCGGTTGCTGGCCGATGAGCTTGAGCACATGAAACCCGGCCGGGCTCTGCACCACGTCCGAGACCGCACCGACCTTGAGCCGCGCCACCGCGCCGCGCACCTCCGGCACCAGTTGCTGCAACGGCTGCATCCCCGAATCGCCACCGCGCGCGGCGCTGTCGGGGTCCTGGGAAAACTGCGTGGCCAGGGCGGCAAAATCAGCCGGTGCGGCCTGGGCCTTGCGGCTCAGTTCCTGGGCCTGGCGCCGTACGGCATCGAGGTTTTGCGGGTCATTCACCGCGAGGAAAATCTGGCTCACCTGGTACAACGGCGGCGTCACCCATTGCGCCTTGCCGCTGTCGTAGGCCTGTTGCAACTCGGCGGCGCTGGGGTAGTCGGCCGGTACCTGGCTGACCGACAGCATGTAGTCGCGAAACACGATCTGCTCGGCGGCGGCGCGGGTCTGCTGCTCCACCTCCGGGCGCTGGCGCCAGCCCTGGGCATCGGCCTGTTCAAGCACGGCTTTTTGCGCCAGGCGTGAGCGGATCCAGGTTTCCAGGGCGCCACGGTTGCCGCGCAGTTGCTCGCGGGATTCGGCCGGCAGGCTGGCCAGCACGCTTTTCAGCTCCGCCAGGTCGATCTGCTGGTTGCCCAGGCGCGCCACCGCTGGCCCGCTCGGCGCGGGATTGATCACCGGCGCCGGTTGCTGCGCCGCCACCGGGTCGCTGCCCGGTCGCAGGCTCAACGCCACGGCCACCACCAGCACAGCCAGCGCCCCCGCGCCGAGCATCAGGGTTGGCTTTTTCACAGCACCGCCGCCTCTTCACCCACCGCGGCAGCCTGCAACTGCGCGGCCTGCTGGCTGTACTCACGCAGGTAGACGATAAACTCCTGCAACAGGCGATCCCACAATTCCAGCTGGCTGCGCAGGTGCGTGACGCCAACGCCGGCCACCACCACGTCCATTTCCATCAACAGGAACTCGCCCTGCACCGACAACCGTGCAAAGCGCCGCGAGGCGTTCCATACCGGGGCCAGGCCCTCGGGCAACTCGCCCTGTACCCGCAGCGCGCAGCTGTAGGTGAAGTCCACATAGCTGCCCTGCTCCGCCGCCGGGTTACCGAAGCGCACGGCAAAGCCGATGCCCTGGCTGGCGCTGAGCAACTGCACGATGCCGTTCTGTTCGCTCTGGTTAACCCGGTAGCCGGCGTCCTGCAACAGGTCGGTGAGGCTCTGGACGGTGACGCTGGTGATCAATTCGCTCATGGTGATCTCTTCCTTGTCTATCAGTGATTGGCGGCTGCCTGGGGCGCATCAAAACGGCTCTTGTACAGATCGTCGCCAAAACCCTGGGCCAGTTCCTCGAACTTGACCCGTGCGCTGCTTGCGAACGGCTGGCGAATGCTCATCACCTCGGCCACATCGATTTTTTCGTAGGCTGCGAGCAACTGCTGGGCCACGCCGTACATCTGTTGATTCTTGACTGAACATTGCTGCACTTGTGTGTCACGTTCGCTTAAGGCCGCCTGCAGGCGCGCGCGCTCGACTTCTTTACCCTTGGCCAGCACCAGCAATTCGTCATAGGCCTTCTTGAACTTGCCGATCTGCTCGTTGCTCGCCGCCACCTGGGCTTGCGCCTGGCTGTGCAGGCTCTGTTGCTGGCCGGCCAGTTGCTCAGCCATGCCACGGGCCTTTTCCAGCTCGGCGGTCAATTGCTTGATGTGCGCCTGGGCCTGTTTGGCCTGGTTTTCGGCGGCCAGCCGTGCGGCACTGGCCTGGGCCTGTTCGCTTTGCAGCGCCTGCAATTGCTGGGTGGTGCTGCGCAGTTGCGTACGCAGGCGCTCCTCCATGCCTTCGGCCGACGCGCCGGTACTCACCAGCAGCAGTAACAGCGCGCAGATTCGTGTGTTCATGTGGCGTCTCCCTGCGCATCAAAAGCGCGTGTTGAGTTCCAGTTGCATCACATCGACTTCGAACGGCTGGCCATACACTTCGGAGGCGCTCAACCAACGCGCACTGGCGTAGATGTTCTTGTCGATACCGTAGTTGCCGCCAATGAAATAGCCCTTGGCGTTGGTGCCGCCCAGGTGGAACGACGAGTCGTTGAAGCCGTCGGGCAAGGCGTCGGGCTGGATGTACTTGTAGCCGGCCAACACATTCCAGTCGCCGCGCTTGCGCATCTCCAGGGCGCTGCCGAGGGTGAACGAGACCATCAGCGCATTGCCGCCACTTTCAAACTGGCCGTTGCTGTTGATGTTGTTGACGATCTCGCCTTCGCTGCGCTTGAGCATCTCGCCCTTGTCGTAGGCCAGGTTGTGGATGAAGTTGGCCTGGCTGCGCAGCTTGAAGTCGCTGGGCAGTTCGCTGTCCCAGACCAGGTTGAGGTCCAGCACATCGAACTTGGACGCCAGGCCTACGTACTGCGGGTCGGGTGTGCGCGCAGGATCCGCCGGGTTGGTGGTGTTGTTGCGCAGGTTGAATACCGTGTTGCCTTTCTGCATGAAGGCCACGCGCGTGCCGTCGGTGTCGCAACCTGCCGCGCCCTGCCAGGTGGAGCAAGGGCTGGAGCGCTCGCCTTCGATGTCCTGGAACTGGTAGTAAGCCGCGGCGAGTTTGAGGCGGTTGCTGCGGTTGATCTTCCAATCCGCGCCGATCTGCCCGCCAAACAGCCATTTGGTGTCGCTGTCTTCCTTGTCGATACCATTGGTGCTGGCGGTGTCGGAGGTGTACTCCACCGGGAAGGCGCCGAGGGTACCGAACAGGCCCCACTCGCTGTTGAGGCTGTGGTTGAAGACCGCCGCCACGCCGTCGAAGTTGAGGTCGTTGGAATACATCATGTCGGTGGAATAGAACGGGTTGCCGATGCGCCCGGCGGTCAACGTCATGTAGTCGGTGGTTTTCCAGCTCAGGTAACCCTGGTCGAGCCAGATGTCCTTTTTGCCGAAGCCGCCGCCCAGGGTCTGGGTGGTGGACACCGGGTTATTGTCGGAGCCGGTAGCGATGCGAATGCCGGCGGTCCATTCCGGCGAGATCACCGCTTTCATGCCCAGGCGTGCCCGCAGGCGGAACAGGTTCTCGCGGTCCTCGCGGGTGTTGATCAGCGGTGGGAACTTGGTGTTGGAGTTTTTGTTGACGTCGTACGGGCCGGTGTCATTGAGCTTGGCAAAATCGGTGATGTTGTTGCTGTTATTGCCCGAGAAGTAGCGCGACTCGTCGCGCAGACGAATATCGCCATCAAAGCTGATGCGCGAGATCCAGTCGGGGAACGTATTGGGCTGCGCCCAGTTTTCCTGCTTGGCGGTGGACATGACTTCGGCCTTGACCTGGTCACGGATCTGGTCGCGCACCGCCTGCGGCACGTACTGCACGCGCACATCCCCAGGCGCGGTCGCCGGGCCGCTGGCAACCACCGGCGCGGCGTTGGCCTGGCGGGCCTGCTGGGCTTCCTTTTCGGCCTGGGCGATCAGCCCATTGGCGGTGTTCTGGGTCAGCACACCTTGCTGCACCAGCAGGCGAATCAGGTTGATGGTGACGTTTTCCGAAGGCGCAACCGGGGCTGCCGCGGCTTGCCCGACCAGGGTCGCGATGACCATGCCAACCGCCAGGGTCAGTCGATTCACGGGGGAAATCATGTGTACGCAACTCCTGTAAAAAACCGTAGGTAAGAGGTTTCGTGCAATCAATCCGGACGCCGGCCCTTGAGGGACAGGCGCATGGGCAGCGTCAGCGACGCCGGAGGTTTCTGGGTGGCGCGCGGCGCACGGATCAACGCCAGCATCTGGGCGTCGGTGTCGGCATCCCCGCTGGACTTGGCCACCAGAGCCTTCGTCACCTGGCCGTCGGCGCCCAACCACAGGTCTATCTGTATCGCAAAGGCCTTCTTGCGCAGCTCCGGGTCTTCGCGCATCAGGCGCTGATAGGTACCGGCCAGGTACTGCTTGTACGTGCCGGTCCCCAACCCGCCGCCGCCACTGCCGGCCATGCCGCCGCCCTTGCCGGCGCCGATGTTGAAACCGTCGTTACCGGACTGCGCATCGCCGTCGATCTGCATCGGGTTGGCCAGGTCTTCATTCGGTGAAGGCGGTGCTTCCTCGGCCGGCTTGACCTCTTCGGGTTCAGGGCTGGGCACCGGCTCCGGGACTTTCTCTTCAACCTGGGGCTCGGGCTCCTTGGGTTTTTCCGGGGGTGGCGGCGGCGGCGGTGGCAACGGAATAATCGTCGGCACCTTCGGCGCTTCACGGCGTACGCCACTCATGTCATTGGCCCACTGCCAGAGAAACCAGGCCGCCACGGCGCCCAGCAACAGGCCGGCGCCCCATTTCAATGGGCGCAACGGCGGTTTGTTCTTCACCGGCAATGGCGTGATCGGGATCTGTGCGGTCATCACTCAGCCCTGGCTCGGTTTGCCGGTGACCAGGCCGACCTGGGACAGCTCCAGCCGGCGCAGCAGGTCGAGCACCTCGATGACTTTCTGGTACTGCACCATGGCGTCACCGCGCACGATCACCGGGAAGTCCGGGTTCAGCGCTTTCTCGATGCGCAGGCGTTCTTCCAGCTCGCCGAGGGTCACCGGGTACGCGTCGAGGAACACCTGGCCGCCGTCGTTCACGGAGATGGCCTTGGTCTTGGCCTCCGACAGCGACACCGAGGCGCTGGCCTTGGGCAGGTGGATCTGGATCCCCGAGACCTGGGCGGTGGCGGTGAGGATAAACATCACCAGCACCACCATCAGCACGTCCACCAGGGGCGTGATGTTGATGCTGTCGACGGCGGCATCATCGTCATCGTCGTGGGAGGCATTTACGGAAGCCATGGCGATTCTCCTCAGGCCGGAACCGATGCGTGATGGTCGCGGCGGTGCGCGGTTTCACTGTGCTGGCTCTCGCCGTGCATCTCCGCCAGGCGAGTGATGAACTCGTCGACGAATACGCGCATGTCGGCGCTGACTTCCTTGTTGCGCGTGATCAGGCGGTTGTAGCCAAACAACGCGGGGATCGCGACGAACAGGCCCATGGCCGTGGCCAGCAAGGCCGCCGCCATGCCCGGAGCGATGGCGTTGATGTTCACGTCGCCGGCCATGGCCGTGCCGAGGAACACCACCATGATCCCCAGCACCGTACCGAGCAGGCCGATATACGGGCCGCCGGCGATGGCGTTGGACAGGGTCGACAATTTGGAACTCAGGGCCTGGTTCTCACGGGTACGTACACCGTCCATGGAGCAGCGGATCGCTTCGATGGTGGCCGCCGACACCGACGACGTGTCGGCGCCCTGGGCACGCCGGGTACGGATCTCCTTGACCGCCACCAGGTACAGGCGCCACAGCGACGAATGGGTCAAGCGATCAGCCAGTTGTGCGTCGTCGGCATACATCTCCAGGCGCGTGCCGATCTGGGCGAAGTGCTCGCGGAATACTTCGTTGGCACTGCTGAGGCGGCTGACCTGGCGGTTCTTGCGCAGCATGATGACCCACGACTGGAACATCATCGCCACCAGCACCAGGATGATCACCCAGGCGTCCACCGGCACGGCGTTGAGCAAAAAGCCCAGGCTGCCGAAGCCGAAGCCGGACTGTTCTTCATCCACGCCGTAGGCCACCAGTTTCGACTCGGCGCCCTGGGCACTCGCATCGGCCAGCAACAGCGCGGCCGGGCGCGCCACCTTGGACAGGCGCAGCTCATCCATGGCCCCGGCGAACGGCAGGTGCGCGCTGCCGGCTTCCGGCAGGTCGGCGCCGACCGCCAGCTGCGTGTTGAACCCAGGCATGGCCACGGCGAGCGTGGCGCTTTCACGGCCATTCACATACAGCGTGACCTTGTCGCCCTCGGCGGTGAACGCCAGGTGCTGCCATTGGCCAGGGTTCAGCGGTTGGGTCGACACCGCGCGCTGGCCGTCGATCTCCACAAACGGCGAGCCCTGGTTCAGGCCCAGCAACAGGCTGTGGGCACCGTCACGTCGGGCCAGTACGATTTGCTCACCGCTGGCCTGGTCCAGGCGCAGCCAGGCGCTGAAGGTGAAGGCAGCGCCGGCGGCGTGTTGCAGCGACGGGCTGGCCGGCAACAGCAGCGGCTGGCCGCCGAACTGCAAGGCGCGGCCGATCACGCCGTCGATGCTCGCGCCGGTGGCGTTCAACGCGGTGTTGGCGTAGGCCGTGGTGTCCCGTGGCGGCGTCGCGTTGGCGCCATCGAAGTGATAGAGCGCGGTGTAATTCGGATCGAACGTCAGCTGGCCATTGGCGGTGGCCGGGGCCTTCTGGTTGCCGTAGTACATCCAGATGTCCTGGCGCTGGCCGCCTTCGACCTTGGGCACATCGACCCAGATCAACGCCATGCCCATCAACGGGTCGAAGCTTTCGATCTGGTGATTGAACACGGTCTTGTCATCGGCACTCACAAAGCGCAGGTCGGCGCCGTCGTCCTTGACCCCGTCAAAGGTGAAGTTGCCGGTGTGCAGGCGCACCAACAGTGCGGTGCGGCCCAGGGCCTGGCTGATCGCGGCGCCCTGGGAGGTGGTGTCCACCGAAATCTGTTTGCGGTAGTGCCAATCGTCCTGCCACCAGGCATGGGCAGTGGCCGGGAGCGCGAAGCCCAGGCAGATCAACAGGCTCAGGAATAGGCGTTGCATGGGTGAAGTCTCCGGAAGAAAAAGTCAGAAAGTCGCCTGCACACTGAAGTGCAGTCGCGAGTCCTGTTTCTGGGTGTTCGGTCCATCGAGCAGCGGGTAACCCCAATCCAGGCTGCCGGACAACCACTTGCTCAAACTGGCGCGGGTGCCCAGGCCGATACTGGCCAGGCTGTATTCGTCTTCCTGCTCGGGCAGCGGGTCGTGCAGGCGCATGCGCGCGCCTTCGGCGAACGCATAGAAGCGCCACTCCTGCACATAACTGCCGAGGAACTTGGCCAGGGACGGCGTGCGCAGTTCCTGGGAGAGCAAATAGCCCTCGTCCCCGGTGCGCTCGGCCGCCAGGTAGCCGCGCACCGAGGTGGCGCCGCCGGCGGAATACTGCTCGTTGGACACCAGCGGCCCGGAGGCCAGCTGGAAAGCGCCCTTGGAGGCCGACTGCCAATCGTTGGCGAAGGTATAGGTGTAATTCAGGTCGCCCTTGAGCACGGCAAAACTGGCACTGGCCTTGTAGCGCTTGTAATCGAACTCTTCGGCGTCGCTGCCGTAGCCAAAGAATGCACGGGTGCCGACCACCAGGTTCAAGCCCAACCCCAGTTGGGATTGCTCGGTGTAGCGATAGCCGTTGTAGCCCAGGGTGAACGGCGCGTACTTGAGCGGCACCTGGTCGCTGCTGGCGCCGAACTTCATCTGCTCGTCGAAGTCCTTGAAGTCCACCCCGAACGAGAACGAGTTGGCCCAGTTGCCCGCCGCCGGCAAGCTATAGATGGCGGATACGCCATAGGAATGGCCCTTGCCCAAGACGTTGCTGCCGCCGATGGTGGCGATGTTGCTGTCGGACTGGTAACCGGAGAACTGCAAGGTCCAGCGTTCGTTCAGCGGCGCACTGTAGGAGCCCGACCAGACCTTGGCATTCTCGGTGTCCTGGGGCGCGGTGAAGTAGGTCAGGGAAATGCTGTGGCCCAGTTGCCAGAGGTTGTCGTAGCCCAGGGTGGCGACCGAGCGCAGCTTTTCGGTGTCGGCGCTGTAGTCGTTGTTCAGGCCGAGGCTGGCGTGCCAGGGGTTCTGGTCCTCGACCTGCAGATCCACATCCATGGTGCCGGGGCGCTGGCCTTCACGGACCAGTGGCGTGACCTGCCGGCCGGCACTGCGGTTGAGCCCGGCCAACTGGGTTTGCACCGTGGTGAAATCCGGTACCGCGCCTTCCTTGAGCCCCGGCACTTCCTCGCGGATCTCCACCGGCGAATAGTGCTTGGCGCCGACCACACGCACGCGGCCGACCTTGGTTTCGCTGACCTGCAGATAGACGATGCCGTCATCGACCTTCTGTTCCGGCAGCTCGACAAACACCGACTGGTAGCCACGCGCCTGGTAGATCTTCTGCAACGCATCGCGCGCGCCTTCGATATCGTCCAGGGTCTTTTGCGGGCCAAGGAACGGGTACACCGCCTCCTCGATCGTCGCCGCATCGAGCACGGTATTGCCGCGCACGAAGTACTCATTGACGTCCACCTTGCGCGCCGGGGCCTCACCACCCTCCTCGGCCCACACCGGTTGCGCCAGGACGCCCAGCGTCAGGCAGCACAACGCCAGCGTTGATTTGAACAGATGCTCCACACCGCCCCCTAACTGTCTAAGATTTTGCGCCGTCGCCGATTGCACGGCGTCTGGCCTGCTCAATTGCTGCTGGTCGAAAGATGGCTGTGCCGCGCCAGCCAGGTGTGCAGCAAAGCGAAGTTCAGGGAGAACTCCGGCATGTGCAGCAAGGCGCCACAGAACACTTCACCGATGATGGTCTGGATCAACTGCACGGCCTGCGGGTTGTTCAACAGGCTGGCGATGTCGCGCTGCAAAGCGTGGATGCTCCACACCTTCTGGTTCAGCTCCAGGCCGACGAACCAGCGGAACAGCAGGTTGTAGTTCAGTTGCTCGTGCAACTGCTGTTCGCTGGGCACCGAATACAGCAGTTGCAGCAGCAGGATCTGCACCACGGTCTGCGGCGCGATCGACATACCCGGCGCGGCCTGGAGCAGGTCGCGATGCTGCTCGAGCACCTCGTCGATCTGCGGGCGCAACAGCACCAGCGAATGCCCCGCCGGGATGTAGCTGGACACTTCCTTCAAGGCGCCCTGCCAGTCGTCCTGGGAGACGATCCACACCCACGGCGCGCCGTAGCGGTACACCGAAACCGGCTTCTTGCGCGCAGCCTCGACGATCTTCGACAGGCGCTGGTCGAGCTCTTGCATGCCTACTTTCGAGTAACGTTCCATAGTTCCCATTGCCCCACTCCTGGCGTCCCGCTGACGGCTGGGGAAGCGGCTTGTGGCGGCCTCCAGCGCGTTACATAGGCAAGACGGAAGTGGCTGTGAGCTACCGAACTTTTGTCATGAAAGCTTCATTTTGGATTGTGAGGGGGGCAATTTTTCTGGGTCGGCATGTGTGGCCGTACTCGGTGGGAAATGTGGGAGGGGCGGTGCGACGATTCGACTTGCCCCGATGGCGGCCTCTGGGCCGACCATTTGCTGGGGTTGGAATGAGTACATATCCGTTGCTGCGGTAACGGCTGCCTATGGTTCCGCTCTTACAGCGGGTCACTTTTGGAAGAGCGCCAAAAGTAACCAAAAACGCTTCGCCCCACCACTCGGCACCTCGCCCAGGCTCGGTGTGCCCGTAATCCGACGTGATTTGGGGGGCCGCCGCCCCGCGCCATCCATGGCGCGGGGCGGCTAAACCGGCATCCCTGCCGGTTTACCCCCCAAATCACTATCAAATTCCGGCCAGCGTGGTTAACGGGGCGCCTAAGATCAAGATCAAAAGCAAGATCAAGAGCAGCTCGCTTCGCATCGTGGTGACCGTTGGGGCTACACAACAGTGTGGATGGCGCTGACACCCCCTGTTGTATCGCGAGCTGTTGCTGTTGCTGTGGCTGTTGCTCTGTTTTTGATTTTGATCTTAGGCGCCCCGTTAACCACGCTGGCCGAACGCAGGCTTGAATCCGTGGGTAACCCGGCAGGACGCCGGGTTAGCCGTCCTGGGCCAGGGATGGCCCATGACGGCGGCCCACGGATTCAAGCCTGCGTTCGGGCATGCCGAGCCTAGGCGAGGCACCGAGTGGTGGGGCAAGACCTTTTGGTTACTTTTGGGGCGTTTGCCAAAAGTGACCCGCTGTAAGAGCGGAACCATAGGTGGCCGTTACCGCAGCAACGGATATGTACTCATTCCAACCCCAACCAATGGTCGGCCCAAAGGCCGCCATCGGGAGCAAATCGAATCGTCGCACCCACAGTTTTAACCGAGTCCCCCCAATACCGCTCGGCTATAAGCTCGCCGCCCTTCTGATTCCCCCAAAAAAATGGGGCGATCACTGATCGCCCCGAACGGTACATCGAGAGGTCCTTCTGAAACGCTACAAACTGATCTGCTTACGCTCCTCATCCGTCAACCGCGCCCGCGCCTGCTCACTCAGCGGCCCCGCGCCCAGCACCTGCACCGGGCTGTCGGGGTTGTAGCCCGAGGTTTTCCGAGGTTCCGGTTCACGCGACAGCGGCTCGGTGCCCAGGCTCAGCACCTCCACGGTCATGATCGACGGCCGGCCCTGTTTGGCCGCCGCCTGCTGGCTGCGCGCCGCGTCTTCTGCGGCCTGGGACGCCGCCGCCCCCGCTGCGCTGGCCGAGCTCATGGCGCCGGTGTTGACGGTGGCCGACACCGGCACCCCGGACGACTTGCCCTGGGTCTGGATGTTCGCCGCGTTCACCACCCGCAGGGCGGCGATGTTGACGTTACCCGACACCCGAATCCCCGCCTCGCCCGCATCGATGGTGCCCATCGGCGCGATCAGGTCGATATCCCCCGCCGGCACTTCCGGGATCGGGTTGAGCGTGGCGATCCCCGCACCGGTGCTCGGTACCGACGGCGACAGGCTCACGTTGCCCCAGTTGTCATAGACGCGCTTGGGCGGCGTGTACACCACGGTGGTCTTGGAGCCACGACCGGCGTTGATGTCGCCCTCGCTGGTCCAGGCCATGATCGAGCCGCCGAAGGTGGTCATGATGCGGCTCTGGCCAAGCAGGATGCTGCCCAGGGAGTACAGTTGGATATCTCCAGCGCCCTGGGTGATCACCCCAGCCGTGGACGGCGGTGCGGCGCCTTCGATGCCGAACGTCTGGCGGCCACCCGGCGTGAGCATCTGGATCGAGCCACCAAAGTTGGTGTGCACGCCCGCGCCGCCGAACATCGTGATGTCGCCTTTGTAGGTGATCGGGTTGCCGGCCACGTCGGTCTCGGGGAACAACCGGGCAATCGCGGCACGACCACGCACATAGCTGCCCTGGCGCACACTGCCGTCCTGGTTGTACTCACGGCCGGCGGCCTTGAGTTCGGCAAAGTACACGTCGCGGGCGAAGATCCGTTGTTGTTCGGCGGGCAGTGCGGCGTAGTAGGTCCGGGCCTGTTCGCTGTCGCCGGCGAAGCCGAAGCGTTCGGTGAGCCAGGTAACCAGCTCGTTTTCGTAAGTCTTGGCCACCTTGGCGCCTTGCAGGGATTCACCCGCTTGCGCCAGGTTGGCGGGGTTCAGGTAGGCCTCGACGAAGCGGCGGTAATCCGGGCCATTGGGGCCCATGCCGGCTTGCATGACGATGCTTGCGCCAGGGCGGCTGTCGCCCGCCGCCACAGCACCCAGGCTGTTCACAGCGACTTTGTCTTCCATCTGGATGTTGCGCCCCGCCGTCAGTTCCAGGGT
The DNA here is from genome assembly GCF_052112325.1 of Pseudomonas sp. Yb2C2. Taxonomy (NCBI): domain Bacteria; kingdom Pseudomonadati; phylum Pseudomonadota; class Gammaproteobacteria; order Pseudomonadales; family Pseudomonadaceae; genus Pseudomonas; species Pseudomonas sp. Yb2C2. Next base: position 13,447 of record NZ_JAVAJK010000034.1, on the reverse strand, counting down.
ACCGGGGCCGGCAACGTTAAAGCTGCTGTAGAGGATGTCGCGGCCAGCGCTGGCGATGGAGATATCGGTGGGGCTGTTGTGCACGAACAGGTTGCCGGTAAAGGTGTATTGCCCCGTATCCGTGACACCTGCGCTGGCACCGCTCAAGCGCGTGCCGCTGCCGACAATATCGCGTCCGGCTTGCATCCATACCGGGCCTGCGCCTTCGTAAAAGGTTTGCCCGAACCGAGCGTCACCCACCCCCGTGATCGTGAGGGCGCGCCCACTATTGACGCCCAGCAGGTCCCCGTTCAGCGCATAGAAACGCGCGGGCTCCAGGGCATCACCCCAAGCTATGCTGGCGGTGTTGGGGCCAAAGGCAAACAGCGGGGAAACCGTCAAGGTTGCAATGTTGCCATCGCTGGAAAGATTGCCACTGCCCGCTATTGCCGTTTTTTGATCCGTCAGGAAACCGGCGAAGGCCGGACGCAGAATAGTCGCCAGGCTATTGGGTGCTGCACTGGAGCGGCTGATCGTCAGATCGCCGCCGGAGATCGAATCCCCGGCCAGCAATTCCAGTTGTCCATTGGACGAAGGTGCGAGTACCAACGCCCTGAGCGGCTGCACGGTGCCAGGATTACTGGTCGAGGCGCTGCCGTAATAGAGACTGCCGTTAGCCGCAACCGCACGCAATGTCGCGGGATAGACCGCCGCCATATCGGTTTCCAGGGTCTGGGTCAGCGGCGTGAGGTTGCCCCCGGCAGAGAACAGGTCCACTGCTGTGCGGTCGGTCCACAAGCTGAACCAGCTTTGTCCGATCCCGTTGACCCCCTTATTGACGAAGGTCAAGGCGTTCATCTGCGGCGCGCGCCCAGGGTCGGCGACGTCCTGCAACACCAGGTCGCCACGGGTGGACAGGCCGAAAGTGGCGTCGCCCGGCAACAGGCTCAAACCACCCGAGGCCATGGCCGAAGTGGAACGCAAAGGATCGTAGGCGCGCACTTCGCTGGGGCTCTGGTCTGTGAACCGGTTGCCATAACGCAGCGTCAGGCTGCCCAGGGCGCCACCGGTCAATTGCACGTGCCCACGCAGGTTCACCAGCGCACCATTGAGGTGGTCTGCGAAGGTCTGGCTGGCGGGGTTAACCGCTCCGCCGACCCGCAGGTTCAGATCACCGCCACCCGTCAGTTGCACACTGCCATCGGCCCCGACCCGACCGGTGCTGCCGACTGCCAGTACCAGGCCTTGGCTGCGGCGACTGACGTTCAGAGCTGTTGACGAGACAGGGCTGATGAGTCCTGCATCGCCACCCACATCAACATTCAGGTTGCCGCCTCCCAGGGTGCCAAACCCGGTGAACCCGACCATCTGGTCCGAACGGTCGCTGGCGACGTAGGAACCAAAATTGATCCACCAGGCGGTGGCTTGCGCCTGGCTCCCACTGAGCCCATTGCCCTGACGCCACAGCCAGTTGCCGACGTTGGCGGAATCCTGACCCTGGTCGCTGGGTACCGGACGACCAACGCCATTCTGCGCCGGGCTGGTGATATTGCCCGTCAGGTTGCCGCCCACTTTAAGCAGCAAGTTGCCGCCAGTGTCCGGATACCAGGCACGGTACAGGCTGCCCGTTCCACCATCGACCAGCTTCTCGTTGCCCCCCGCGTTACCCAGCACCTTGTTGTTGCTGCCCACGGCGCGCTTGAGGTTATAAGGATCGTTGGCCGAGGTGCCGGTGGACGAACTGCCCGCGGTATAGACCCCGAACAGCGACTCCATGCTCAGGTTGCCGGCGGCCAGCAGGTCAAGGTCTGCAGCGCCGGTGCGGATTACGCTGAAGCGAGTGCTGCCGCCCACCAGCAGCGTGTAGGCCTCACCACTGATAGCGCAGTATTCCGGGAGGTCGTCACAGAGGCCCGGGTAGTCTATTGCGACGAAATCAATCGGTTGGCCCACCATGCTGTCATCGCCGAACCACCCCATGGAGCCCTCCTCGGTCCAGACCTGGGCTCCTTTCCCGAACGTCCCATAGTGACTGTCCGCCAAGCGCAGATTGCCGCTTACCGGATGCGGTTGCAGCAGGCGACTGTCGGCTGCCTCAGTATCGGCCCCCGCGACCAGGCGAATCGACCACGACTGCGCACCCTCCTCCAGCAGGGGTGCAATGGCCCAGTTCTTGCCCGGATGGCCGGCGTCACGCAACGTCACCGACTCCACGCCGCCCGGCAGCTTCACGTCTGTTCCCGACGGCAACAGGGCGCCCCGGGGCAGCACTTGGCTGGCGGCCAGGGTCACCTTGGTGGCCAATGGCACGCCCTTGGGCCAGATCAAGCCGTCGACACTGGCTGACGTGCTCAACAGGCTGCCGGCATCCAGGACACTGCCGATGGCGAGGGTCTGGCTCTGAGTCAGCAACGTGCCCGCCGCGAACAGCACATTGCCCGAGGCATCCCGAACAGCCGCCGCCAACACCGTACCCGCCGGGAGTACCAACGGTTGTTTGAGCGTAGCCGCGACGGGCAATCGGGTGCCCGGCGGCAGAAATAGGGGGTTGGTCAGTACATCGAAATTAAGCGCAGCGCCCGCGGGGAACACGGTGCCCACCTCCAGGGTCACGCCGCTGCCCGGCACCACCACCGCGCCGCCGGTGTAGTCGATACCGGCGCGCAGCACCCAGCCACTGTCATCGTCGGTGGCCGGTGGCGTGGCAAAGCCGTCGTTGATGCTGCCATAGATATTCAGGTCGCCACCGGCGCGCAGGGTCAGGCTGCCGGACTCGGTCTTGGCCGTTGATTTGAGGCTGGCGTAACGATAGCTGGAGAGGTCCAGGTCGCCCTGCACTACAAGGTCGCCATCCGGGGTTTTGCTGATGATCTCTACGCCGGGGCGCAGGTGGAACACATCGCCGTACGTGGCGTTGTTCAAGCCGGCGAGCTTGCGCAGCAAGTTGTCGTTAACGCGCGCAGCGTCGATGAATGTCGTATTCGCGTCATTGACGCCCTGGAGGTAGGTCTGATCAATCACTTGGTACGGGCGCCCATTGGGCGTTTCATCGGTGTTGGTCGGGGCATCGTCGTAGGTTCTCATGCCATTGAGCGCAATCGAACGCGCGCCCTGGATAGTCAACGGCCCACGGGCGTCAATGGCGATGTCATTGCCGCCCACTCGCGGCGCGTTGAGCTCCAGCGTGCCACGGTTGCGGCCGTCATTGCCGGTCGCGGCAGCAGTACCGTGACGCAGGTCGATGCGCGCCCCCTCGGCCAGGGTCAACTGGCCCTGGCCAGAGCCGAGGACCACGATGGCGCGGTTAGGCGAATCGATGATCTTGCCGTAGCTGTCCACCCGCAGTTGGCTGCCATGGGCATCGAGCACCGCCGTGCCGTCCAGGCTCAGGCCGTTCTTGGCGGCCAGGTTTATGCTGCCCACGCGCTCGCCGCTGGCATCCACCAGGCCGGTCACGCGCAGGCTGCCATTGTCGATCGAGACGTTGACGCTGTTGGCCTTGACGTCATTGCCGATGGTCAGGTCGCCCTGCTTGAGCTGGAAGCTGCGCGCACCGTAGACCTGGCCTTGATTGAGGCGTTGGTTGAGCGCTGCGAACTGGTCGCTGAGCGTACCGCTGCCGCCCAGGCGCTGGGCCTGGATCTCCACCGCACCCGCGAGGTATGGCACCCGCGTGCCACCGGCATCGTAGTCACCGCTGCTGCCGGCGATAATCTTGCCTGCCAGGTCGACGATCCCCGCAGCGCCGTCCACCGCCACCGCGCGCAACTTGCCCGCCTGGTTGTGCTGCGCCGACAGGTCGATGCTCGAACCGGCGGCCTGCTGCACATTGCCGGCACGGCTCTCCAGCAAAACCTCGCCGCCTGCGCTGTATTTGGTCAAGTCATTGAAGGCAATGGCCCGGCCGGACACATCAATCGAGGCGGCATCGGTCAACACCACGTCGCCCCGCGCGCCCAAGGTCACCTTGCCGCTGGGCAGTACCACGGCAGTGGCCAGGCGAAGGCTATCGCCTTGCAATGACAATTCGCCGCCGATGCCGTCCACCTTGCCTACTGCGCCAGCCGAGGCGCTGACATCAATCGCGCCACCGGCGGTAATACGGTTGACCGAACCGGCCTCACCGGTCATCAGCGGCGTGAGGATATTCAGGTTGCCGCCGCTGTAGGCAAAGCCCTTGATCGCATCAAACGCGCCCTGGCTCTGGTACACCGAGAGGCTGCCCTTGTGGTTGGCGGTGATGCGCTCACTGGCATTGAGGTTGACGTTGGCAAAGCCCAGGGCGAGGCGGTCGAAGGTATTGGTCGTGCTCGGCTGGGCAAAATCCCCATAGCCGAATTCGATACGCTCGGCATTGATGTCCAGGCGCCCGCTGCCGCTGCCGGCACCGCCGGTCACCGCCGCCACAGGCGGCGCGACGGCACCTTGCCAGATCAGGTTGGCGGTGTGGATAGTCGCCACGTCGTTCAAGCCGCCAGAGCCGTAGATCGCCGGCGCGGACAGCATCAGGTTGCTCAGCAACGACTTGCCGGTCACGGCGTCATAAGTGTCCAGGGTGGTGGTGCCGTAGAAGTTAAAGCTGTCACGCGCCGACAGTTGCAGAGTTTCCAGGGCCGGGGCGCCGAATTGGGTGTCGCCGCGCAGCAGGCGCTCCAGCACTTGCTGGTTGAGGGTCATGCCCACCGGCAGGCGATTGTTGGCGGCTGCAGCGGCCAAGGCTTCGGGGCTGCCGACGTTGATGCTGGACACGCCCAGGTTCAGGTGGCGAGTGCCATAGCGCACCTCATCGCCCATCTGCAGGGTGCTGTCGGTCAAGGTAACGATGCTGCCTTCGGAATACAGGGCTGTCTGGCCGCTGCAGGGCGCGCTGTCGCACACGCCTAACTGGATGCCTCCACTGATGAGTCCACCCAATGACGGCGCGGCAATTACGTTGAGCAAACCGTTGGACACCGCCAGCACATTGCTCAGGTTGTAGATAAAACCGTCACGTGCGTCGTAGCTGGCCTTGCCCTGGCCTATCGTGTTGATCGAGGCGCCTTGTTCGAGCGTAATTTTTCCGGTGGAGGTCACCAGTAATACCTCCGGTGCCGCCAGTTTCGCGCCGTCGCGCAGGATGATGGAACTGATGATGCTGCTGGGGAGGTTGATGTAGTTGCCACCCTGGCCGTACGTGACATAGGTCATTCCACCGATCAGCAGGCGAGCCGCGCCCATTGCATTCAGGCTGTCCGCATCCACCGTAATGCCTTTGAAATTGGCGGTAGCCGCGTTGCCTGCCGCGACAATTTCGATGTCCCTTCCCAAGCTGCCCTTTTCTTCGTTTATCAGCGATACGGTACCGCCGTAACCGCCGTCAGCGGCCTCGAAGCGGCCGATCCCCTGGAACGAAAAGGCATCCGCACCTGCGCCTGGCCGCAGGGCCAGTTGCAGGGTCTTGGCATCCACCGGCAGCAGTGCCCGAGGTACACCAAGCCTGGTGGCGTCGGCCACGGCGAACTGTGCGTAGCCGGTTTCGTTGTATTGGGAGTAACGACGCAACCTATCGGCCGACGTGAGAATTACCTGGCTGGCCGTACTGTTGCTGATCCCGGTATTGGCGATGGACAAGCGCCCTGCCGTGGCCCATGAGCCATTGCGCAACGCCTGGGTCACACCGTCGGTGCCCAACCCGGCCAGGCCGTTGATCTCGAGCCGGAAAGCCCCAGGCATCAACGCATAGGTGGACGGCATCAGGGTATAGGTGCCGGCCGCCAGGCCCGGCACGCCGGCGCCGATTGTGATCTGCTGGCCGATCAACGGATCGACCGCGCCACCTTCCGGCGCCACCGGGGCATAGCCCGGTTGCACGCCCGGCACAATCGCATAGATCGGGTTGGTGCTCAGACCCGGCAGTACAAACCCGCCGTTCGCACCGAACTGTACCAATGGGTTGTAACGTGCATCGGTAGAGCCCCCGCGCCCGGAAATAAATCCGGCGCCGAGCAGTTCGCCACCGCCGGACAGATCCACCGTCGCCTGCGGCAGCACCGTCAACTGCTGGCCACCGAGAATCACCCCAACGTTCAGGCTGCCCGCACTGTTGCCGCCACCCTGGCCGATAAACGTCACTGCCTTGCCGTTGTACTTGTAGATCTGGCCATCCACGGTACCGCCGTAAGGCAATACCAGGCCCTTGCCACTCACCGAAGTGAGGCTGCCCGGCAGCAGTTGCACGTTGGTAGAGCCCAGGTTGCCAATCTCGATCAGCCCCAGTGGCGCACGCACCACCCCGCCCTGCTTGATGGTGGGCCCGCCCAATTGCAGACGACCAAAGGCCGAGTAAGGCATGGCGGCATTGCTATTGGCGGTGCGTGCGATGGTCAGGGTGCGTGTCGGATCGTAATTGAAGCCTGTGTCATTGCTGGCAGCATTATTCAGATAGCCCGCCAGTACCCGGGCGCCGACCTCAGTCGCCGGATACAACTGCGCCGCGCGCAGGGTCATGTCACCACTGGTCACTAATTGCGTGCTGATGCCCTGGGCAATCACATCTGCCCCCGCCCCCGCCAGGAAGCGCAAGTCGCCCTGGCTGGTCAGTTGCACATCATCAAACCCCCGCCGTTCGAGGCTGGCCTGGCTGTTGTCGGGCCGCAACAGATAGCTCTTGTTGCCGAACACCACATTGCCACGCACGTCGATCAGGTTGGCGTTGGCGTTGAACTGCGCCGTGGTGGCCAGCGCGGAGGGATTGGGCAACACCGGCACCGCGCGGGTATAGGCTTCCTTGCCGGATTCTGCCGGCGCGAGGATGCCGGCCAACAGCAGGTATGGCGCCGACAGGTTGACCCGCGAACTGGCCGCCGCGTTTTCACTGAGGTTATAGCTGCCACCGTACAGGCGCAGGCTCTGGCCCATGTTCAACGACACGTCACCGTCGAAACTCAGCAAGCCGTTGCTGAGCAGCGCCAGGTTGTCAAAGCCGCCGGCGCTGACCTGGTCCACGCCGAGGCGGCCATGGCCGTACTCGAGGCTGGAAGTCGGGCTGGCTTGATGGGTCTGGCTGAGCACCAGTTCACGCACCTTGAGCACACTGTCGTTGACGCCGGCCTTGAGGTAATACGGGCTTTCCAGGGCCAGGGCCAGGCTACCGCCCGCAGCACCTGCGCCACCCGCGCGGGCAACAAAGCTGCCGTCCAGGTACAGGCCGTTGTTCGACGCAAAGCTGATGCTGCCGCCATTGCTGGCCATCGGCACGCGGCCCTGGCCGGGAACATCCAGCATCGCCTGGGCACCGGACGCGTCCAGGCGCGCGCCGTCGCGCACCACCACAAACAGGTCACTGGCCTTGGCGATGCCGGTGGCCAGGTTGATATCGCCGCCGATGCTGATGGTGCCACCATTGCGCACCTGGCCGTAGACATTGCCACGGTTGCTCACCGCCGTGACCGCACGCGACGCCACGTCGATCAGCGCGTTTTCACCCACCCAGATCGAACGGCTATGGCCGGCGGCGTTGGCCGCTTCCGAGCCCGTCGCCGTCAGGCCGCCCAGGCTGACGCTGCCGCCCCAGGCGTTGAGGCTGCCGTTCATGGTCAACTGGCCGACGCTGCGCAGGTTGATGGCCTGGCCTGGGTCGACAGTGATCACCGCGCCCTGCCCCACGCTCAAGGCCGTGGTGGCCAGTTCAGCCGCCGTGGAATTCAGATTGCCGGCGGTCAAGGTCAGGCTGGCGCCACGGCGCTGGGTCAGTACGCCTTTGGCGGCGTCTTCCTGGTACAGCGCCGGCGTCCAGCGTTCAAGGGCGGTGGCCGGGTCGCTGCCCGTGGCAGCGGCCGAGGTCTGCTCGCCAATACGGTAGACCGGCGTCGTGACGTCGACCTGGGTACCGTCCGTGACCAGCAGCCCTTCATTGCCGGTGATGTCATAGGCCGAGAAGCCCTTGTTGAAAAAATCCCCCGCCAGTTGCACGGTGCCAACATCGGGCGCCGTGGCGCTGTCGCCGATCTGTACTTTGCGCGCCTGCAACGCCAGGGTGCCGCCACCGCTCACGCCATAACCGCGAATCTCGCCGTCCAAACCCAGGGTACCGAGAGACGCCAAGGTCACGTCGCCGCCCTTGCCACCGTTGAGCTTGCCATCCAAGCCGAGGGTGCCACCGGAGGAAGTGTCCACCACGCTGCCGGCCGCCAGGTTCACACCGCCAGTGCTGCGCAGCGACACCTTGCCGCCGTTCACATAGGCCAAGCCGCTGCTGTTGGCCGGATCCAGCAGCAGATTGTTCCAGCGCCCGGTGGCATCCAGCGTGACCCCGCTGGCCACGTTCAGCGTGCCGCTGCCGTTGAGGATGCTGTCGCCCACCGCACCGCCTTTAAGCGGGTCGACCTGGCTGAGGATATTGCCCGCGTTGAGGCTGCCGCCGTGGGCCGTGAGGTGGGCGTTGATGTCGACCCTTGGCCCGAACAGGGTGATATCGCCGCCATCGGCCACCTTGAGCGCTCCGTTGACGGTGACCTGCTGCTTGGCCGCGACCTTGATCGCGCCCAACTGATAGCTATTGAGTTGGTCGCTGTCGAGTACCATCTTGCCCTGGCGGTCCGCGGGCAGCGCGGTGGTGAGGTCCAGGCCATCGGCGATTTTTTGCGTACCGCCCTCGATCAACACCTCGTCCGCGTTTGCGCCCAAGGCATAGCGCAGGGTGCCGGTGGTCTTGTTGTAGATAGGCGTGTAGCCGCCAATGATCAATTGCGCGCGCTGGGCCATGGCCTTCTGCGACTGCTGGTAACCGTCGAGGTTGATGTTCGGCGCCTGGGTCTGGCGATCGCCCTGGAACACGTCACTGATCACCTGGCCCTCGAGCACCGCGCTGGTGGTACCGATCACCAGCTTGCCGGCATCGCGGCCCACCGTGTAACCGCTCTCATAACGACGCTGCTTGGCGATCATCGGGTTGTAGTAGTAATCGGTCTGGCCCCAGCGCTTGCTGGTGTCTTCATACCCCTTGTAGAACCCGGAATAGAGAATGTCGCCCGGCGCGTTGGACAGCTCATACAAGCGCCCATCCGGGCCCTTGAGCCAGGTCTGCTGGATATAACCGGCCTGCACATCCACGGTGCCGCCCGACAGGTTGATCTGCGCGTCCTTCTGGGTCACCACGTCCTTGCCGGTAAACGTCACGGTACCGCCCTGGGCCATCCACTCGCCCACCGAGTGGCCTTGGGTGCCCAGGTAGCCGCCCACTTCCAGCAAGCCGCCAGCGGTGTACCAGCGATCCGTCGCATAGCCGTTGGTGCCTGCGGGCACAAACACCAGCTCGCGCAGGTCGACCCACACATCGTTATTGATCAACTGCCCATCGTCACGGTTGACCGGTGCGTCGCGCTGCTCGTTGCCCTGTACGTTGATCTTGATGTTGTTGGATTCCATCGACACCTTGACACCGACCGCCCCGGAGACATCGATCATCGCCCCGTCGCGTACCAGGCTGCGCCCGGTGGCACTGACCGCGACCTGCCCACCGGTAGCCAGGGTGATCGAGCCTTTCTGGAAGTCCACCGTGCCGCCGCTGACGATCTCGATGCGTGATTGGTCGGTGCGGTCGGCCACGGCGCTGAGGTTGTTGAACTGGCCGGTGATCAGGTTGGCGGGCGTGCCGTCGAGCTTGATCAGGCCGTTGTCCTTCTGGCCGTTGAGCGCGGTGCTGCCGCTGCTGTCGAGCAGGATCGCGGTGGTGCTGCCCTCCCCAAGGGTCACGCTGCCGGTGGTGTCGGTAGCGGAATTTAGCAAATGGATGGTGCCACGGGTGTCCACTGACGTGCTGGCCAAGGCCACGCCATTTTGCTGCACCTGGTGCCCGGTCAGGGTGATGTCACCGGTGGACGCCATGATCAGGCCCGTGTTGCTGACCTTGCCTGCGCTGCTGCCGGCCTTGAGGCTGGTGGCCACTTCATTGCCACGGGTGGTGGAGCGGTCATTGCCGGTGGTGCCGACACCCTTGCGGATGTAAAAGCTGTCGCCGGCGGCCAGGGTGGTCTGGCCCTTGGCGGTAGTGAGGGTACCGGCATTTTCCACTTCCGAGCCCAGCAGCAAGGCATAGCCGCCGGCGTCGGTGGAGGTGGCGGGGTTGTGGGTCTGGATCAATGCGCCGCGCTGCACCTCGACCTTGCCGGCCGCGTCAGTGAAGGTCGGCTGGGTGCCGGTGGCGTCCACGTAGATACCGCGCTGGGTGAACTGCTCATCGGTGATGTTCGCCGCCGCCGCCACCAGATTGCGCACGTTGACCTGGCTGGTGCCACTGAACACCACGCCGTTGCGGTTCACGATCATCACCGTACCGGCGCCGTTGATCTGGCCCTGGATTTCGCTCGGGCGCGCATTCGGGTCGTTGACGCGGTTGAGCACGGCCCAGCTCGACTGCTGCTGGAAGTCGACGCTGGTGTTGCGCCCGACGTTGAAGGTTTCCCAATTGAGGATGGCCTTGTCGGCGGTCTGTTCGATGGTCACCGTGGTCTTGCCGCCGGCCTGGGTCTGCACCGGGCCCTTGGCGTTGGTCCAGCCCTGGGTCAGGCTGTTATCCACCTGCAGGCCACCTTTGCCGAGGCCGTCTGGAATCGTCGAGACTTGGCCAAACGCCGCCTGACGCCCCGCCGCTTGTGCTGCCTGCTGTGCCGCAATCGCCGCGACGCTGGTGTTCAAAGTGCTGATGGAACGCGCCAACTGCTGGTTGACCCGCGCCTGCTGGTTCAGCGAAGGAATCCCCTGCACCTGCCCGGCACTGATCCGCGCCGCCGTCGCCGCCTGGGTCGCACCTTTATCGGCAAACCAGCTGGAACTGAACGCCGTGGCCGCATGGGCATTGCCCGCCACCATCAACAAGGCGATGGCCTGGGCCAGGGGCTTGAGGCGCAGCACAGTTTCTTGGGCTTTCAGGTTAACCGGCGATTTGCAGCGGACCATCGGGGATCTTCCTTCTTTGTTATCACGCAGGGAGCAAGACAGGCTCACGTATGAGGGTTAGGCGGTTGGCGAGGGACGGGACTGAACTTCTGTCACGCAAAGTTCATATAGGGCTGTTAACGGCTCGAAAAACCGCACAAACGCAAAAATCAGCAACGGCACAGGCCGTTGCTGATCAGGTGGTGCAGGTCGTTGAAAGCGAGGGTTACAGCGGGCGACCGATACCGTTGCAGACGTTGGTGTTGCCGATGCTCAGGGCGTTGCTCGCGGTCAGGAAGCTGGCGCGAACGGTGGCTTTCCAAGCGGTTGGCAGCGGAACGAAAGCGTTGGCGGTGATGGCTGCATCGTTGTTGTTGGAGGCGCCGTAGTGCTTGGTGAAGAAATCACGCACTTGGCTGGTCTGGGTGGCATCGGCGTAGCACTGGCTGAAGATCAGGTTGGTAAAGCCCAGGATCGGGTAGCCCGAGGTTGGGTAAGGCTGTACACCGGCGGTGTTGTCCGGACCGAAGACTGGAACCCAGGCGTCCGGGTTGGAACGATCAGCGGCAGCCGGTACCGGTACTGCGCCGATGGCGGCAGACACGTTGGCGGCGGCAGGCGAAACGCCCTGGGTGTTGGTGGCGACGTTTTTGCCCACGCGAGCCACTTTGGTGGCGTCGTCCAGGCCGGCCAATGTCGGGGCGGCGAAGTCCGGGCTCATGTAGGTGATGCGGCCATCGCCGGCGGCCAGGGCAGTCATTACACCTTGGCTGCCAGTAGCAGCAACGGCGCCGGCAGGCAAGCCACCGGAGAAACTGGTGCCGAAGGTGGTGGTGACGGCGAAGTTGCCTGTTTCTGCGTTGCACTTGGCATTCAGGAAACGGGTGAACAGCTCAGTGGTGCCACTGCTTTCGCTGCGATAAACCACAACGATCGGACCGGTACGGCCAGAACCGGAAATCCCGTCCCAGGTATTGATACGGCCCGAGAACACGCCGCACAACTCTTGAACGCTCAGGTCTACAGCGGCGGAACCGCTTTTATTGAAAGGAATGGCAACCGAAGTCCCCACCGATGGCACCTGGATCAACTTGCCCCAGGTCGGTTGCTTGGCAGAGGCGTAGGTCGACAACTCAGTGGCGCTCAGCTTGGAGTCGCTGCCGGCCCAGTGCACGTTCTTGTTCGTCACGCCCGCCTGGAACTTGGTGTAGTCATTGTTCAGGAAGGCTGCCTTGCCGTTGCCGCTGCCGACACCGATGTACTGGGCGAAACCGGCCGTCAGCACGCCGGAGGTCTGGTACAGCGCTTGTGGCAGGGTGGCACCGCCGCCGTTGATGTCAGCCATTGCAGCCTGTGCCGAGCACAGTGCGGCGAGGGTCATGGATACCGCGAGAACGTTGCGCTTAAACATGAAGAATCTCCTTTCGTCGTGTTTGTACGTTGGGGTAGATGGCTCTTGCATGACGCCATGGCTTCGGTCCCAGGCCGTGTCTCGGGGGTGGCGAGGGGTGAGGCCATGGGTAGGAAATTTCGCAGTTTCCGATGACAGCAAAAGGAAAAAACCTCGGGAGGAAGGGCTTGATTTTTAAAAAGATTCTCGGGTGTTTTGGTCATGGTTTTGAGCGGTTTGGCGGCAGGTGACAGCGAGGTTTCAGCGTGGGTTTAGTCAAGGCGGCGCGGGCTGTGGCGCAGGGCCTGGATGTGACGGAATGAGGAACCCGAGGTTGGGAGCCGGCGATATCGGCCTGCCCCAAAACCAGCCTCAGCAGAGTTTCTGATACACCGCATTCTGCTTTACTGGGGCTGCTTCGCAGCACGGCGCGGGGCAAGCCCGCTCACCACAGAGGAACTCACCCGTCTCTGAAAGTTGTGTAAATATCCATGGCTATCAGGGGCAAGCCCCCTCCCACATTGGTTTTTTGGTGTGTTCAGGTCACCAGTTGGTTGATCTCGATGATCGGCAACAGCACCGCCATCACAATCACCAACACCACCGCGCCCATCACTACGATCATCAACGGTTCCAGCAACGCGGTCATGCCCATGGCCCGCCGTTCGATATCCCGCGACAAGGTCTGCGCCGCCCGCTCCAGCATCGGTGGCAGCGAGCCGGTTTTTTCGCCACTGGCGATCAGGTGGATCAGCACCGGCGGGAAGACTTTTTCCACCGCCAGTGCCGGGGCCAGGTTGACGCCCTCACGCACCTTGGCCGTGGCATCGTTGACGCATTGGCTCAGGCGCTCATTGGAGAGGGTTTGCCGCGCCGCTTCCAGGGCCCGCAGCAACGGCACCCCGGCACCGCCGAGAATCGCCAGGGTCGAGGCAAAGCGCGCGGTGTTCAGGCCCAGCACAAAGCGCCCGATCAGCGGCAGGCGCAGCACGCGGCTGTGCCAGTTCAAGCGCGCCACCGGGTTACGCAGGTACAGGCGCCAGCCCCAGAAACCCGCGATTAAAGCACTGAGGCACAGCCAACCCCAACCGCGAATGAAATCACTGGCATTGAGCATCGCCAATGTCAGCCCGGGCAGATCCTGGCGCGCCTGGGAAAACGCGC
>NZ_JAVAJK010000033.1:0-52138 GCF_052112325.1 Pseudomonas sp. Yb2C2 | reverse complement strand
GCGAAGCCAGTTGCTAAAACCGCTGCTGCGAAACCAGCCGCGAAGCCAGTTGCTAAAACCGCTGCTGCGAAACCAGCCGCGAAGCCAGTTGCTAAAACCGCTGCTGCGAAACCAGCCGCGAAGCCAGTTGCTAAAACCGCTGCTGCGAAACCAGCCGCGAAGCCAGCGGCTAAAACCGCTGCTGCGAAACCAGCCGCGAAGCCAGTTGCTAAAACCGCTGCTGCGAAACCAGCCGCGAAGCCAGCGGCTAAAACCGCTACTGCGAAACCAGCCGCGAAGCCAGTTGCTAAAACCGCTGCTGCAAAGCCGGCCGCGAAGCCAGTTGCTAAAACCACTGCCGCCAAACCAGCCGCCAAACCTACTGCTGCAAAGCCAGCCGCCAAGCCAACTGCAAAGCCTGCTGCTGCAAAGCCAGCCGCCAAGCCAGTTGCAAAGCCTGCTGCTGCGAAACCAGCACCGGCCAAGCCAGCAGCACCTGCTGCTACCCCGGCAGCGACCACCGCTCCAACCGCATCGGCCAGCAGCACCCCTGCACCGGTAGCGCCAAGCACCACCCCAACCAGCGCTTCCTAAGTGCCGGTGATCATGACGCGCAGCTGCTGCAGCGCGTCATGGTCAAGGTTGGCGGCATCCTCAGCCGCCAGTCCTTCCAACCACCGCGGTTGAGTCATCTCCCCTTTCGGCCATGCCTGCGTCAACGCTTCCAGGCGCGTCAGCAATTGCCGTTCGGCATCCAGTTCCAGGGCTTTGACCCGCTCGCGCAGCGCCGCCAGTTGCTCATCCTGCTGCACCTTGGCACGCCATTGCACACGCAACTGCCGCAAGGGTTCGATCACCTGCGCCTGCCACGGCCGGGCCAGCTGTTGCAGGGTGCGCATACGCTCCGGCTCGAGTGCCACGCCCCGCTGTTCCAGCCACGCGCCGCAGAGCAACAGGCACACGTCCGCCCCTTGCTCCTGCAAGCGCAGGCAGGCGGCTTCGACGCCCGGACGGGCGTAAGTCGAGAGAGCAAAGCTCCACAGGTCAGCGTTCATATTCACACCCAAGCCAGCGGCCAACGAAGCTGGTAGACTCCGCCGCCATTATGATCCGACTTCAAAGCCTAACATTACAGCGTGGCCCGCAACGTCTTCTCGAAGACGCCGAGCTGACCCTGCACGCCGGTCACAAAGCCGGCCTGATCGGTGCCAACGGCGCCGGCAAATCCACGTTGTTCGCCCTGTTGCTGGGTGAGCTGACCCCGGATTCCGGGGACTGCTTGCTGCCGGCCGACTGGCGCATCGCCCATATGCGCCAGGAGATCGACACCCTGGACCGCATCGCGATCGACTACGTGCTCGATGGCGACCTGCGCCTGCGCCAGGTGCAGCACGACCTGGCCGAGGCCGAGAAAGCCCAGGACGGCGCCGCCCAGGCCCGCCTGCACGCGGAACTCGACAGCGCCGACGGCTACACCGCCGACGCCCGCGCCCGCAAGATGCTTGCCGGTCTTGGCTTCACCAACGAACAGATGGATCGTCCGGTCGCCGACTTCTCCGGTGGCTGGCGCATGCGCCTTAATCTGGCCCAGGCGCTGATGTGCCCCTCGGACCTGCTGCTGCTCGACGAACCGACCAACCACTTGGACCTCGATGCGATCCTGTGGCTGGAGGACTTCCTCAAGAGCTATCAGGGCACCTTGCTGCTGATTTCCCACGACCGGGACTTCCTCGACGCCGTGGTCGACAACATTGCCCACGTCGAACAGAAGAAGATCACGCTCTACCGTGGCGGCTACACCGCGTTCGAACGGGCGCGTGCCGAGCGCCTGGCCCAGCAGCAGCAGGCGTTCGAGAAGCAGCAGGCGCAGCGCGCGCACATGGAAAGCTACATCGCCCGGTTCAAGGCCCAGGCCACCAAGGCCCGCCAGGCCCAGAGCCGGATCAAGGCCCTGGAGCGCATGGAAGAACTGTCGGCGGCCCACGTCGATTCGCCGTTCGACTTTGTGTTCCGCGAATCGGTGAAAATCTCCAGCCCGTTGCTGGACCTCTCGGATGCCCGCCTGGGGTATGGCGAGAAAACCATCCTGGAGAAGGTCAAGCTGCAGCTCACCCCAGGTGCGCGCATCGGTTTGCTCGGCCCGAACGGCGCGGGCAAGTCGACGCTGATCAAGAACCTGTCGGGCGAGCTGCAACCCCTGGCCGGTCGTTTGACCCGTGGCGAGAACCTGGTGGTGGGCTACTTCGCCCAGCATCAGCTGGACTCCCTCGACGCCAAGGCCAGCCCGTTGCTGCACCTGCAACGCCTGGCGCCGACCGAGCGCGAGCAAACCCTGCGTGACTTCCTCGGTGGCTTTGACTTCCGTGGCGCGCGCATCGATGAGCCGGTGCTGAACTTCTCCGGCGGCGAAAAAGCCCGCCTGGCCCTGGCGTTGATTGCCTGGGACCGCCCGAACCTGCTGCTGCTCGACGAACCGACCAACCACCTCGACCTGGAAATGCGCCTGGCGCTGACCATGGCCTTGCAGGAGTTCAGCGGTGCGGTCCTGGTGGTGTCTCACGATCGCCACTTGCTCAAGAGCACCACCGACAACTTCCTGCTGGTAGCGGATGGCAAGGTCGAAGAGTTCGACGGCGACCTGGACGACTACGCCCGCTGGCTCACGGACTACCGCCTGCGCAATGCGCCGGTCAGCAACACCCCGGTCAACCCGGACAAGACCGATAAGAAAGCCCAGCGCCAGGCCGCTGCCGCACTGCGCCAGCAGTTGGCGCCGCACAAGCGCGAAGCCGACAAGCTTGAGGCCGAGTTGGGCAAAGTGCACGAGCGCCTGGCCAAGATCGAAGCCAGCCTGGGCGACAGCGCCGTGTACGAGGCTGCGCGCAAGGATGAGCTGCGCGACCTGCTGGCCGAACAGGCCAGGCTCAAGGTGCGCGAAGGGCAATTGGAGGAAACCTGGATGGAAGCCCTCGAACTGCTGGAAACCCTGCAAGCGGAGCTGGAGGCGCTGTCCTGATGGAAGCCTTGCAACTGCCGTTGCCTGCGCAATGGATCGAGCCTGTATGGATCGGCGTGCAAATCCTGCTGATCCTGCTGGCCGGCTACCTCGCCCAGCGGTTTGTCGCCAAGGGCCTGACGCGCCTGGGTGAGCGCTACCCGTTTCCGCCACAACTGCTGATGCCCCTGCGTGGCGGATTGCGCTGGCTGATCATGGGCAGTGCGTTGATCTTTGTGCTGGGCCGGCTGGGTGTGTCCGCCACGGTGTTGTGGACCGCGCTGTCGGGGTTTGTCGCAGTGGCGGCAGTGGCGTTCTTCGCCATGTGGTCGGTGTTGTCCAACCTGCTGTGTGCGATCCTGATCTTTACCGTCGGACCGTTTCGCCTCGGTGACATCGTCGAGTTGGTGGATACCGTCGACAAGCCCGGCGTGAAGGGCAGGGTAGTGGCGATCAACTTGCTCTACACCACACTGATCGAAGTGGAAGCGGCAGGCACCGACAGCGCCATCGTACAGGTGCCTAACAGCCTGTTCTTCCAGCGCTCGGTGCGGCGTTGGCCCGGCACCCATGTGTTCCCTGGCGACCGCTAGCATTTACCGCGTGTAAAAATCTATAGCCAGCCTCTGCTCGGCGGAGTTAGCTTAAGGCCCGACAATCGCTGACTCTTCCCCGAGGTGTGCTATGGCACTCGACACGTGGCTGGCCTTTTTCCTGGCCAGTTGGATCATCTCCCTTTCCCCTGGCGCCGGCGCCATCGCTTCGATGTCCAGCGGCCTGCAATACGGCTTCCTGCGCGGTTACTGGAACGCCATTGGCCTGCAACTGGGCCTGGCCATGCAGATTGCCGTGGTAGCGGGCGGTTTGGGTGCCATTCTGGCGGCGTCGTCGACCGCGTTCTATGCGATCAAGTGGTTTGGCGTGGCGTACCTGGTGTACCTGGCCGTCAAGCAATGGCGTGCCTTGCCCATGGACATGGCCGATGACGCGGCGATACGCCCGCTCGGCAAGCCGATGGCGATGATGTTCCGTGGTTTCCTGGTCAACGCCAGCAACCCCAAGGCCCTGGTGTTCATGCTGGCGGTGCTGCCGCAGTTCGTGAATCCCCAGGCGCCGTTGCTGGTGCAGTACCTGATCATCGGTGCGACGATGATCAGCGTCGATATGATCGTGATGGCGGGGTACACAGGGTTGGCGTCGAAAGTCTTGCGCCTGTTGCGCACGCCTAAGCAGCAGAAGCGTGTGAACCGCACGTTTGCCGGCTTGTTCGTGGGGGCTGCGGGTTTCCTGGCCAGCTTGCATCGCGCAACGGCGTAAACCTCGGTACCTCTGAAGAAACCGAGTTAAAAGTGTGGGAGGGGGCTTGCTCCCGATGGCGGTGTCTCAGTTACAGCTAAGCTGACTGACACCCTGCTATCGGGAGCAAGCCCCCTCCCACATGGGTTGTGTGTTTCCAAAGGATTACCCTTCAGCGCAGGATCTTCGGCGCTTCATCCCTTGGCAGGTTATTGCGCAACACCGGCTGGCCAGGCTCTTGATAGCCGCCGCCCAACTGTTCCGCCAGTTGCCGTGCCACGTCCTCACCCAGCGCCTTCGACACTTCCTTCACCACTCGCGGCCGGTTCAGGCTCACGCGTATGTCGCGGCTGTTCACCAGCTTGGTGTCCTGGCCTTCGCCCATGGCGGTAAACGCCGAGGTGATTTCGTAGGTGCGGGTGTTGATCAGGCTGAAATCCGCCACCAGCGTCAGGCCCAGCACCGCCGAGTAGCTGTTGGTGTGGTCCAGGGCGTTGATGTCCTGGGTGAAGTCGATGTCTGACAGCGTACCGAACAGCACATAGTCCGCGCCCTTGAAGTGACCGGCCTTTATGCGCTTGATCACGTCATAGACGTCACCCTTGGCATCGGCGGTGTAGGGCGTGCCCTGCACCAGCTGGAACTGGCGGGACTTGAGAATCTCCCCCTTGATATCACCGCTGAACTTGCGCAGCTCGGTTTGTTCGATGTAGCTGCTACGGCTCTCGTACTCGCTGTAGTTCGATGCACCGCTGGCGTTGTAGCTGCTTGCCTGGAAGTTGTTGCTGGCCGAAACCTGGTGGATGTACTCCTCGACCTGCGCCTGGTAGGCCAGGTCGGTCACCGCGATCTTGGGTGCAGCCGAGGCGCCAAAGGCGCACAACAGGCCGATCAAACCGATCCATGCACGCATTGCCTAGCGCTCCGTGGTCTTGCGGATTTCTTTTTCGTCCATCCATTCGGCCAGGCCGCTCTCGACGTCGATCAGCTGCAGGCTGAACTTGTAGAACACGTCCTTGTAGTCCGAGCTGCGCTTGACGATGGAACTGATGGAGCCTTCCAGGCGGTACTTGGCGGCGACCATGTTGCCGGTCTTGCTGACGCTGGATTTCTTGTACAAGCCGCTCTGGTTCTGCAGCTTGAGCTGGTCGACCTGGCTTTGCATGTCGGTGTTGTCACTGGCGAAGCGTGCGGTGCCGGTCTTCATCAGCTGGGTCTTGATCGACGTGGTGATCTCACGGGTGTCGATGTACTCGCTGGTCTTGTTCTTCACGTCATACACCTGCACCACCGGGCGGCCTTGCAGGATGCCGGACTGGGCGAGGGAGCGGGTCATGCTTTCGGCGATCATCTGCAGGTCGGTGGAGCCGAACTCGTTGGTCACCAGTTCCACGGCCTTGGTGTCGCCGTAGCTGATGTTTTTACCACCCAGTACCGGGGAGGTATTCGCGCAGCCGCTGGCCAGGACGGCAACCACGGCGAGAATCGAGAAGCGTGCAAGCATGGGGAAATCTCTCAGCAGCAAAAAGAATGAACGGCTCAAGGGGTTTTGACTTCAAGGCGGAAGTCCGCGGCCTGGGGCACATTGGCAATGGCGGGCAGGAAGGTCGCCTGGTTGGCGTACAGGTTCAGCACTTTCCAGGTCTCTTCATCGCCCACCGGGAAACCATCGGCGCCCAGCCAGGCGAAGCGGTAATACATCATCTGGTTACTGCTGGTGATATTGCTCAGTTGCACCTTGGCGGTGAGGAAGCCGTTCTCGCGGGCCACACGAATGGCGCCGACCGCGATGCCCTTGAACTTGCCCATCACCACGATCTTGCTCGCGGCGCTGCCAGGCTCCGGTGGTGGCGGGGTGGCGCAGCCGGCAAGCAGGACCAGCGCCAGTGCGCCGAGGATAAAGTGACGCATAGGGTGCTCCTTAAGGTTGTTTGAGGGCGATGGCCTGGGTTGTCGTGCCGGGCAGCACATGGGCGGCGAGGCCACCGGCGAACACTTGGTTGCCGACCACGCGCAGGGTGATCACCTGGTAGCGCTGGTCGGCCTTGATCGTTACCAGCGTGCCACCCAGGGCGTTGGGCAGGCTGACCTGGTGTTCACCACGCTTGAGGCGCAGACGCGTGACTTGGGTCATGTCCGGCAGGGTGCGCCAGGTGCGGGTGTCGGCGCCTTCGGTCACGGCCGAGGCGATACCCAGTACCAGGCCTGCCATGGGGTTGGTCTTGTTCAGGTTGTTCTGCGCCACACCACGGCTTACCGCACGCACGGTAGTGCGCAGGATGATGCCTGGCATGTCGTCACGCAGGGCGCGGCGGGACATGGCCGTGGTGCTGTTGAGCGCCGTGAGGTTCTGTTGCTGGCCGTCGACACCGATCTGGGCAAAGGTCGCTGTGGAGGTGTCGGCCTTGATCACCGGGAACGACAGCGGGGTGATCACCAGATTGCCATTGATCGGGATCGGCAGCGGCAGGCGTATCGAGTCGCGGGCGGGTGCGAGGCCGCTCTGCACCACGATCAGGACGTCGGTTTCGTCACTGCCGACCTTGGATTTATCCAGGTCGAGCAGCGCTTTTTCCAGCAGTGGTGTGTTAGGGCGCAGCTCGACGGCCTTGCGATAACCGGGGGCTGCCAGGTCTTTTTCGCCCAGGGCTTCGTAGACGAAGCCGGCCAGGTAATGGCTGAACGCACTCTGGTAGCTGTTCTTCAGGCCGACCACCTCCGGCGCGTCGAGGGCCTGCACCGGGTAGCCGTGCAGGTCCTTGATCTGGGTGGTCACGCCCTGTTGCTCGGCTTCGTCTTCGCGCTTGAGGTATTCCTTGTCGCGCAGGTCGGCGATCACCGCTTCGCGTTCGTGGGTCTTCTTGATTTCGGTGCGTGCGCCGTCGAAGTCGTTCAAGGCCAGCAGGTTCAGGGCCATCTGCGTGGTCAGCATGACTTTTTCGTAGTCATAGCCTTCGTAGCGACGCACCTTGTCATTGGCCAGGAAGCTGCCGAACTGGGAAAGGTATTTTGCGCTGTCGAACTTGACCGACTCTTCCCACTTGTAGACTTGCAGGTCGGCGCTGCGCCAGGCGGTCTGGCTGCCGGTCAGGTCGCCCTTGGCCCGCAGCAACTCGCCCTTTTCGAAGAAATACAGCAGGTCTTTGTCTTCGCCGGTGTTGTTCTTTTCCAGCAGGGTCAGGGCGGCGTCGACATTGCCGGTGGCGAGTTGCTGGTTGGTGGCTTGCAGCTCGGCGTCGTAGCTGCGGAACATTGAACAGCCGCTGAGCAAAGTGACTGCCGCGAGCGCGAGCGGAGGTAAGGCGCGAAAAACCATGTCACTTCTTCCCTGAAAGTAGTCAACCAATATGGTTATTCCTCATAAAACCGAGGAACGAAATTCCCTTTCGCACTAACAGGGCGCGGCATTATAAGCATCGTTACTGGCAAAACAATGGCTTTTTGCCTCGATTGAGCTGACAGCGATGCCAGTAACCCATCTCCAAAATGCCCCGTCCGCCCACACGACAAATCACTAACGCCTTGAGTCAAACCCTTTAACGCTTAACAATGTGTTACTTCGTATTTCCACTTGAGATTCATTCATGACTGGCCCCTTCCGTTTTCTCGCCTGGCTGCTGTTGCCGGCATTGATGTCGTGCAGCTTCAACCTGCTGGCCGCGACTGCCGAGGGCGCTCCACAAGCCCTGCATCTGCTGGACTACATTGGCGCCGACTACCCACCGACGGTAGAGGCGGGCAAGGTGGTGGATGATTCGGAATACCGCGAGCAGGTGGAGTTTCTTGGGGTCTTGCAGGGGTTGGTGGCGGATTTGCCGCAAAAGCCTGAGCGCGCGGAACTGGTGAAGGGGGTCGAGGAACTGCTGGCGGCTGTCACCGCTCATGCAGACGGCGCGACCGTCGCTCGCCAGGCCCGCCAGTTGGGCGCCAAGCTGGCAGTCGCGTATGAAGTCAGCCAAGCCCCGGCCATCACGCCCGACCCGACGCGCGGCGCACCGCTCTACGCCCAGCACTGTTCAGTGTGCCACGGCACTGCCGGTGCCGGCGATGGTCCGGCCGGCGTGGGGATGACGCCGCCTCCGGCCAACTTGACGGATGCTGCGCGCCTGGATCGCCTGAGCCTTTACGCGATCTACAACACCCTGGGCCTGGGTGTCGAAGGCACTGACATGCCGTCCTTTGCTGACCAACTGGACGACCGCCAGCGTTGGGACCTGGCCACCTACATCGCCGGCTTCACCGCCGACCCGGCTGCGGCGAAAAGCGAGCAGCCCTTCAACCTCGCCGACCTGGCCCGCCAGACGCCTAATGAAGTGCTGGCCGCAAACGGCCCAACCGCTGCCGCGACCTTCCGCGCCCAGCGTGCGCAACCGCCGCAGGTCAAGCGTGGCCCGGCGCAGTTGCTCGATTACACCGCCAGCACCCTGGACAAGAGCCTCGCAGCGTTCCGTAACGGTGACCACGAGCAAGCCTATGATTTGTCGGTGGCGGCGTACCTGGAAGGCTTTGAGCTGGTGGAAAGCTCACTGGATAACGTCGATGCCAACGTGCGTAAGGACACCGAGAAGGCCCTGATGGCTTACCGGCAGTCGTTACAGGACGGTCTGCCGATCGAGCAGGTGCAGCAGCGCCTGGACGTGGCCAAGGGCAAGCTCACCGAGTCCGCAGGCTTGCTGGGCAGCGATGGCTTGAGCTGGTCGTTGAGCTACATTTCCGGTCTGCTGATCCTGCTGCGTGAAGGCCTGGAAGCCATCCTGGTGCTGGCGGCGATCCTGGCGTTCCTGCGCAACACCGGCCAGCAATCGGCGGTGCGCAGCGTCAACGTCGGCTGGGGCCTGGCACTATTGGCCGGCTTGGCCACCTGGGCATTGGCGGCGTATGTGATTGATGTCAGCGGCGCCCAGCGCGAATTGCTCGAAGGCTGCACGGCGCTGTTCGCCAGTGTGATGGTGCTGTGGCTTGGCGTGTGGATGCACGACCGCCGCCATGCCGCGGCGTGGCAGGACTACATCAAGAGCAGCCTGGTGGGCGGCGGTGGGCGTTTCGGTTTTGCGATATTGGCGTTCTTCTCGGTCTACCGCGAGCTGTTCGAAGTGATCCTGTTCTACGAAACCCTGTGGCTGCAAGCGGGCCCGGCCGGGCACAACGCGGTGCTGGCGGGTGGTGCCACGGCGTTGGTGCTGCTGGTGGGCCTGGCCTGGGTGATCCTGCGCGGTTCGGCGAAACTGCCGCTGGCGCTGTTTTTCGGCATCAATGCGGGGCTGTTGTGCGCGTTGTCGGTGGTGTTCGCCGGGCATGGCGTCAAGGCGTTGCAGGAAGCCGGCATCTTCGGCACGCGGCCAGTGGCGTTCTTTGACTTCGACTGGCTGGGCATCCACGCCGATGCGTACTCGTTGAGCGCACAGGCCGTGGCGATCCTGGCCATTGTGGTGCTCTATGGCCGCAGCCGGCTGGCAGAAAAGCAGCGAGTGGCGGCATAACATGCGCGTATGGATCGATGCAGACGCCTGCCCCCGGGCCGCCAAGGAGCAGGTGGTGAAGTTCGCCCTCAAGCGCCAGTTCGAGGTCGTCCTGGTGGCCGGCCAAAGCCAGATCAAGCCGAGCTTCTCGTGCGTGAAGTTGATCGTGGTGCCCAGCGGCCCGGACGCAGCAGATGACTATCTGGTGGAGCACGCAGTGCCCGGCGAACTGGTGATCTGCAGCGATGTGCCCCTGGCCGACCGCCTGGTGAAGAAGGGCGTCACGGCCCTCGACCCTCGGGGCAAGGAGTTCAGCCCGGCGAACATGAGTGAGCGATTGGCGGTGCGCAACCTGTTTACCGACCTGCGCGAGCAGGGCCAGATGGGCGGTGGACCACCGCCCCATGGGGAGAAGGACAAGCAGGCATTTGCCAACTCACTCGACAGGATACTGACGCGGTTAATGCGCCAGTCCTGATCCGTTGGAGAGGGAGCCCGGCATCCCCACTAATCGTTCTCGTGGGTCAGCTCCAGCACCCGGTCCACCAGCTTGTTGATGCCTGAGGCCACTTCACTGATGCTCTTGCCGAGCATATAGGCGGGCGTACTGACCAACTTGCGTGCGGTGTCCTCGACAATGTCTTCCACGCTGCATTCCTGGTGGGTGGCGCCCATCTTGTCCAGGGCCGCGGCAGTGTCGGTGTCGTTGCCGATGGTGCAGGTCACGCCCGGGCCGTAGATCTTCGCGGCCAGGGCCGGCGAGATGCAGATCAGCCCCACCGGCTTGCCCGCTTCGGCAAAGGCTTCGGCCAGTTCCAGCACGTGCGGGTTGACGCTGCAACCCGCGCCCTCGACGGCAAAGTTGGACAAGTTCTTCGCCGCACCGAACCCACCGGGTACGATCAGCGCATCGAACTCGTCGGCGTTGGCGTCTCGAATATCCTTGATCTCGCCCCGGGCAATGCGGGCCGACTCCACGAGCACGTTGCGCGACTCGGGCATTTCCTCGCCGGTCAGATGGTTGATCACATGCAACTGGGCGATATCGGGTGCAAAACACTGGACCTGAGCACCGCGCTGATCCAGGCGCAGCAGGGTGATCACGCTTTCGTGGATCTCTGCGCCGTCGTACACGCCGCAGCCGGAAAGGATCACTGCAATCTTTTTGCTCATGGGCATTTCTCCTGGAGTCTTGGCGTTAAATGTCTACTAATTTGTCACCTGTTGCCAATGGGATCTCGCGCTGCTGCACCTAATCTTGATGTAACAAAAATAGACCGGACCAGACCATGGACTTCGTGCCTTACGCGGTACCGTTTTTCATTGCCTTGATTGTGGTGGAGCTGCTCGCCGACCGTTGGCGTGGCCAGCGCAACTACCGGGTGGCGGACGCCATCAACAGCCTCAGCACCGGCGTGCTGTCCACCACCACCGGGCTGTTGACCAAGGGTATGGGGCTGCTGACCTACGCGTTCGCCCTCAAGCACCTGGCGTTGATCGAACTGCCTGCCCACAGCGTCTGGACCTGGGTATTCGCCTTTGTGTTCTACGACTTCTGCTACTACTGGCTGCACCGGATGGGGCACGAGCGCAATATCCTGTGGGCCGCGCACTCGGTGCATCACCAGAGCGAGGACTACAACCTCAGCACCGCCCTGCGCCAGACCAGCACCGGCTTCCTGCTGAGCTGGATCTTCTACCTGCCCCTGGCCGTGCTTGGCGTACCGCTGGTGGTGTTTATCAGCGTGGCGTCCCTCAACCTGTTGTATCAATTCTGGGTGCATACCCGGCACGTGCCCAAGCTTGGCTGGTTCGAGTGGTTTTTCGTCACGCCCTCCAATCATCGGGCCCACCATGCACAGAACGCTCTCTACATGGATCGCAACTACGGCGGTGTGTTCATTCTTTGGGACCGGCTGTTCGGCACCTTCCAGGAAGAAGACGACAACGAGCCGGTGATTTTCGGCGTGACCACACCCTTGGCCAGCTGGAATCCGTTATGGGCCAACCTGCAGTTTTATGCACAGCTTTGGCGTGATGCACGGCGTACCGAAAGTAAGTGGGACAAGCTGCGCATCTGGTTCATGCGCACCGGTTGGCGCCCGGCGGACGTGAAGGCCAAATACCCCGTGGCCAAGCCGGATTTGAGCCAGTTCCGCAAATTCGACGTGCCACTGGACGCGCGCCAACAGGTCTACATCGCCCTGCAGTTCGCGGCGTATGTGGGGTTTGGCAGCTATTTGATGAATGTCGGCGAGGGTCTGCCCAGCGCAGCGCTGATTGTCGGCTGGGGGGCGATGGCGCTTGGATTGTTCACCCTGGGGGTAGCCCTGGAGAATCGCCCGTGGGCGTTAAAGGCAGAGCTGATACGCCTGGCGCTGAATGTGCCGTTGGTGTGGCTGGCGCCGGTGGTCGGGCTGTGGCCGGCCAGCAACCTGGGCTGGCTGGGCCTGGTGAGCTACAGCCTGCTCAGCGTGATTGGCCTCTACTGTTGCAGGGGCCGGCTTACTCGACTGGTGTCTTAGGCGCTTCTACCGGGACGGGCTCGGTGGCGGCGAGCCGCGCCTTGGCATCGGCACAGGCCTGGCGGGCGATACGGGCGTTCTTGAAGCGGCGGCGCAGCCACAGACCAAAGCCCAGCAGCAGCAAGGCGCCCAGTACCCATAGCTCGTATTTCTTGACGCTGCCCAGCATGCCTTCCAGTACCGCGCCGAAATGATAAGCCGCAGCGCCCAGGGCCGCCGCCCAGATTGCAGCACCTATACCGTTGAGGATCAGGTAGCGCAGTGGCGGGTAGCCTGACAGGCCGATCGCAACAGGCATTACCGTGCGTAAGCCGTAGACAAAGCGGAAGCTCAGCACCCAGATATCCGGGTGCTTGCGGATATGTTCCAGGGCCTTGTCGCCCATCAATTGCCAGCGCGGCTTGCGCGCCAACAGTTTGCGGCCGTGCTTGCGCCCCATGTAATACCAAAGCTGGTCGCCGGCGTAGCTGCCGAAGAAGGCAACGACCACCACCAGGTTGATATCCATGTACCCACGGAACGCCAGGAAGCCTGCGAGAACCAGGATGGTTTCGCCTTCGAAGAACGTGCCTAGGAAGAGGGCAAAGTAGCCGAAGTCATGCAGAAATTGTTGAAGCATGGTCTGGGTGCTGGCGAAATGAACGCGCAGCCTACGCCTTCGTGAACATTCATGAAAGTATCGAGATGTGTCACGAAGTGAACAATTCCTACATTAACCGACGAATGCGACTACAGGTCGCATCGTTAAGCACAACTGTCATACCTTCGTCATAATGCCCGCTTATAACTGCAACGCTCGCCCGTGAACCCGGGCTCAGGAGTCTGTCGTGAGCTTTACCCCTGCCAATCGCCTGTTCCCTGCTACCCGCCTGCGCCGTAATCGCCGTGATGATTTTTCTCGCCGCCTGGTTCGTGAAAACGTACTGACGACGGATGATCTGATCCTGCCGGTGTTTGTACTCGACGGTGAAAATCGCCGGGAATCGGTAGCGTCGATGCCGGGTGTAGAGCGTCTGACCATTGATCTGCTGCTTGAAGAGGCGGCGGGCTGGGTCGACCTGGGGATTCCGGCGTTGGCGTTGTTTCCGGTCACGCCGTCTGAACTCAAGTCCCTTGATGCTGCCGAAGCCTGGAACCCGGACGGTATCGCCCAGCGCGCCACCCGCGCCCTGCGCGAGCGTTTCCCGGAGCTGGGGGTGATCACCGACGTGGCGTTGGACCCGTTCACCACCCACGGGCAGGATGGCATTCTTGACGAAGACGGCTATGTTCAGAACGACATTACCGTCGACGCGCTGGTCAAGCAGGCCTTGTCCCATGCGGCAGCAGGCGCCCAGGTGGTTGCGCCGTCGGACATGATGGATGGCCGCATCCAGGCGATTCGCGAAGCCCTGGAACTGGCCGGCCACGTCAATGTGCGGATCATGGCCTACTCGGCCAAGTACGCCAGCGCCTACTACGGCCCGTTTCGCGATGCGGTGGGCTCGGCGCTGAACCTGGGCAAGGCCAACAAGGCTTCGTACCAGATGGACCCGGCCAACAGCCATGAAGCCTTGCACGAAGTGGCGGCGGATTTGGCCGAAGGTGCCGACATGGTGATGGTCAAGCCGGGGATGCCGTACCTGGACATCCTTTACCGAGTCAAAGAGGAATTCAAAGTGCCGACCTTTGTGTATCAGGTCAGTGGCGAATACGCCATGCACATGGCTGCAATCCAAAATGGCTGGTTGAGTGAAGGGGTAATCCTAGAATCCTTGACGGCCTTTAAACGTGCCGGGGCTGATGGCATCCTGACCTATTTCGCCGCCCGCGCCGCCCAATTGCTTAGAGAGCAACAATAGCCCTCACAGGAACATTCGATGAATACCGAAGGACTCTCCGAAGTTGCCGTAAAAGACGCTCACCCGGTGGTGGAACAAGTCACCGAGACCCCGCCGGAGCACGAGCCGGCCGCGCCTGTGGTGGTAGCCGAAGCGCCAGCCCCGGCCCCGGTGGTCGCCGTGGTGACCAACCTGGATGACAGCAGCCTGTACATCCACCGCGAGCTGTCACAACTGCAATTCAACATCCGCGTGCTTGAACAGGCACTGGATGAGTCCTACCCGTTGCTG
Organism: Pseudomonas sp. Yb2C2; assembly: GCF_052112325.1. NCBI lineage: Bacteria > Pseudomonadati > Pseudomonadota > Gammaproteobacteria > Pseudomonadales > Pseudomonadaceae > Pseudomonas > Pseudomonas sp. Yb2C2. The sequence continues at coordinate 37,773 of NZ_JAVAJK010000033.1, read as the reverse complement.
GAACGCCTGAAATTCCTGCTGATTTTCTCCAGCAACCTGGATGAATTCTTCGAGATCCGCGTCGCCGGCCTCAAGAAACAGATCACCTTCGCCCGTGAACAAGCTGGCGCGGACGGCCTGCAGCCGCACCAGGCGCTGGCACGCATCAGCGAGTTGGTGCACGGTCATGTGGATCGCCAGTACGCGATCCTCAATGACATCCTGTTGCCGGAACTGGAAAAGCATCAGGTTCGCTTCATCCGTCGCCGCCACTGGACTACCAAGATCAAGACCTGGGTGCGTCGCTACTTCCGCGACGAAATCGCGCCGATCATCACCCCGATCGGCCTGGACCCGACGCACCCGTTCCCACTGCTGGTGAACAAGAGCCTGAACTTTATCGTCGAGCTGGAAGGTATCGACGCTTTCGGTCGCGATTCGGGCCTGGCGATCATCCCGGCGCCGCGCTTGCTGCCACGGATCATCAAGGTACCCGAAGAGGTGGGGGGCGCTGGCGACAACTATGTATTCCTGTCGTCGATGATCCATGCCCACGCCGATGACCTGTTCCAAGGCATGAAGGTCAAGGGCTGCTACCAGTTCCGCCTGACCCGTAACGCCGATCTGGCGCTGGATTCCGAAGACGTCGAAGACTTGGCCCGCGCCCTGCGCGGCGAGCTGTTCTCGCGGCGCTACGGTGATGCGGTGCGCCTGGAAGTGGCCGACACCTGCCCGAAACACCTGTCGGACTACCTGCTCAAGCAGTTCAACCTGGGCGAGACCGAGCTGTACCAGGTCAATGGCCCGGTGAACCTCACGCGCCTGTTCAGCATCACTGGCCTGGACAGCCATCCGGAGCTGCAATACACCCCGTTCACCCCGCAGATCCCGAAACTGCTGCAAAACAGCGAGAACATCTTCAGCGTCGTGAGCAAGCAGGACATCCTGCTGCTGCACCCGTTCGAGTCCTTCACCCCGGTGGTCGACCTGCTGCGCCAGGCTGCCAAGGACCCGCACGTGTTGGCCGTGCGCCAGACCCTGTACCGTTCCGGTGCCAACTCGGAAATCGTCGACGCGCTGGTAGACGCCGCGCGCAACGGCAAGGAAGTCACTGCGGTGATCGAGTTGCGCGCGCGCTTTGACGAAGAGTCGAACCTGCAATTGGCCAGCCGCCTGCAAGCGGCCGGCGCGGTAGTGATCTACGGCGTGGTGGGCTTCAAGACCCACGCCAAGATGATGCTGATCCTGCGCCGTGAAGCCGGTGAAATCGTGCGTTACGCCCACCTGGGCACCGGCAACTACCACGCCGGCAACGCCAAGCTCTATACCGACTACAGCCTGCTGACTTCCGACGACGCCTTGTGTGAAGACGTCGGCAAGTTGTTCAGCCAGTTGATCGGCATGGGCAAGACGTTGCGCATGAAGAAGCTGCTGCACGCGCCGTTCACCCTCAAGAAGGGCATGCTCGACATGATTGCCCGCGAGACCCAGTTCGCCCTCGAGGGCAAACCGGCGCACATCATCGCCAAGTTCAACTCGCTGACCGATCCGAAGATCATCCGCGCGCTGTACAAGGCCAGCCAGTCCGGCGTGCGTATCGACCTGGTGGTGCGTGGCATGTGCTGCCTGCGTCCGGGCATTGTCGGCGTGTCGCATAACATCCATGTGCGCTCGATCATCGGCCGCTTCCTGGAACACACGCGGGTGTTCTACTTCCTTAACGGCGGCGAGGAGCAGATGTTCCTCTCCAGTGCCGACTGGATGGAGCGCAACCTCGACAAGCGTGTGGAGACCTGCTTCCCGGTCGAGGGCAAGAAGCTGATCATGCGGGTCAAGAAGGAGCTGGAAAGCTACCTCACTGATAACACCCACAGCTGGAGCCTGCAGTCGGATGGCCGTTACGTGCGTAACACGCCGACTGGCAACCAGAATCCGCGCAGCGCCCAGGCGACGTTGCTGGAAAAGTTGGGTAGCCCGATTCTGTCGGTGAGCTAACAGACAACACGCTCTGAAAATGTGGGAGGGGCGGTACGACGACTCGACTTGCTCCCGATTGCGGTGGTTCAGTCAAAGTATTCGCGACTGACACACCGTAATCGGGAGCAAGTCGAGTCGTCGCACCGCCCCTCCCACATTTGTTTTTGCAGTGTTCATGAGATCGGGTTAGCGCAGGTTCAGGCTGAACCCCACCCGCGTTAGCCACTCCGCTTCCTGGGCGAAGTCCGCCTGGGTCAGCTGGTTCTCATCCAGCCAGCCTTTGGGGAATACGACATCCAGGCTGTCGCCATTGGCACGCAGGGTTACCTGGGGCATCTGCTGGGTGCCACGAATGTGGTGGAACAGGATCGCGAAGCGCAGCAGCACGCACAGGCGGATCAGCTTGATGCCTTCATCGCCGAACTCGGCAAACTTGTCCTTGGGAATATTGCGACGATGGCCGCGCACCAGCAGCGCGAGCATCTGCTGGTCTTCCCGGGAGAAACCCGCCAGGTCGGAGTGCTCGATCAGGTAGGCGCCGTGCTTGTGGTAGTGGTAGTGGGCGATATCCAGGCCCACTTCATGCACCTTGGCCGCCCAGCCGAGCAGTTCGCGCCATACGCCGTCTTCCAGGTCCCAGTCTTCGGCGACCTGATCGAACGCATGCAGGGCTTTACGCTCCACGCGGGCTGCCTGCTCCTGATCGACGTGATAGCGCTCCATCAGCGACGTGAGCGTGCGCTCTCGTACGTCTTCATGATGATGGCGGCCCAGCAGGTCATACAGCACGCCTTCGCGCAGGGCGCCGTCACAGTGGTCCATGCGTTGCAGTTCGAGGGCGTCGAAGATCGCCTCGAGAATCGCCAGGCCGGCCGGGAAGATGGTGCGACGGTCGGGCTTGATGCCGTCGAAGTCGATCTTCTCGGCATCCCCCAGCTTGAACAGCTTGCGCTTGAGCCAGGCCAGGCCTTCGGCGTTGACCTCGCCGGTGCCATGGCCGCCGGCCTTGAGCGCCAGGCCGATGGCACGGATGGTGCCGGACGAGCCGATGGCTTCATCCCAGGTCAGGCGGTGCAGGGCGTGCTCGATGCTCATGATCTCCAAACGCGCTGCCGTGTAGGCCTGGGCGTAGCGCGCCGGGGTGATCTTGCCGTCCTTGAAATAGCGTTGGGTATAACTGACACAGCCCATCTGCAGGCTTTCGCGCAGCAGCGGTTCGAAGCGCTGGCCGATGATGAACTCGGTACTGCCGCCGCCGATGTCCGCCACCAGGCGCTTGCCGGGGGTATCTGCGAGTGTATGGGACACGCCGAGGTAGATCAGGCGCGCTTCTTCGCGGCCGGAGATGACTTCTACGGGGTGGCCGAGGATTTCCTCGGCGCGACGGATGAATTCGCCCCGGTTACGGGCTTCGCGCAGGGCGTTGGTGCCGACGATTCGCACGGCGCCCAGGGGCATGCCGTTGATCAGCTGTGCAAAACGCTTGAGGCAGTCGAGCCCGCGTTGCATGGATTCTTCATTGAGCTGGCGCTCATCGTCGATCCCGGCAGCCAGTTGCACTTTCTCTCCGAGCCGCTCAAGGATGCGGATTTCGCCGTTCTGGGCCTTGGCCACGACCATGTGAAAGCTGTTGGAGCCCAGGTCGATGGCGGCGATCAGGGACAGATTCTTGGCTTGGGATTGCGGCATGGTTTGGGGGTCTCGGTCGATAACCTTGCCATCGTGCCACGATCGATCGCTGGAGCCAACGCGTAGTAACAGAGGATTTTTCCTCGTATACCTATAAGTGCTTTCTGCGTGGCACGTAGGACCGGCCCACAAATGATGTATTACAAAGCCAGAAAGCACTGGATTTTGTACTGGCTATTCTTGGTTTTATTGAGTGTGTCGATAAGTCTTACGCCGTTTTATGTTTGTCCTAACTTGCTGTGTCCCTGTTCGTATACATGGGGTTGTTTTTTAGAGTGGAGATAGGGATCACTCTTACATGAGGTGTCATTTTTTCCGGTTTTATTATTCTCTTGGAATATGAATACTCACGTTCGGCACCTGTCCCGGGTGGTGTTTATAGGTCGGAGCTTCAAGGACGAGATATTCATATGCGCACCAGGCGTGACGCAGGGGAGGTGTTCTGATCATTCAATAACTGGCCAGCCTATGGTCATTGCTATGGATGAAAGTTAGATGAAGAAGAATTACCCAGTAGTGGCGGGCCTATGCCTCGTCGTTGCGAGCCTGACTGTCCAGGCTGCCGATGTACGTGTAAAAGGCGCGATCGCTCCAGCCAGTTGCAGTTTTACACTCACCCGCTCGGTCATTGACTATGGAACTATTCACCCGAGCAGCCTGAGTCCGACAAGTTATACCAAGCTGGATAAGAAGAGTGTTCCCTATACGGTGAGGTGCAGTGGTCAGTCTAAAATAAAAGTGGGTATCAAGAGCGTTGATAATCGAGCTGGCTCGAGAATACCAGGCATGATGCTGGGGCAGTTTGGCGGGAACTATAAGGATCTCTACAATTTTGGTCTGGGGGCCACTTCCAGGGGGCAGAAAATCGGAGGTTATGTAGTGCATCTTCGAAATTCTGTAGCTGACGGCAAGTCGGTAGGGATTGTTAGCTCGGAAAATAACGGCGTACGATGGGAACCAAACAGTACCCAGGCAGTAGGCCACACTGCCAATATAGCCAGTTGGCGTGCGGGGAATGTGTATGCGCCTATATTGGTTAATGCTGTTTCCGGCAATGTTGAAGTTCAAGCCGTCATAAACAAGACGTCCGAACTTGATATGAGCAACCAGATCAACCTGGACGGCCATTTCACCCTGGAGTTGCGCTACCTCTAGGCTTCTCCACACAGGTATCCATGGCGTGCTGACTATGAAGTGTCAATCAGCACGTGTCTCTTTGGCTATTGTCGATGATTGCTATGAAGAAGATTATTTCGTTATCAGGTATGTTTCTCGCTATGCTGGGTTTGAGTGCGCAAGCTGCGGACTTACGAGTGAGAGGCTCCATTGCGCCTGCCAGTTGCAGTTTTACTATTGTTAATTCAACGATAGATTACGGTCGGATTGATCCTAGGTCACTGAGTGCTACTAACTACACCAAACTGGCCAAAAAGGGAACGCCTTACACCGTCAGGTGTGCATCGCCCACGTTTGTTGGTATTAAGGCACAGGATAACCGCGCGTCCAGCAAGGTGCGCGGCATGATGGTGAGTCAGTACAATATTACTTATAACGATGATTTCAATTATGGTCTTGGGTTTACCTCGAAGAATGAAAAAATCGGCGGCTACGTGGTTTTCATGGAAAACAACATTGCCGATGGTAAAACTGTACGGGCTGCGCGGTCTAATAATAATGGCGCGAGTTGGGGGATCACCGATCCTGTCTTGGGGCAGTCAGCCAACGTTGGAAGTTGGCGTACGAGCGCCAGCTATTCGCCGATTAAAATAACCGTCGTCTCGGGGAATTTGAATGTTCAACCAGTGATCAATAAAACATCTGCGCTGAGCATGAATAACGAAATAAAACTTGATGGCCATACAACCCTGGAATTGGTCTATCTCTAAAAGCTTCCAGGCGATTCAGGTCGGCTTGCAGTCTCTTTGGCGACAGCCCACCTGATTCGGCGTGTTTCGTTATTGCTGTGAAGGAAGTGTTGATGCTTGTTTCTACAAGAAAAAAATCTATTCTGGCCGGTTGTTTGTGTCTCGGTTTTGTTTTCTGCCGTGCCGCGTATGCAGACGGCATGGAACCGGAAACAACAGTTGTCATTCTCAATGAGGCGGATGGTGAAGTCAGCATCAATGTCACCAATACGGACCCAAGTCCTGCCCTGCTTCATTCAGTTATCGAAGATATACCGGAAGACCCGGAGCCTTTAGCCGTCATTACTCAGCCCGTTGCGCGTGTCGATAGCGGTGAGCGGCAAATGGTCAGGGTTATGGCAATCAATAAGGAGCCTCTCAAAACCCAACGTTTGAAGCGCATTACGTTTGAAGGTATTCCCCAGGCACAACCCGGCTCGGGCGCGACAATTGGTATCAGCCTACGGCAAAACCTGCCGCTCATTCTCCACCCCAAAGGTTTACCCCAACATCATGCACCGTGGGAACTGCTGACCTGGAGCCTTCACGGCAATACCTTGAGCGCACGCAACAACAGCCCCTATGTGGTGCGCCTGGCGGCTGAGGTGGTCTTGAACCCGCAGAAGGTGAATGCGCTTTTGCCGCGTACCTATATCTTGCCGGGCGAAACCCTCAGCGTTGCCGTGGAAAAACGTTCTGCAGCCACGTCGGTCACCCTTATGCCGGCCACGCTCTATGGGTTTTCCGTCGATAGCTACGAGGCTTTGCTCGTAGCGAATCAGCCGTGACCTGCCATGGGAAAAAAAGCCAGCAGGTTTTGTAGCGCCGTACGTGGGCAGCCATCCCGGGCGCCAATAAAACCTGAGGAGGCTTTCAGGCGAAGCGGAATCAGCCTTTCGGTTTGGGCGGTGGTGGTGTCGGGAATGGCCGCTGACGTTTACGCCGCGCCGGCGGCGGTGCTCGGATTTGACCTTGCCACCTTGCAGGCGCGTGGTATCGACCCTTCAGTTGCGCGCTACTTTCAGCAAGCCCCTCGGTTCAGCGAGGGCACGCGCGTCGTCGATTTGACGGTCAACGGTAATCCCATCGGGTTGACTGACGCGCGGTTTAACCATGAAGGCGCGCTGTGTTTCAATCGTGGGCTATTGGATCGGGCGGGACTGCAGATTCCCGCCACGGTGATCGATAAGCAAGTCTCTGCCGCCCAGGCCTGTCATGACTTTATTGCCGAGTATCCGAAAACGGTAGTGACCTTGCGCCCAGGGCGTGAGGAGGTTGTGCTGGTCGTCCCGACCCAGGCGCTGCGCGACATGCAACAAAGCACTGGTCATTACGCCCGGGGAGGTGCAGCGGCGCTGGTTAACTACGATGTCCAAGGCGTCAATGCCCACTCGCGGGGGGATCGAGGGCGCTTTTTATCCGCTTCAACGGAAATGGGTTTCAATGTGGGCAATTGGATCGTCCGCAGTCGTCAGCTCTATCTCTCCAACGATGAGCGTTCGGCGACTGAGCATCTGTATGCATACGCGCAGCGCGATATCGCTCCCTTGGCTTCGACATTTCAGGCAGGCCAGATATCGGCTGATAGCCCCGTGTTCGGTGGTGTTCAACTGATCGGTGCACAGCTGTTTCCTGACGGAATGGAAAACCGCACCAGCAGCAATGGCGTTTTGGTTGAAGGGCGGGCGCGGAGTCAGTCGCGGGTGGAGGTCCGGCAGTCCGGCGCATTGATTTATACCACTCTCGTCCCGGAAGGGCCGTTCACCTTGCGCAATTTGCCACTGCTCAATGGCACCAGCGACCTCGACGTCAGGGTTATCGAAATCAAGGGGGGGCAACACAGTTTTATCGTGCCGGCCGCCTCGTTCCGTGGATCGGTTCCGATTAAATCGGGATATACCGCTGCAATAGGAAAGGTGCGTGATGTGGATCGAAGGGGCGCCGCCGAACCTCTGTTGGCCATGGCCAGCGGAACGTGGGCGTTAGGGGAGGATACGGCCCTCAGTTCGGGAGTTCAGGGCACGGACAACTACCACTCGGTGGGCCTGGCGTTGGACAGTAGCTTTGACCAGCGGTTTTCACTGGGATTGCGCAATAACCTTTCCCATGACCGTAAGCAAAAGGCACGCGGTTCGCGTAGCGGCGTTTCGTTTGGCAGTACGCTGCCGGGCAACGTCCAGATGAACTTGAGCGCCACTCGCCAGACGTCGGGTTACCGGGATGTGCTCGAAGCTGTTGGCGGCGAGCCCGGCGAGGTACAGGGCGCGCGCCAGGCACCAGTACACGGCAGGCTTCAGTTGGTCAGACCCTCAATTGGGTGGCTTCGCTGTCGGTTATTCCCGTTCGGCTCATTTCGACAATCGTACTTCCCAGCATATCTACGGCGCGTGGAACAAAAACTTCAGGCACGCCAATGTTGCGGTGAGCATTGACTCCCAGGTAGGTGCGTCAGGCGACTCCAGAGACAAAAATGATGGCTTGGGCATGCGCTTGCAGATCACTGTTCCACTGGGCAGTGACCGCTCCGTGACCTCGACGGTTCGACGCCAAGGGCGTCATGCCGGTATCGGTACAGCCTACAGCGAGCGCGTGAATGACACCCTGAACTACGAGTTAAGGGGCGAACGCGACCTGAGAGGTACCAGCGATCAGTCGGTGGGTGGAACGCTCAACGCGACGTCTCGTTATACCCAGCTCGGCCTGGGGCTCAATCGAGACTCGTCCAGCACGATCTATAGCGGGCAGCTACAAGGCGCCGTGGTTGCTCACGAGCGAGGCCTGACACTGTCTCCCTACCGTGTAGAGGACACTTTCGGTGTGGCGTCGGTGGGGAATATTCCGGGTGCTCGCATCAGTACCCCTCAGGGGCCCGTCTGGACCGACCGCTGGGGAATGGCCGTGATTCCCGGCTTACCCGCTTATCAGGGCAGCCTTGTCGAGGTGGACGGTAAAAGCTTGCCACGCCAGGTTGATCTCAATAATGGCACGAAGATGCTGGAGGTCGGGCGAGGCTCGTTCAGTACGGTCGAGTTTGAGGTCTCGAAGGTTCGCCGGATGCTGGTGCGTGTCAGCGACCCAAGCGGGCAGCCGTTGCCCAAGGGGACGTCGGTGCTTGCCGCCGATAACACGTTCCTGACCACGGTGGTGGGGGACGGAATGATCTTCCTCAACAATATTGAGCATTCCCAGGTACTGACCTTGTCGTCGCCGAATGCGACTCCCTGCAAACTGCAACTCGATCTGGCGGAGCCCAGCTATGACGGCCAACTGTATGAAACCTCCTCGGCAGTCTGTCGTTAAGGCTGCCCTTGCCTCGGGACGCTTTCCAGGCGGGGTGGGATTACTGGCGGGTCTCTTGATGATTGCTGACGTTTCGGCGTCGGAATGCCACCTGTCATTGAGCCGGCCGCAGATCGACTACGGGCCGTTGCGCGTCGACACACAGCCCGGCCCCCACGGTGTTTCCATCGGTAGACGCACGGTGCACCTCAGCGTGGTTTGCCCTGAGGCGGCGGTGATTGCGCTGCGTTTCCGCGGTGCGCCAGCCGATGCGCAGGGTTTCAGTTTTGGCCATCACGGGCGCTTTGATCTGAGCCTTCGGCAGGCATTGCTGGATGGCCAGGCCGTCGAACTGGTGTCGATGCACAACCGCACTGAACGAGACGGGCAGCTGCGCCCCGGCGGTGTGCTGGTGCCACTGAGGGCCGGGCAGCCAATCGCCGGTCGAGTCTTTTCGGCTCAGGTGCAGGTCGATACCTATCTAGCGGGCACCCACCCCGCCGTGCGCGATAAAACCCTGCTGGAGGGGGGAGGCCGTTTCGAAATGGTGCCCGATGGCTGGGCGATCAGGCGTGCGCTTCGGTAGTGCCGATGAAGTTCGCCAACTCAGCAGTCTGCGGGTTGGCAAACAATACCTTCGGATCGCCGACTTCATGCACCTTGCCCTGGTGCATGAACACCAGCTTGTCGCCGACTTCCCGGGCGAAGCGCATTTCGTGCGTCACCATGATCAAGGTCATGCCGTCCTTGGCCAGTTGGCGCACCACGCTGAGTACTTCATTGACCAGCTCCGGGTCCAGGGCCGAGGTGATTTCATCGCACAGCAGCACCTTGGGCGACATGGCCAGGGCGCGGGCGATGGCAACGCGTTGCTGCTGGCCGCCGGACAGGCGATCGGGGAACGCGTCGAATTTCTCACCCAACCCCACGCGTTCCAGCATTTGCCTGGCCAGTTGTGCTGCCTTGGCCTTAGGCACTTTCTGCACCACTTGCGGTGCGAGCATGACGTTTTCGCCCACGGTCAGGTGCGGGAACAGGTTGAACTGCTGGAACACCATGCCGACTTTCTGCCGCAGGCTGCGCAGGTCGGCGCGGGCGGCGTCGAGGTATTCGCCATCCACCTCGATCACGCCGTCGTTGATCGATTCCAGGCCATTGAGGGTCCGTAGCAAGGTGGACTTGCCCGAGCCGCTGCGGCCGATGATTGCCACGACCTGGCCTTCTTCAACGGTCAGGTCGATGCCCTTGAGGACGTGGTGATCGCCGTAATACTTATGCAGGGCGGAAATTCTAAGCAGAGGCATGCAGTCTCCTTTCCAGGTAGCGCGCACTGAGGGACAAGGGGTAGCAGAGCAGGAAGTAACCGAGGGCCACCAGGCCGTAGACCATGAAGGGCTCGAAGGTGGCGTTGGCGAGCATGCCGCCGGTCTTGGTCAGTTCGGTAAAGCCGATGATTGAAGTGACGGCGGTGCCTTTGACCACCTGCACCGAGAAGCCCACGGTAGGCGCCACGGCGATCCGCAGGGCCTGGGGCAGGATCACGTAGCGCAGTTGTTCAAGCGGGTTCAACGCCAGGCTGGCCGATGCTTCCCACTGGCCATGGGCGATGGAGTCGACGCAGCCGCGCCAGATTTCGGCGAGGTAGGCGCTGGTAAACAGCGTCAAGGCGATCGCGGCCGCCAGCCAGGGCGAAATATCCACGCCGAGCAGGGCAATGCCGAAAAAAACCAGGAACAGCTGCATCAACAACGGGGTGCCCTGGAACAGTTCGATATAGGTGCGCGCAACATTGCGCGCGAATGCCTTGCGGCTGATGCGCATGGTCATCACCAGCAAACCGATCAGGCCGCCGCCGATAAACGCCACGATCGACAGCAACAGCGTCCACTGCAGGCCCGTAAGCAGGTTGCGCACGATGTCCCAGAAGGAAAAATCACTCATCGGCTATTCCTCATCACAAAGCGGCGGCCGATCCAGTTGAGCAACTGGCGAATCATCAACGCCATGCACAGGTACACCAGGGTGGTCAGGGCATAGGTTTCGAACGCGCGGAAATTGCGCGACTGGATAAAGTTGGCGGCAAAGCTCAGCTCCTCGGTGGCGATCTGCGAACACACCGCCGAACCGAGCATCACGATGATGATCTGGCTGCTCAGGGCAGGCCACACCTTGCCCAGCGCCGGCAGCAGCACCACATGGCGAAACGCTTCGAAACGCGTCATCGCCAGCGCGGCGGCGGCTTCCAGTTGCCCGCGCGGGATGGCCTGGATGCCGGCGCGGATGATCTCCGTGGAGTAGGCCCCCAGGTTGATCACCATCGCCAATACGGCTGCTTGCCACTCGGTGATTTTCAATCCCAGGGAGGGCAGGCCGAAGAAGATGAAGAACAACTGCACCAGGAACGGCGTGTTGCGGATCAACTCGACATACACACCGAAGAACCAGGCAAAGGGCTGGATCTTCCACGCCCGCACCACGGCGCCGACAGTGCCCAGGGCGACGCCCAGGATTGCGCCGATGGCCGTCAGCTCAAGGGTGAACAGCGCGCCGCGCAACAGCAGATCGGTATTGGCCAGCACCGGCACAAAGTCGAATTGATAGGCCATCAATCAGCTCCGCTTCAGAGATCAGCAGGCAATGGCTCTTTGAGCCACTGCATCGCGTTCTTTTCCAGGCTGCCGTCAGCCTTGGCCGCCACCAGGATCTGGTTGACCTTCTCCAGAAGCGCCGGCTCGTTCTTGTTCACGCCCACGTACACCGGCGAGTCCTTGAGCTTCACTTTCAGCGCCGGCACGCGTTTCGGGCTGCGTTCGCTGATCGCCACCATGACCACGTTGCCGCTGGCGATCAGGTCGACCTGGCCGGCCAGGTAGGCTGCGATGGTAGAGTTGTTGTCTTCGAAGCGCTTGATGGTGGCTTCCTTCGGCGCTACGGCGGTCAGCTCGATGTCTTCGATGGCGCCACGGGTCACGCTGATGGTCTTGCCCTTGAGGTCGTCGGTGCTGCTGATGGCGGCATCAGGCGGGCCGAATACGGCCAGGTAGAACGGTGCGTAGGCCTTGGAGAAGTCGATGACCTTTTCGCGCTCGGGGTTTTTGCCCAGGCTGGAGATCACCAGGTCGACCTTGCCGGTGGTGAGGAACGGGATGCGGTTGGTGCTGTTGACCGGGGTCAGCTCCAGCTTGACCTTGAGTTGGTCGGCCAGCAGTTTGGCGGTGTCGATGTCCAGGCCACGGGGCTTCATGTCGGGGCCCACCGAGCCGAACGGCGGGAAGTCCTGGGGCACGGCGACCTTGAGGGTGCCACGGGCGACGATATCGTCCAGACCGTTGGCCTGGGCGGGTGCCTGGCTCAGCATCAGGCTGGCAAACAGGGCAGTGAGCAGGGCGCTGCAGCGCTTGGTCATGGCAACTCTCCGAGAAGGGCGAAGGAATTTTCTGGATTTGCTCAGTGCATAGCCCATGCCAGTACGGCGCAGATCGTCTGCGAGGCGCGAGTTTGTTGAGCTTTGGTGGTCTTACTGGTCTGAACAGTTGTGCGCGTTTTCGCACCCTTTTCGAGCGTCGGTAAAACTGCGCGAGCCCCTTTGGGGCGTGGCTTGCCGTGGTCTACGAATAGCTTTACAACTAGCCGTTCTGTTGACAAAAACCTCGAGTTTTTTATGAATTCCATCGCCCAAGCCGTACCGGAAGCGGCCCTGCAGGCCATCCGCAAACTGATCAAGGAGCAAGGCTTCGGGCCGGGCGATGCACTGCCGTCCCAGCGCGACCTGGCGGTGCAATTGGGCGTCAGCCGGGCGTCGCTGCGCGAGGCGCTGTCGTCCTTGAGCGCCTTGGGTGTGGTCAGTGTGCAGCCGGGCAAAGGTGTGTTCGTGCAGGCGGTGGAGGATGCGCCGGGCTTTGCCTGGCCTTTTGCAGCCCAGGCCACGCCGCTCGATATCTTCCAGTTGCGCTATGCGCTGGAAGGGTTTGCGGCGGGTTTGGCGGCGGTCACGCTGACGATCGATGAGCTGGACAGCCTGGAAGACAACGTCGAGGCCATGCGCAAGGTGCTCAAGGCCGGCGACTTCGAGGCGGCCGCACGGCTGGACTTCGAATTCCACCAGCGCATCCTGCTGGCCAGCGGCAACCAGGCGATGGTGAGCATCCTGAGTGCCAGTGCCGAGGTGTTTCTGGAAAGCCAGAAACTACCGTTCATCCGGCCGGAGCGGGCCATGGAAACCTGGCAGGAACATCGCAAAATCCTGCGCGCCCTGGCCCGGCGGGCCAGTGCGTCGGCGCAGAAAACCATGCAGGAGCACGTACGCAACGCGGCGTTGCGCACGGGGATTGCCTTCGTGACTCCCGTGACGCCCTGAGTTGGGCTATGCGCAAACTCATGCGCCATCATAGGAAGACTCAATCAGAGGCGGCTTCCTGAACGGGGGAAGGGCGGCTATGATGGGCAACGTTTTTTTTGCTTACAATCCGGAGACATCCATGAGCAACGATCTTATCAAGCACGTCACCGACGCGACCTTTGAGGCCGAAGTACTCAAGGCTGCTGGCCCGGTGCTGGTTGACTACTGGGCTGAATGGTGCGGCCCTTGCAAAATGATCGCTCCGGTCCTGGACGACATTGCAACCACCTACGAAGGCAAGCTGACCATTGCCAAGCTGAACATCGACGACAACCAGGAAACCCCGGCCAAGCATGGCGTGCGCGGTATTCCTACGCTGATGCTGTTCAAGAACGGCAACGTCGAGGCCACCAAGGTGGGTGCGCTGTCGAAGTCCCAGCTGCAAGCTTTCCTCGACGCCAACATCTAAGCGTCGTCAAAAAGCCCCGCAAATAGCGGGGCTTTTTCGTGAAACAGGGCTAGACGCTCCGAAACTCAGGTGGTACATTCGGCCCCGCACTGGTTTCTCCACTGCCCCCTGCAAGCCGTCGCCGACGCATTCCTTTTCGATTAGTACGCGATCCTGTCGCCTTCTCCGCGGCGCGGCCTCATTAAGCCAAAAGCTTAATTTCCCCCCCTCCATAAATGATTACGTCATTCCTATATGAATCTGACTGAACTCAAGCAAAAGCCGATTACCGACCTGCTCCAACTGGCCGAAGAAATGGGCATAGAAAATATGGCCCGTTCGCGCAAGCAGGACGTGATTTTCTCCCTGCTGAAAAAGCACGCGAAAAGCGGCGAGGAAATCTCCGGTGATGGCGTGCTGGAGATTCTCCAGGACGGCTTCGGCTTCCTCCGCTCTGCAGACGCCTCCTATCTCGCCGGCCCAGACGACATCTATGTCTCGCCGAGCCAGATCCGTCGCTTCAACTTGCGCACCGGTGACACCATCGTTGGCAAGATCCGCCCACCGAAGGAAGGCGAGCGTTACTTCGCCCTGCTCAAGGTCGACACGATCAACTTCGATCGTCCCGAGAACGCGAAAAACAAGATTCTCTTCGAGAACCTGACGCCGCTGTTTCCGACCGTGCGCATGAAGATGGAAGCCGGTAACGGTTCCACCGAAGACCTGACCGGTCGCGTGATCGACCTGTGCGCCCCGATCGGCAAAGGCCAGCGTGGCCTGATCGTCGCACCGCCGAAAGCCGGTAAGACAATCATGCTGCAGAACATTGCAGCGAACATCGCACGTAACAATCCTGAAGTTCACCTGATCGTATTGCTGATCGATGAGCGTCCGGAAGAAGTCACCGAAATGCAGCGCACCGTGCGCGGCGAAGTGGTTGCCTCGACGTTCGATGAGCCGCCGACCCGCCACGTGCAGGTTGCCGAAATGGTGATCGAGAAGGCCAAGCGCCTGGTCGAACACAAGAAGGACGTGGTGATCCTGCTCGACTCCATCACCCGTCTGGCCCGTGCCTACAACACCGTGATCCCGAGCTCCGGCAAGGTCCTCACCGGTGGTGTCGATGCCCACGCCCTGGAGAAACCGAAGCGTTTCTTCGGCGCCGCGCGGAACATCGAAGAAGGCGGCTCGCTGACCATTATCGCCACCGCACTGGTTGAAACCGGTTCGAAGATGGACGAAGTGATCTACGAAGAGTTCAAGGGTACCGGCAACATGGAACTGCCCCTGGACCGTCGCATCGCGGAAAAGCGCGTGTTCCCGGCGATCAACATCAACCGCTCCGGCACCCGCCGCGAAGAGTTGCTGACCGCCGACGACGAACTGCAGCGCATGTGGATCCTGCGCAAGCTGCTGCACCCGATGGACGAAGTGGCAGCCATCGAGTTCCTGATCGACAAGTTGAAAACCACCAAGACCAACGACGAGTTCTTCCTGTCGATGAAACGTAAGTAATAACGACGTTTCAGGTCCGAAAAAATGGCGCCCCCAGGGGCGCCATTTTTTTTGTGTCGGTTTTTCGGTCCCTGCAACGGCCAAATGCACCTCGATAAGCTGCCAGCAGCCCTCAGAGCAGGTAGGATGTACGCCTATTTTACGGGTGGCATGGTTAATGAAATTCAAGGATCTTCGGGATTTCGTGCAGCAACTTGAGCAGCGCGGAGAGTTGAAACGTATCCAGATGCCGATTTCACCGGTGCTGGAAATGACTGAGATTTGCGACCGCACCTTGCGTAACAAGGGCCCGGCGCTGCTGTTCGAGAACCCGACCGGTTTTGACATACCGGTGCTCGGCAACCTGTTCGGTACCCCCGAGCGTGTGGCCTTTGGCATGGGCGCCGAGGCGGTCAGCGAATTGCGCGAGATCGGCAAGCTGCTGGCGTTCCTCAAGGAACCCGAGCCGCCCAAGGGCTTGAAGGATGCCTGGTCGAAGCTGCCGATCTTCCGCAAGATCATTGCCATGGCACCCAAGGTGGTCAAGGACGCGGTGTGCCAGGAAGTGGTCATCGAAGGGGATGACGTCGACCTCGCCATGCTCCCCGTGCAAACCTGCTGGCCCGGCGACGTCGGCCCGCTGATCACCTGGGGCCTGACCGTCACCAAGGGCCCGAACAAGGACCGCCAGAACCTGGGGATCTACCGCCAGCAAGTGATCGGCCGCAACAAGGTGATCATGCGTTGGCTGAGCCACCGTGGCGGTGCCTTGGACTTCCGTGAATGGTGCGAGAAGCATCCCGGCAAGCCGTTCCCGGTCTCCGTGGCCCTGGGCGCCGACCCTGCGACCATCCTCGGCGCCGTGACCCCGGTGCCCGACAGCCTGTCCGAATACGCCTTCGCCGGGTTATTGCGTGGCAACCGCACCGAGCTGGTGAAGTGCCGTGGCAACGACCTGCAAGTGCCGGCCACCGCTGAAATCATCCTCGAAGGCGTGATTCATCCAGGCGAGATGGCCGATGAAGGCCCGTACGGCGACCACACCGGCTATTACAACGAAGTCGACAGCTTCCCGGTGTTCACCGTGGAGCGCATCACCCATCGGATCAAACCGATCTACCACAGCACCTACACCGGTCGGCCGCCAGATGAGCCGGCGATTCTGGGGGTGGCGCTGAACGAAGTGTTCGTGCCGATCCTGCAGAAGCAATTCCCGGAAATCACCGACTTCTACCTGCCGCCGGAAGGCTGTTCGTATCGCATGGCCATCGTGACCATGAAGAAGTCGTATCCCGGCCATGCCAAGCGGGTCATGCTGGGTGTGTGGTCGTTTTTGCGACAGTTCATGTACACCAAGTTCGTTATCGTCACCGACGACGACATCAATGCCCGGGACTGGAACGATGTGATCTGGGCCATCACCACGCGCATGGACCCCAAGCGCGACACGGTGATGATCGATAACACGCCGATCGACTACCTCGACTTCGCGTCGCCGGTGTCGGGGCTGGGCTCGAAGATGGGCCTGGACGCTACCCACAAATGGCCGGGTGAAACGACCCGCGAGTGGGGCCGGGTGATCGTCAAGGATGAGGCCGTCACGGCACGTGTCGATGCGATTTGGAAAGAATTGGGAATAGATTGATGCGTGTAACCCTGCAACCTTCCGGCGCCGTGCTGGAGCTGGTCCCCGGCGAGCGAATCCTCGAAGGCGCGCGCCGCCTGGGCTACGAATGCCCCCAGGCGTGTCGCAATGGCGTGTGCCACGTGTGCGCCGCACTGCTGGTGGAGGGCCGGGTGCAGCAAGCCGGTGAAGTGCGCGACCATGGTGAGTTCTACACCTGCATCGCCGAGCCGCTGGAAGATTGCATTGTGTTGTGGGATGGCGTGCTGGCGCCGGGAGAGTTGCCGTTGCGCAAGTTGTCGTGCCAATTGAGCGAGTGCGTGGAAGTGGGCGGCGATGTGTGGCGTGTGCGCCTGCGGGCCCCGGCCGGCAAGGCGGTGCGCTACCACGCCGGGCAATACCTGATGATCGAGCGGGAGAATGGCGAGAAGTCGGCATTTTCCCTGGCGTCGGCGCCCCACGCCGGTCGCGAGCTGGAACTGCATGTACTGGCCCGCGAGGACAGCGCGCGCAACTTGCTGGAGCAATTGCAGCGCAACCAGATGGCGCGCATCGAGCTGCCCTTTGGCGACACCCACCTGGCCGAGCTGCCGGACGGGCCATTGGTGCTGATCGCCGCCGGGACCGGCATGGCGCAGATGCACAGCCTGATCGAGCATTGCCGCGCGTCCGGCTTCAAGCACCCGGTGCACCTGTACTGGGGCGTGCGTCGCCCGGAAGATTTCTACGAGATCGAGCACTGGGACCAATGGTTGCAACTGCCCAACCTGTTCCTGCACAAGGTGGTCAGCGACCTGTGTGGCTGGGAAGGGCGCTGCGGCCTGCTGCATGAAGCGGTGTGCGAAGACATTGCCGACCTCAAGGCGGTGCATGTCTACGCCAGCGGTTCACCGGCGATGATCTACGGCACGCTGGATGCACTGGTCGATGCCGGCATGGATGCGCACCAGATGCGCGCCGACGTATTCGCCTACGCCCCGCGGCCCTGACGCAACCGAACTGTGGAGCGGGGCTTGCGCTCGCTCAGAATCGCACTCCGGTCGTGACCATTGCCGCATTGAACCCCAGCAGCACCAGTTCCGCTGCCACCGGCCCGTAATGGGTGCCTACCGACGGGATGATCACCGGCGCCACGCCGAAACGGTTCAGGGGGATCTTGTCACGGTATTTGCCGCGATAGCCCTGGATCGCCCCGCCTGTGACCTTCAGGTACACCGCAGAGTCGGTCATCTCATAGCGCTTGCCTGCGTAGACGTAGTAGGAGCGCTGGCTGAACG
The DNA here is from genome assembly GCF_052112325.1 of Pseudomonas sp. Yb2C2. Lineage (NCBI taxonomy): Bacteria > Pseudomonadati > Pseudomonadota > Gammaproteobacteria > Pseudomonadales > Pseudomonadaceae > Pseudomonas > Pseudomonas sp. Yb2C2. The sequence goes on along the minus strand of NZ_JAVAJK010000033.1, from coordinate 19,763 downwards.
AGTTGCGAAACGTCGCCCCGCCATACACCAATCCTGATGCCTCATTGCGCTCCAGGCCGATCAGGTCCTGGTTGTTGTTGTGGTCTTTGTCCGGCGCGAAGTGCCGGGTATAGACGCTGGTCTGCGCGTACCAGAAGCCTTTGTCGTCCTCGGCAGGCGGTGTTTCGCCAGCCAGTGCGGTGGTGGCCTGGGCCAGGAACAGCAGGCCAGGCAGTCGAAATTTCTTCATGGGTGCGACCTCGATAGGCGGTTTGATGGGCGGCTAGGTGGGTCGTGAACGTGCGCGCCAGTTTGACGGCTTGGCGTGCTCCCAGGCTGAACCGGGGCTGAAAGTAGCCGGATTGCCCTGTGCAATCCTGACGAAAGGGCGTCGGGCTTATGCATTCGCTTATGCTTTAAAGGTATTTAATTTGTTACATAAATATCTTTAAGCTATATCTCAACGGACTACCGATTTTCTTCCAATAACCATTAACTGACCGCCACCGCCCGCCAGCCGGATCGATCTTGCGAACTCAGAACACTGACGTTCTGATTCTTGATTCAAAGGGGAGCGGTATGGGGAGCTACACGCAACACGCGCTGTACACAGCGATTTTGTCGGCTAATTTGCTGGCCGCTGTGGGCTTCAATCCTGTCCTGGCGGCCGAAGCGCCCGCCACCGATGCACCCAAACTCGACACCGTGATCGTCACCGGCACCCGCGCCCAGGAGCGTACCGCCAGTGCTTCGCTGTCTCCGATCGATGTGATTTCCGGCGATAGCCTGCGCAGCACGGGCTCTGATGAGTTGGGGGCGGTGCTGGCGCGCCTGATTCCGTCGATCAACTTCCCGCGCCCAAGCCTGGTGGATGGTGCCGAACTGGTGCGCCCTGCGCAGTTGCGCGGCCTGTCACCCGATCAGGTGCTGGTGCTGGTCAACGGCAAGCGCCGCCACACCAGTGCCTTCGTCAACCTGGGCGGTGCGGTGGGCCGTGGGTCGGCACCGGCGGACCTGAATGCGATCCCGCTGTCGGCGGTGGACCATATCGAAGTGCTGCGCGACGGTGCGTCCGCCCGCTACGGCTCGGATGCGATTGCCGGGGTGATCAACGTGATCCTCAAGCACGCCGACCATGGCGGTTCGATCTCCACCAAATTCGGCGAATACAAGAAGGGCGACGGCATCCAGCGCAATGTCAGCGGCAACACCGGCCTGGCATTGGGCGACAACGGCTTTATCAACCTGTCGGCCGAAGGGGCTGACAATGACTACACCAACCGCGCCGGGGATGACTACCGCACGGGCAGCGTCGGCTCTACCACCTATGGCCAGCGCGTGTTCCGCCAGGGTGAGCCGGCCACCAATGAAGGCAAGTTCCAGTTCAACTCCGAATATTCCTTCAACGATGCGGCCGAGTTCTACACCTTCGGCGGCTACAGCAAGCGGCGCGGCGAGACGGCGGCGTTCTACCGGGCGAGTAATGCGTCCAACAACATCCCGGCGCTCAACCCCAACGGTTACCTGCCGCTGATCAAGGGCAACCTTGAAGACACCTCATTGGTGGTGGGCCTGCGCGGTTTGCTGGCCTACGACTGGCATTACGACCTGTCGGCCAACTACGGCAAGAACGAGTACGCACTCAGCACCGAAACCATCAACACCTCCCTGGGCCTGGCCACGCCGCGCAAGTTCGACAATGGCACCCTGAGCAACGACCAGAAGCAAGTCAGCCTGGACCTGTCCCGCGAGTTCGACGTGGGCTGGCTGCCTTACCCGGTGTCCGTGGCGTTTGGCGGTGAATACCTGCACCAGGGTTATGAAATCGAGGCGGGCGAGCCGGCCTCCTACTTCCAGACCGGCAGTTCCGGACTGGGTGGTTTCCGTGATGCCGACGCGGGCACCAGCACGCGCCACAACTGGGCCCAGTACCTGGACCTGGAAACCAACTTCACCGAAAAACTCAGTGCCTCGGCGGCGGTGCGCCATGAGGACTACAGCGATTTTGGCTCGAATGTCAGCGGCTCGCTGTCGGCCCGTTATGACTTCACCCCGCAGGTGGCTGTGCGCGGCAGTGTTTCCAACGGTTTCCGCGCGCCGTCCCTGACCCAGCAGAACTTTGCCTACACCTCATCGCAGTTGATCGGCAGCACCATCCAGGAAGCCGGCACCTTCCCGGCCAACAGCCAGGTGGCGCGTTTACTCGGCGCCGAAGACCTCAAGGCCGAGAAGTCGCGCAACTACAGCCTTGGGCTGGTGCTGGAGCCGGCCGATGACCTGACGGTGACGGTGGATGTGTACCGCATCGACATCCGTGACCGTATCAGCCTGTCGTCCAACCTCGGCATAAACGCGGCGACGCGCGCCTATTTGCAGGCCAACGGTGTCGGCAATATCGACTACACCACCGCCCGCTACTTCACTAACGCCACCGACACCAGCACCGACGGCGTCGACCTGGTCGCCAACTATCGCTATCAGTTCGACAGCGGCATCCGCTGGAACAGCACCGTGGGCTACAACTACAACCACACCAAGGTGACGGATGTGAAGGCCAACCCGGCCATCCTCGACAGCCTGGGCGCGAACCTGGTGCGCGTGGACCGCCGCGAGCGCATCGGTTTGCTGGGGGATACCACGCCGCAGCACAAGCTGAGCCTGGGTAACGACTTCACTTACGGCCATTGGGCCCTGCACAGCAACCTGGTGCGCTATGGTGAATTCACCAGCTACCAGGCGGACAAGGTCAACGACCAGACCTTCAAGGCGGCCTGGGTGCTGGACCTGTCGGCGGACTACAGGCTGAAGAATTGGACCTTCACCCTGGGCGGCGACAACGTCACCGATAAATACCCGGAGAAGGTCAACGCCTTCGCCAGCAGTGGTGGCAATCTGGCCTATAGCACTTTTTCGCCGTACGGTTACAGCGGCGCGTTTTATTACGGTAAAGTTGCTTACAACTGGTAACACACAGGAGGCGTACCGCTTTTCGCCATGACCGCCATTGAATCCGATCTTCTGCAATTGGCTTACCCTCCGCGGCTCGATCTGGGGCCGCAACTCACTCACGAACAGTTAATGAGCTCGATGCAGGCCACCATGGGCCGGCACAAGGGTGGCCCGGTCTGGCTATTTGCGTATGGTTCGCTGATCTGGCGCCCGGAATGTTCGTCGACTGAGCGGGTGCGGGCACGGGTCCACGGTTATCACCGGGGCCTGTACCTGTGGTCCCACGAGCATCGGGGTACGCCGGAATTGCCGGGGCTGGTCTTTGGCCTGGATCGCGGAGGTTCGTGCAGCGGGTTCGCCTACCGCTTGCCGGAAGATCAACTGGAGGCTTCGCTTTACGCCTTGTGGCAGCGCGAGATGCCTTACCCGTCCTACCGGCCGCACTGGCTCAGTTGCCGCCTTGAAGATGGCAGCCAGGTGCAGGCGTTGGGGTTTGTGTTGGAGCGGCACTTGCCCAGCTACGCCGGCAACCTGCCCGATATCGTGCTGAACCACGTGCTGCAAAGCGCTTGCGGGCGTTACGGCACCACTCGCGATTATGTCGAGCAGACCGTCAACGCCCTGCGTAGCCACGCCATGCCAGATAAAAACCTGGAGGCGCGGCTCAAGCGTTGTGCCAAGGATTGCTCAGGCGATTAACGCGCCGAGCTGACGCTGTTGGTGTGCCACAGCGTTGGGATCAGGAACGCGATGGCCAGCAGGCATGCGCCGATCAGCAGCACGAAACCACCGTCCCAGCCGAAATGGTCCACGGTGTAGCCCATGGCCGCACTGGCTGCCACCGAACCGCCCAGGTAGCCGAACAGACCGGTGAAGCCCGCAGCCGTACCGGCGGCTTTCTTCGGTGCCAGTTCCAGCGCCTGCAGGCCGATCAGCATCACCGGGCCGTAGATCAAAAAGCCGATCGAGAACAGCGCGATCATGTCGACCATCGGGTTGCCCGGCGGGTTGAGCCAGTACACCAGGGTCGCCACGGTCACCAGCGCCATGAACACGATGCCGGTCAGGCCACGGTTGCCACGGAAGATCTTGTCCGACATCCAGCCGCACAACAGCGTGCCCGGAATACCTGCCCACTCGTAGAAGAAGTACGCCCAGGACGATTTATCCACCGTGAAGTGCTTGGCTTCCTTGAGGTAGGTCGGTGCCCAATCCAATACGCCGTAACGCAGCAGGTAGACGAACACGTTGGCGAAGGCGATGTACCAGAGCATTTTGTTGCGCAGCACGTACTTGACGAAGATTTCCTTGGCGCTGAATTCGTCTTCGTGGCTGGCGTCGTAGCCTTCCGGGTAATCATTCTTGTACTGCTCGATCGGCGGCAGGCCCACCGATTGCGGGGTGTCGCGCATGGTGATGAAGGCAAACGCCGCCACCGCCAAGGCCACCGTGGCCGGTACATAGAACGCCGCATGCCAGTCGTTGAACCAAGCCATACCCAGCAGGAACAGCGGGCCGATCAGGCCGCCGCCGACGTTGTGCGCCACGTTCCACACTGACACCACGCCGCCGCGTTCTTTCTGCGACCACCAGTGCACCATGGTCCGGCCACTTGGCGGCCAGCCCATGCCCTGGGCCCAGCCGTTGATGAACAGCAAAATGAACATCATGGTCACACTGGACGTTGCCCAAGGTGCGAAACCGAAAATGAACATCACCCCCGCTGAAACCAGCAGGCCGAAGGGCAGGAAGTAGCGCGGGTTGGAACGGTCGGACACCAGGCCCATGAGGAACTTGGACAGGCCGTAGGCGATCGCGATCGCCGACATCGCCAGGCCCAGCTCACCGCGGGTGTAACCCTCGTCGATCAGGTAGGGCATGGCCAGGGAGAAGTTTTTGCGCAGCAGGTAGTACCCGGCATAACCGAAGAAAATACCGGCGAAGATCTGCCAACGCAGCCGTCGATAGGTACTGTCGATTTTTTCTTCAGGCAGGGGCACTTGGTGTGCGGCAGGACGAAAGAAAGCAAACATTCAAGAGCTCCAGATTTCTTGTTTTGACTGCGGATGCGAATGTTACAGTTTCGTTACCGAAAATAGCATTGCCTCTTATGCGCAAACACAGGAAATGAGAGCAATTGCATGTTCTCTTATGAACATGTCGTAAATGGATACGTGTGGGTCGTTATCGATTTTAAGACCGCAGGAGAACAAATGTGGGAGGGGGCTTGCCCCCTCCCACATTTGATTGCATTTCAGATCGGTTAGCGGGTCTGGACGACGACCTTGCCGACGGCCTTGCGCTGGCCGAGGTCATTGATCGCCTGGGCAGCCTGCTCCAGCGGATACACCTGCGACACCAACGGCTTGAGCTTGCCCTCACCGTACCAAGTGAACAGTTGCTGGAAGTTCGCCGCATTGTCCTGGGGCTGGCGCTGGGCAAACGAACCCCAGAACACCCCGACCACCGCCGCACCCTTGAGCAGCGCCAGGTTCACCGGCAGTTCCGGGATGCGCCCGCTGGCAAAACCCACCACCAGCAGGCGGCCGTTCCAGGCAATCGCGCGAATGGCTTGGTCAAACAGGTCGCCGCCCACCGGGTCGTAGATCACATCGGCGCCGTTGCCGTCGGTCAGGCGCTTGATCTCGTCCTTGAGGTTGGCTTCGTTGTAGTTGATCAACTCATCGGCGCCGGCGGCCTTGGCCACGGCGAGTTTGTCGGCGCTGCTCGCGGCGGCGATCACCCGCGCGCCCATGGCCTTGCCGATTTCCACGGCGGCCAGGCCCACGCCGCCGGAAGCGCCGAGGACCAGCAGGGTTTCGCCGGGTTGCAGGTTGGCGCGTTGTTTGAGCGCGTGCATCGAGGTGCCGTAGGTCATGCTGAAGGCGGCGGCGGTGTTGAAGTCCATGCTCGGCGGGATCGGCAGCACGTTGTAGCCTGGCACCGCGACCTGTTCGGCGAAGCTGCCCCAGCCAGTGAGCGCCATGACCCGGTCGCCGACTTTCAGGTGGCTGACCTTTTCCCCCACTTCGCTGACCACCCCCGACGCCTCGCCACCCGGCGAGAACGGGAAGGGTGGCTTGAACTGGTATTTGCCCTCGATGATCAGGGTGTCGGGGAAGTTGACCCCGGCGGCATGCACGTCGAGCAGGATTTCGTTCTTCTTGATCGTGGGGCTCGCGACGTCTTCCAGCACCAGGGTTTCGGCGGGGCCGAAGGCTTTGCACAGCACAGCTTTCATCGGGCTATTCCTTTTGGTGTCGTGGCCGATAAGTGTAGGAGGGTAGGCCTGCGGGTCAACGAGCATGCTCGGCCCTGATAAGTCGCCATAAGCTTGTGCTCTGCCTTGCTAGCGTTATGCTACCCGGCAACCGAATGTGAGGAATGAACTGTGAAAGCGTGGATCCTATTGATGCTGGCCCTGACCTTGCCGATGGCAGCCCAGGCCGAAGAAGCCAAAGAAGGCGAGGCGCCGAAGGTCAGTTACATCAGCCTGAGCCCGCCGTTTGTGGGTAACTACGGCCTGGATGGCACAGCCAAGCTCAAAGTGTTCAAGGCCGACATCGCCCTGCGCGTGACCGGCGAGGAAGCAGCCAAAGCGGTCAAGGCCAACGACGCATTGATCCGTAACCAGTTGGTCGCGCTGTTCACCCAGCAGACCAACGAGGCCATGAGCACGGTCGACGGTAAGGAGAAGCTGCGCCAGGAAGCCCTCAAGCAAACCCAGCAAGTGATGAACGACGAGACGGGCAAGCCAATGGTGGAAGACCTGTTGTTCAATAACCTGATCATTCAGTAACGCGCTGCCCCGTAGCAGCTGCCGAACGCAAGCGAGGCTGCGTAGGGCGCGACTCGGTCCTGAATCGGCAGCGCGGCCGACGCAGCCTCGCTTGCGCTCGGCAGCTGCTACGGGGGCTTCGTCAGGAAGCCAGGCTCTTCCTGAACCGCGCCAACGCCACCGCAAAAAACAACAGCCCGATCCCCGCCAGCGCCAGCAAGTCCGGCCACACCACACTCACCCCCGCGTCGCGAAACAAAATCGCTGCGCTCAGGCTCACAAAGTGCGTCGACGGCGAGCCCTGCATCACCCACTGCAACCACTCGGGCATGCTGTCCAGCGGCGTGCTGCCGCCTGACAACAGCAGCATCGGGATAATCACCGGAATCGCCAGCAAGCCGAACTGCGGCGTCGAGCGGGCGAGGGTGGCGAGGAAGATCCCCAGTGCCGTACTGGCAAACAGATACAGGGCAGTCACAAACAGGAACAACCCCAGCGACCCGGCCAGCGGCACGCCGAGCAGCCCTTTGACCACCACCTCCAGCGATAGCCAGGTGCACAGCACCACCACCAGCATATTGCTCCAGATTTTCGCCAGCATGATTTCCAGTGCGGTCAGCGGCAGTACCAGCAGGTGGTCGAGGGTGCCGTGCTCGCGCTCGCGCAACAGCGCGGTGCCGGTGAGCACGATGGCCAGGATGGTGATGTTGTTGACGATCTGGATCACGGCCAGGAACCAGCCGCCCTCCAGGTTGGTGTTGAACAGTGCTCGGGTCGTGAGCAGCGCGGGCGCCTGGCGGGTGGCTTCGGTTTGCCCGCTGTAGTTGAGCAATTCGCGCTGGAAGATCCGCCCGATATAGCCGGCGCCCATGAACGCCTGGCTCATCGCCGTGGCATCGACGTTCACCTGCACGCCAGGCTGGCGACCGGCCAACAGGTCGGCCTGGAAGTTGGCCGGTACGTTGATCACGAAGGTGTACTGGCCGCTGTCCATCACCTTGTCCAACTGGTCATAGGCCAACGGTGCCGGTGCTTGGAACTCGGGCGGTTGCAGCGCCTCGGCCATCTGCCGTGAGAGCGCGCTGTGGTCTTCATCGACAAACGCTACGCTGGCGTTGTGCACGCCGATCACCGAGCCGGCGGCGGGCATGTAGATGGCGACGGTGAAGGCGTAGAACAGAAACAGCAGCAAGACGCTGTCGTGGCGCAGGCTGGTGAGTTCCTTGATGCCCAGCCGGAAGATGTGTGCGAGCTTGTGCATCAGGCCTCCTGCTTCTTGAGCATGACCAGGCTCAACCCGGTGAACCCGATAAAGAAGCCGAACAGCGCCAGGCATTGTGGCCACAACTGGCGCAGATCCAGGGCCTTGGTGAAGGTGCCCACGGCAATATCCAAAAAGTGCCCGGCCGGAAACAGTGCGCCCATCAAGGCGGCGGCGCCTTCCAGGGACGAGCGCGGCACGATCAGCCCGGAAAACTGGATGGTTGGCAGGCTGGTGATGATCATGGTGCCGAGGATCGCCGCGATCTGGGTACGGGTGAACGCGGAAATCAGCAGGCCCATGCTGGTGGTGGCCAGCACATACAGCAGCCCGCCAAACGCCAGCGTCAGGCCGCTGCCCTTGAACGGCACACCGAACAGCCAGCGATTCATCGCCACCAGCAGCGCCAGGTTGACCAGGCTCACGGCCAGGTAAGGCGCCTGTTTACCGAGCAGGAATTCCAGGCGCGTCAGGGGTGTGGCGTAGAAGTTGGTGATCGAACCCAGTTCTTTCTCGCGCACGATGCCCAGGGCGGTGAGCATCGCCGGGATAAACGCCAGGATCAGTGCCATCACGCCGGGGCCGATGGCATTCACGCTGACCACGTCCTGGTTATAGCGAAAACGGGTTTCCAGTTTGGCGGCTGCCTGGGCGCTGCGCGGCAGGCTGCTCAGTTCGGCCAGTTGCTGCAGGTTGCCTTGGTGCACCGCCTCCACATAGTTGCGGCTGGTTTCCGCACGAAACGGCATGCCGCCATCGAGCCACGCGGCCACGGTGGGTTGGCGCCCGGCATAGAGATCGCGACCAAAGCCGGGCGGGATCTCCAGGGCCAGTTTGATTTCCGAGCGTTGCAGGCGTCGGTGTAATTCATTGGCATCCTGGATCGGCGCCTGCTCGGCGAAGTAGCGCGAGCTGCGGAAGGCTTCCAGATAGGCGCGGCTTTGTGGCGTCTGGTCCTGGTCGTAGACGGCGAAGGCGAAGTTTTCCACGTCCAGGGAAATGCCGTAGCCGAAGATCACCATCATGAACATCGCACCGAGCAGGGCGAAGGCCATGCGCACTTTGTCGCGCAGCAATTCCTTGCCTTCGCGGCTGGCCACGGCCAGCAGGCGAGACAGGCTGAAACCACGCTTGCTGATGGGCGGCGCATGGGTTTCGCTGACGGTTTTGGCCGACGTGGCGGGTTCGGCATCGCCTTGGGCTTGCTCAAGGCAGGTGACGAACGCGGCTTCCAGGGTGTCGCCGTTGAACTGCCGTTGCAGTGCATCCGGTGTGTCGCAGGCCAGTACCTTGCCGGCATGCATCAAGGAGATGCGGTCGCAGCGCTGGGCTTCATTCATGAAGTGGGTAGACAGGAAGATCGTTACCCCTTGTTCACGGGACAACTCGATCAACAGTCGCCAGAAATCATCCCGGGCTGCCGGGTCGACGCCCGAGGTGGGCTCATCAAGGATCAATACTTCCGGGCGATGCAGCACCGCCACGGCCAATGACAAGCGTTGGCGCAGGCCGAGGGGCAGCTCCCCGGACGGCTGCTCGGCCACTTCACCGAGGTCGAAGCGCTGGATCAGCTCATCGATGCGCGGGCCGCTGTCGGCCTTGGGCAAATCGAACAGTTGCGCATGCAGCACCAGGTTCTGGCGCACGCTGAGTTCGCCATACAGCGAGAAGCTTTGCGACATGAACCCTACGCGCTTGCGGGTGGCCAGGTCCTTGGCGTTCACCGGGTTGCCCAGCAGCGTGGCGCTGCCTTCGGTGGCCGGCATCAGCCCGGTGAGGACTTTCATCGTGGTGGTCTTGCCGCAACCGTTGGAGCCGAGGAAGCCGAAGATCTCGCCACGGCCGATGGCAAAGCTGACCTTGTTCACCGCCGTGAAGTCGCCGAAGCGCAGGGTCAGGTCGTGGGCTTCGATGGCGATATCGGTGTTGGCGTTTTCCCTGGGCGGGATCACCAGCGGTTGGTTGTCATGGGCGCTGTCGCCCTGGAAGTAGGTGAAGGCCTCATCCAGTTTGCCGCTGGGGGTCGCTGCCGCCAGTTCGCTGCTGAGCCCGTCGGCGATCAGCTTGCCACGGTCGAGCATCATGCAATGTTCGAATTGCTCGGCCTCCTCCATATAGGCCGTGGCCACCAGCAGCGTCAGTTGCGGGCGCTCGCTGCGCACGGTCTCGACCAGTTCCCAGAAGCGCCGCCGCGACAGCGGGTCGACGCCGGTGGTGGGTTCGTCGAGGATCAACAAGTCCGGGTCGTGGATCAGCGCGCAGCACAGGCCGAGCTTCTGCTTCATGCCGCCGGAGAGCTTGCCGGCCGGGCGCTCGGCAAAGCGTGCAAGGTCGGTGGCCAACAGCAGGTTGTGCATGCGCTGGTCGCAGTCGGCTTTGGACAGGCCGAACAGCGTGGCGAAGAAGCGGATGTTTTCGCGGATGGACAGTTCGGGGTACAGGTTGCCGCCCAGGCCCTGGGGCATGAAGGCGATGCGTGGGTACAGGCTGTTGCGGTGACGACGGTTGGCGATGGAGCCGCCGAGCACCTCCAGTTGGCCGTCCTGGAGCCTTTTAACCCCGGCGATCAACCCCAACAGGCTCGACTTGCCCGCTCCATCCGGGCCGATCAGTCCGCAGCGCGTGCCGGTGGGCAGGCTGAAGGCAATGTCGATCAAGGCCTGCTGCTTGCCGTAACGGTGGTTGATGCCGGTGGCGTGCAGCGCCAGGCCGGTCATTGCAGGTTGGCCGGCCAGTCGATGTCAGCCATGCGCACGTAGCCGGCGCCGGGCATGCCCGGTTTGGCCTGGGGCACGGCGCTGGGTTGGGTCAGGCGCAGCTTGACGCGAAACACCAGTTTCTGGCGTTCGTCGCGGGTTTCCACTTCCTTGGGGGTGAACTGCGACTTGGCGGCAACAAAGCTGATCTTGGCCGGCAACGGTTGCTGGGGCAGGGCATCGAGCAGGATGCGTGCGTCGCTGCCAACCGTCAGGCGACCGGTGACGGAGGCGGGCAGGTAGAGGTTCATGTACTGATCCTCGGGGTCGATCAGCAACAGCACGCGCCCGCCGGCACCGAGGACCTCGCCGGGCTCGGCCAGGCGCAGTTGGATAATGCCGTCGATGGGCGCGCGCAAGCTGCTGTCATCGATTTCGCTGGTCAACTGGGCGACCTGGGCCTGGGCGGCACCGATGGCGGCCTTGACCGAATTGACCTGGGCTTGCGCGGCGATCACGGCGGCGTTGCCGGTGTTCTGGTGGGCCTGTTGCTGGTCGATCAACTGGCTGCTGGCAAAGCCGCGTTTGTACAGTTCCTGGGTACGCTTGAGTTCCTGGTTGGCCAGCAGTTGCTCGCTTTGACGCAGTTGCACATTGGCCTCGGCGGCGGCGAAGTTTTCCCTGGCGCGCAGCACTTCGGCTTCGGCCTGGGCGCGCTGGGCTTCCAGGGTGCGGGTGTCCATGCGCGCCAGCAACTGGCCCTTGAGCACCTTGTCACCTTCATCCACCCGCACCTCGGCCAGGCGACCGGGGATCTTGGCGGCGATCTGCACTTCGGTGGACTCCAGGCGACCGTTGCCCATGCCCAAGCCTTCGGGCAGGCGATCCTGGGTGGACTTCCAGTAACCGAAGCCGCCGGCGGCGAGCAACAAGGCAATCAACAAAGCGGCAAACAGGTGGGAGGAGCGGGGCGTGATCGACATGGGTGCATCCTGCGGCGTTAGCGTCCTAGTTTGACCGAGGCAGCCCGAGGGGCGTTGATGCCGGTCAAATGAAGCGCAAGCCTAACCCGGTTCAGGTGCAGATGCATGCGCCGGGAGCGTGACCGCAGGGTTCTGGTCAGCGCAGTGCCAGCACCGCCGCCCATTGCTCTGCCGTGACCGGCATCACGGACAAGCGACTGCCTTTTTGTACCAGGGGCAATTCGGCGAGGGCGGTTTGCTGTTTCAGGTAGCCCAGGCCCAGCACCTTGGGAAAGGTCTGGACGTGCGCGACATTGATCGCGCTCCACGGGTTTTTCTCCGGGGTGGCCTTGGCGTCGAAGTAGTGGCTGTCCGGCTCCAGTGCGGTAGGGTCCGGATAGGCGGCCGCGATGATCTTGCCGATGCCGGCAATGCCGGGCTCGGGGCAACTGGAGTGGTAGAAGAAAAATTGGTCACCCACTGCCATGGCGCGCAGAAAGTTGCGTGCCTGGTAGTTGCGGACACCGTCCCAGCGCGCTTCGCCCAGCGTTTCCAGGCCGTTGATGGAGAGTTCTTCGGGCTCGGATTTCATCAGCCAGTAGGCCATTTTTGCGCTCCTGAAAAAGCAGTGGGCAAGTTGTCAGGCAATTTGATGACAAACCGACAGTCGGTTGGCGTCAAGGTTTGCGTGTTGGTTCACGTTATCGCAGAATGCCGGGATTTTAAGCTTGACGCAGCTGCAACGGACTACTTGGAACGTTGTTGTCATCGTGTACGAGATGCCTGAAGGGGGGCAATCGATGCAACGTAAACCGGATTTACTATGGATATTGGTGATTTTGTTTGGTCTGGGCGTCGTGACCACCGGGTATGCGCAAAGCTTGTGGTCGAACAAGACCGATGCGCCAGTTGAACTGACTCAGCAGCAGCCGCAACCCTTCAAGCGCTGACCCTTCTTCAAGGCGCCGTAGCTTCCTGCGGCGTTTCTGCGACATACCACTGCCTGTCGGTAACGGTGCCAGCCAACGGCACATCCCAGCTGGCCTGTGCCAATCGATCGACCTTCTGACATTCATGGGCCAGGCCCAGCAGTGTCGGCTTGCGCCAGCCCTGGCGACGCGCCAGGTAGGCGAGGCTGCGGTCGTAGAAACCGCCGCCCATGCCCAGGCGGCCACCGGCATCATCGAATCCCACCAACGGCAGCAACACCAGATCCAGCGCCCACACCTTGCGCTGGCGCCTGGCATTGACCCGTGGCTCCAGAATGCGAAAGCGATTGGGCAGCAGCGTTTCCCCAGGCTTCACGCGCTGGAACACCATCTTGGTCCGTGGCCAGGCGCTGAGCACCGGCAGGTAAGTGACCTTGCCCCGGCGCTGTGCCGCACGCAGCAGCAGGCGCGGATCGATTTCACCGTCCGTCGGTAGATATAAAGAAACATGCTTGGCCCGGCGAAACAGCGGGTGCTGTGCCAGTTGCCGATACAGGCCATGGGCGGCCTGGCGCTGCTCGCTGGGCGTGAGGGCGCGGCGGGCTTTGCGCAACATGCGTCGAAGGTGCGGACGGGAAAGCGGCGCAGGTTCGTTCATGGTTTTTCGGCTCATAAAACAATGCCAGTCCGGGGACTGGCATTGAGTTCTGGAATTCAGGCTCCCCGACAGAGCCGCTGTCGACTCAGCCCTTGAACCCGAAAGTTCAAGGTGGAAGAAGCAGTAGGCTTTAAGGCTTTCCGTCTAGCGGACATGCACACCAGCCCAACGTGCAACTTCCAGGGTAGTGCGAATCGGCTCCGGGACATCGCCGACTGGCAAGCACGCCAGGGAGTGGGGCGAGTATACCTTAAACAGTCGCGGCAATCAGCCCTTGGGTTGCTCTGTGTCGCTGGAAAGCACCAGGTCCACGCGTTCGAGCAGGTCGCGCACCTGCTCACGTGTCGAGCCGCTGGCCTGTACGTCAGGGCGCTCCTGCTTATGCAGCAGGTCGTGGGTAATGTTCAGGGCGGCCATTACGGCGATGCGGTCGGCACCAATGACTTTGCCGCTGCTGCGGATTTCGCGCATCTTGCCGTCCAGGTAGCGGGCGGCGCTCACCAGGTTGTTGCGCTCTTCCTGGGGACAGATGATCGAATATTCTTTGTCGAGGATCTGCACGGTGACGCTATTGCTTGAACTCATGAGTCTTGCTCCAGGGCCTTCAGGCGCGAAATCATCGATTCGACCTTACGCCGGGCGATTTCGTTTTTTTCAATGAGGTGAGCGCGTTCCTCGCGCCAGGTCTTTTCCTGAGCTAATAGGAGTCCGTTTTGACTCTTAAGTTGCTCGACCCGAGTAATTAGCAATTCGAGTCTGGCCATCAGCGCTTGCAGGTCGGTGTCTTCCATTGGGTTCCACTGGATTTGTCTGATGAATGGCAACTGCAGGATAAACGATCTGACGCCCTCGATAGTCTTGGTGCGTCTGCCGGTGCTAGGATACAGCGCTCCATTCTAGACATTGCGCCGTCTGGCGCCTAGCTCACCATGCCCATTCAGAACTCCCCGTACGATGCTTTTTCCAAACTGCTGAGCACCAGCGGCCATCCTTGCTCGCCCGCCGAGCTGCATGGCGTGCTGCTCGGCCGCAGTTGCACCGGTGTTGGCTTTGATGCCGACAACTGGCTGGCCGATGTGGCCGAGCTGCTGGAAACCGAACCGACCGACAACGTGCGTAACGCGCTTATCGGCCTGCAAGAGATGGTCAAGGGCGAACTGACCGGTGATGACGTCACCGTGGTCCTGCTGCTGCCGACCGACGATGCACCGCTCCCCGAACGCGCCGCCGCACTCGGCCAATGGTGCCAGGGCTTCCTCCATGGTTTCGGCGTGAACGCCAGCGGCCTGGAACTGAGCACCGACGCCAAGGAAGTGCTGCAGGACCTGGCGGCTATCTCCCAGGTGCAAGACGCCCTGGAAGAGTCCGAAGACGGCGAAGGCGACTACATGGAAGTCATGGAATACCTGCGCGTCGCGCCGTTGCTGCTGTTCACCGAGACCAGGAAGTCCGCTGAGCCTGCTGCACCCAAGCCTTCGCTGCATTAAAAGAGAAAGGAAGCCAATCTGCCCATGATCCATATCCCCAAAGCGGAATACACCCGGCGCCGCAAGGCGCTCATGGCGCAGATGGAACCCAACAGCATCGCGATCCTGCCGGCTGCCGCCGTGGCGATCCGCAATCGCGATGTGGAGCACGTCTATCGCCAGGACAGCGACTTCCAGTACCTGAGCGGTTTCCCCGAGCCGGAAGCGGTGATCGTGCTGATGCCCGGTCGCCAGCATGGCGAGTACGTGCTGTTCTGCCGCGAACGCAATGCCGAGCGCGAATTGTGGGACGGCCTGCGTGCGGGCACCGAAGGCGCCATCCGTGACTTTGGCGCCGACGATGCCTTCCCCATCACCGATATCGACGACATCCTGCCCGGCCTGATCGAAGGCCGCGACCGGGTGTATTCGGCCATGGGCAGCAACGCCGAATTCGATCGGCACCTGATGGAGTGGATCAACGTCATCCGCTCCAAAGCGCACCTTGGCGCCCAGCCACCGAACGAGTTTGTTGCCCTGGATCATCTGCTCCACGACATGCGCCTGTATAAATCGGCGGCGGAAGTGAAGGTGATGCGCGAGGCAGCGCGCATTTCCTGCGCGGCCCATGTGAAGGCCATGCAGGCCAGTCGCGCCGGCTTGCATGAGTTCAGCCTGGAAGCCGAGCTGGATTACGAATTCCGCAAGGGCGGCGCGAAGATGCCGGCCTATGGCTCCATCGTCGCCACCGGGCGCAACAGCTGCATCCTGCATTACCAGCAGAATGACGCCGTGCTCAAGGATGGTGACCTGGTGCTGATCGATGCCGGTTGCGAAATCGACTGCTACGCCAGCGACATCACGCGCACCTGGCCGGTCAATGGCAAATTTTCGCCGGAACAGAAGGCGATCTATGAAATCGTGCTGGCTTCCCAGGAGGCCGCCTTTGCCGAGATCGCGCCGAACAAGCATTGGAACCAGGCCCACGAGGCGACGGTGCAGGTCATCACTGCCGGGCTGGTGAGTCTGGGGTTGCTGAAGGGCGACGTCGACGAACTGATCGCCAGTGAAGCCTACAAACCCTTTTATATGCATCGCGCTGGCCATTGGCTGGGGATGGATGTGCATGACGTCGGCGAGTACAAGGTGGGTGGCGAATGGCGAGTGCTGGAAGTCGGCATGGCACTGACCGTGGAGCCAGGCATCTACATCTCGCCGGATAACCAGACCGTAGCGAAGAAATGGCGTGGCATTGGCGTGCGCATCGAGGACGACGTGGTGGTGACCAAGCAAGGCTGTGAAATCCTGACCGGCGGCGCCCCCAAGAGCGTCGTTGAAATCGAAGCCCTGATGGCGGCCGCCCGATGAGCCGGGTCAACCTGGCGATTATCGGCGGCGGCCTGGTGGGCGCGAGCCTGGCGCTTGCGTTGCAGGCCGGTGCCAAGGCGCGTGGCTGGAAGATCGTGCTGATCGAACCCTTCGCGCCCGGCGACAGCTACCAGCCGAGCTACGATGCGCGGTCTTCGGCGCTGTCCTACGGCGCCCGGCAGATTTATCAGCGCCTGGGCCTGTGGCAGCAGATCTCGCGCCGCGCCGAGCCGATCAAGCAGATCCATGTGTCGGACCGTGGGCGCTTCTCCACCGCGCGACTGTCCGCCATGGAGGAGGGCGTGCCAGCCCTCGGTTACGTGGTGGAAAACGCCTGGCTCGGTCAATGCCTGTGGCAAGGCCTGGACAAGGACGTGGTGAGTTGGCGCTGCCCGGCGGAAGTCACACGCATGGAGCCGCTGCCCGATGGCTACCGCCTGACCCTCAACGATGAAACCGTGCTGGAATGCGACCTCGCGGTGCTCGCCGACGGCGGCCGCTCCGGCCTGCGCGAGCAACTGGGCATTGGCGTGAAAACCCGTCCGTACAACCAGAGCGCGCTGATCGCCAACATCACCCCGAGCGAAGCCCACAACGGCGAAGCGTTCGAGCGTTTCACCGATGAAGGCCCGATGGCCCTGCTGCCGCTGCCGGACAACCGTTGCGCACTGGTATGGACCCGTATCGGCATGGACGCACAGCGCCTGGCCAGTCTCGATGAACGCAGCTTCCTGAGCGAGTTGCAGGGCGTGTTCGGCTACCGCCTGGGCACCCTCAAGCAAGTCGGCGCCCGTCATCTGTATCCGTTGACCCTGGTGGAAGCCGAAGAACAAGTGCGCTCGCACCTGGCGATCCTCGGCAATGCCGCCCACAGCCTGCACCCGATTGCCGGGCAGGGGTTCAACCTGTCCCTGCGTGATGCGCACGCCTTGGCCGAGGCCTTGCTGGCCGGGCCGGCGGTGCCGGGCGACCTGGCGACGTTGCAGGCTTATCGCGAGCGTCAGCGCATGGATCAGAAGTTGACCGTGGGTTTCTCCGACCAGGTCACGCGGCTGTTTGGCAGCGCGCAACCGCTGGTCGCCCTGGGCCGCAATATGGGCCTGCTGGGCCTGGACCTGCTGCCACCGGCCAAGCGTTGGTTCGCCCGTCAGGCCATGGGCCTGGGTACCCGTCCCGATGCGTGAGACTTATCAATCCTTTTACGTGCGGTGCAAGCCGCCAGCGAGACAGGCTTAAAGCATGGACATGCGCGCAGATGTGCTGATTGTCGGGGCCGGAATGGTCGGAAGCGCCCTGGCGCTGGCATTGCAAGGCAGCGGCCTGCAAGTGTTGCTGCTCGACGGCAGCCCGCTGAGCGTCAAGCCGTTCGACCGCGCGGCGGCCTTCGAACCCCGTGTGAGTGCCTTGTCGGCGGCCAGCCAGCGCATCCTCGAGCGCCTCGGTGTGTGGG
The DNA here is from genome assembly GCF_052112325.1 of Pseudomonas sp. Yb2C2. Taxonomy (NCBI): domain Bacteria; kingdom Pseudomonadati; phylum Pseudomonadota; class Gammaproteobacteria; order Pseudomonadales; family Pseudomonadaceae; genus Pseudomonas; species Pseudomonas sp. Yb2C2. The sequence continues at coordinate 2,267 of NZ_JAVAJK010000033.1, read as the reverse complement.
ATGGCATCGTTGAACGACGCGCCAGCCCGTACGGCGAGATGCAGGTGTGGGACGGCAGCGGCACCGGGCAGATTCACTTTTCGGCGGCCAGTGTGCATGCCGAAGTGCTCGGGCATATTGTCGAGAACCGTGTGGTCCAGGATGCCTTGCTCGAGCGTCTGCACGACTGCGACCTGGGCCTGCTGGCGAATGCGCGCCTGGAGCAGATGCGCCGTTCCGGCGATGACTGGCTGCTGACCCTGGCCGATGGCCGCACATTGCGCGCGCCGCTGGTGGTGGCCGCCGATGGCGCCAACTCCGCCGTGCGCCGCCTGACCGGCACCGCGACCCGTGAATGGGACTACCTGCATAACGCCATCGTTACCAGCGTGCGCAGCAGCCAGCCGCACCAGCGCACGGCCTGGCAACGCTTTACCGACACCGGCCCGCTGGCGTTTTTGCCGCTGGAGCGGGACGGGCAGCAAGATTGGTGCTCGATCGTCTGGTCGACTACGCCGGTTGAATCCGAACGCCTGATGGCGCTGGATGATGAAAGCTTCTGCCGTGAACTGGAGCGCGCCTTTGAAGGGCGCCTCGGTAGCGTGGTCAGCGCCGATCCGCGTGTGTGCGTACCCTTGCGTCAGCGCCACGCCAAACGCTATGTGGCCGAGGGCCTGGCATTGATCGGCGACGCCGCCCATGTCATCCATCCATTGGCCGGGCAGGGCGTCAACCTGGGTTTCCTCGATGCGGCGGTGCTGGCCGAAGTGTTGTTGTCGGCCACCGAGCGCGGTGAACGTCTGGCCGATGTGAAGGTGCTCAGCCGTTACGAGCGCCGACGAATGCCCCATAACCTGGCCCTGATGGCGGCGATGGAAGGCTTTGAGCGCCTGTTCCAGGCCGATCAACTGCCGCTGCGCTGGTTGCGTAATGCCGGGTTGAAGATGGTCGACCAGATGCCCGAAGCCAAGGCCGTGTTTGTGCGCCAGGCCCTCGGGTTGAGCGGGGATCTGCCGGACCTGGCCAAGCCCTGACAGGTTTGTGCAACATTTGGTAACGGCTCCGCCGAGCGTTACCAAATGTGAGTCCCTATCATTTGCGCTTATTTTGCAAATGAGAGACCGCCCCCATGTTGGCACCCAAGCGCCTCCTGACTGCCCTGGCACTCACCCTGATCGGCAGCACCACCGTGCAGGCAGCCGACGAAGTGGTGGTCTACTCCTCGCGTATCGACGAACTGATCAAACCGGTGTTCGACGCCTACACCCAAAAGACCGGTGTCCAGGTGAAGTTCATCACCGACAAGGAAGCCCCGCTGATGCAGCGCATCAAGGCCGAGGGCGAAAACGCCACCGCCGACCTGCTGCTCACCGTGGATGCCGGCAACCTCTGGCAGGCCGAGCAAATGGGCATTCTGCAACCGTTCACCTCGCCGGTAATCGACAAGAACATTCCCCTGCAATACCGCTCTTCGGCGCATGCCTGGACCGGTTTGAGCCTGCGCGCGCGGACCATCGCGTACTCCACCGATCGGGTCAAACCGGGTGACCTGACCACCTACGAGGCCCTGGCCGACAAACAGTGGGAAGGCCGCCTGTGCCTGCGCACGGCGAAAAAGGTCTACAACCAATCGCTGACCGCCACCCTGATCGAAACCCACGGCGCGGCCAAGACCGAAGAAATCGTCAAGGGCTGGGTGAATAACCTGTCTACCGACGTGTTCTCCGATGACATCGCGGTGCTGGAGGCAATCAACGCCGGGCAATGCGACGTGGGTATCGTCAATACCTACTACTACGGCCGTCTGCACAAGCAGAAGCCGGACCTGGCGGTGAAGCTGTTCTGGCCGAACCAGGGCGACCGTGGCGTGCATGTGAACCTGTCGGGTATCGGCTTGACCAAGCACGCACCACACCCGGAAGCCGCCAAGGCATTGGTGGAGTGGATGACCACGCCTGAGGCGCAGAAGATCTTTGCCGACGTGAACCAGGAATTCCCGGCCAATCCGGCGGTACCGCCGTCGGCTGAAGTGGCGACTTGGGGCAAGTTCGTGGCAGATACATTGCCGGTGGAAGTGGCGGGCAAGCGCCAGGCTGAAGCCATTCGCCTGATGGATCGGGCGGGCTGGAACTAAGTACAATTTGTAGGACGCCGCAGATCCAAATGTGGAGGGGCTTGCCCCCGATGTCGGAGTGTCAGTCTACTCATCGTGGACTGGCACCCCGAAATCGGGGGCAAGCCCCTCCCACATTGGATTGTGGTGATTTGAAGATTTCATTATTGAGAAC
>NZ_JAVAJK010000032.1:0-52387 GCF_052112325.1 Pseudomonas sp. Yb2C2 | reverse complement strand
AACTCCCCCCTAAATACAATCTGGCATCCAAACACAACAGTAACGTACGCTAACCCCCTCACCCCCGGAGACTCACGGATGAGCACCACCAGCCCCCAATCGCTCTCCCTCTCATTGCGCTCTTACTCAGGTCAGGTCGAGCTTCACCAGCATGACTTCCATCAAATCGTGCTCCCTCAATCCGGGTCGATGGAGATTGAGGTCGACGGACGAGGCGGCAAGGTCGATGCAAGCCAGGGGGTGGTGATTTCTGCTGGGGCCCGGCATACCTTCCTGGCCAACACCCATAACCGTTTCCTGGTGCTGGACGTCTCGACCGAGCGTGGCGAGGCGCAGAAGGGTACGGTTGCGTCATTTGACCCACTCAACGACAAGCGCTTTTTTGCGGTCAGGCCCGATATACGGCATTTGCTCGATTACGCCAGTTGCAACGGGCCACAGTTGGTCGGCTCGCTCGCGATGGCCGAGTCCTGGAGTCGGTTGCTGTTGTGTTCGTTATTGCAGCCCGAGGTTGCGCGGAGCGATCCCGGTCAGTTCATTCTTGCTCGCGCGCTGGCCTACATCGAGCAGCACTTGGGCACGGCCCTGACGGCGCATGATATTGCGCGTTATGCGGGCACCAGTGAGCGGCGTTTGTATGTGCTGTTTGGGCAGCACCTGAATACAACGCCGTTCTCGCATATCGCGAACTTGCGTCTGAATCTGGCCATTGACCTGCTGCGCCAAACGTCTTTGTCGATCATTGATATTGCGCATCGCGCCGGGTACGCCGACCAGAGTGCGTTAACCCATGCCCTGAAGAAAGCCCGCCATCTGACGCCGGCTGTGGTGCGTAAACAAGGGCGAGATCACTGAAAAAACAGCAGTCCCGAACAATTCTTCGGCGGGCCTGATCAATACTCGCTCTCTCGACCTTTCTATTGTTCCCGCTTGAGGATTATCCGCAGACGGGGCTTGCATGAGCACTTCCAACCCATCCATCACCCTTGCCAAGGGCACCGCCAGTGCGACGCTGATCGGGGTGATTGCCGTGTTTTTGTGGGCGTGCCTGGCGCTTCTGACCACCTTGACCGCCGGGATCCCGGCCTTTCAGTTGCTGGCTTCGAGCTTCGCGGTCGCGTTCGTGGCCAGCCTGTGCGTGCTGGGGCTGCGTGGCGCAACAGGGTTCAGCAGTTGGCGCCAGCCCTGGTCTGTGTGGGCGACGGGGTTTACCGGGATCTTCGTCTATCACGCGTTGTATTTCTTTGCCCTGAAGGCCGCGCCTGCGGCTGAAGCCAGCCTGATTGCCTACCTGTGGCCGCTGCTGATCGTGCTGCTGTCGAGCTTTGCCACCGGCGAGTCGCTGCGCAAGCGCCAGCTGTTGGGCGCCTTGCTCGGCCTGGCGGGGACGGCCTTCATCATGCAGCTGCGGGCCCGGAGTGACAGTGCGTCGATGCCGGTTATCGGTTACGCCGCCGCCTTTGCGTGTGCCTGGGTCTGGGCGATTTATTCGGTGTTCAACCGGCGGTTCAGCCATGTTCCGAGCAGCATAGTCGGGGGTATTTGCGGGCTGGTGGCTGTGGCCGGGGGGCTCTGCCACCTGGCGTTCGAAACCACGGTGCGGCCTGAGCCGGGCCAGTGGGCGGCGATCATTGCCCTGGGTTTGGGCCCGGTAGGACTGGCTTTTTTCGCCTGGGACCACGCGACCAAGCACGGAAACCTATCGATGCTGGGCGCCCTGTCTTACCTGGCGCCGCTGTTCTCCACACTGCTGCTGATTGTCGTGGGGCAAAGCGATGCCAAGCCGATCTTGATGATTCCCGCGGTGTTGATCATTACGGGGGCGGTCATCGCCACTTCACGCTCACGCACGACCTCGCGTTGATCTCGACGGGTAAGGAGACAGGGAAATGAACTTGATAGCTTCGCAGGGAACCCTGAGGATCGAGAGCGACGGGCCGAGTTTTTCAGTCGCGCCCACGCGGCCCTTACTCAGTCATCTGGGAAAGCCATCGTTGCTGAACAGCCGAACCGGCATCCGTCGTCGCGCCCATGGCGAGGCGCCTCGTGTGCTGCTGTTTGTGCCGCCCTACACACGTCTGATCGAGCCCACGGCACACGACAGCGCATTTGCCCGCATCGGCATTGATACGTTCGAAGTGATGAAGCGTGCCGGTACGCCTATCGGCCTGTTGCGCATCGCCACGGTGGCCCGGCGGGCCGGTTATGACGTGCAGATTGTCGATTCGCCCTTTGCCGGCTGGTCCCAGGAGCACAGCCTGGTCAAGGTCGACCAAGGGCATCTGATCCGCTACGGCCTGACCGATACGCAGATACGCGAGATCATCGAAACCGCGCAGCCCGATATTGTCGGGATCCAGTGCAACTACACCGTGCAATGGGGCAATGCACGGGCGTTGGCCGAGCTGGTGAAAACCCTCGATCCCAACCTGGTGCTGGTCACTGGCGGCGCTCACTCCAGTGGTGACTGGAAGAACGCACTGCTGGATTCGGCCTTCGACTTCGCGCTGATCAATGAAGCTGACCGCGCCTTTACCCTGCTGCTCGATGCCTTGACTCACGAAGGCACAGACATCAATGCCGTACCTGGGGTGGCGTACCGCGACAGCCGGGCGCAACTGATCCGGCCCACCCAGAAGTCCAGCTACCTGAGCATCATCCCCAAGCGGCAGGACCTCGAGGAGCGGCTCGGCGTCATGCCTTTGCCGGACTTCAGCTTTCTGGACATGAAGCATTACCTGCAGCCTTATCACTCCTCAGGAGCACGTGTACGCAAGCATGGCGCCTGGGCGCAGATATTCTCCACGATTGGCTGCAACGTGAACTGTAACTTCTGCTACATCCCGAAAATCAACGGCCCTTGGCGCGCACTTGGCCTGGACTGGTTTGACCTGCACCTGGCCGATCTGGTGAAACAGGGAGTCACTGAAGTGCTGATCGAGGACGATCACCTGATGCATGACCCGTTGTATGCGATGGAGGTTGGCAAGCTCCTGAAAAAACATGACTTGCCCTGGGTCGAAGAAGGCGGGTTGAGCCTTTTCAACCTGATCCTGCTGCATTTGGGCGAACGCTTCATCGACCAGATGGATGAGAAGGAGCGCAAGAACCCGCAATATCGCAATGTGATCGAGGCGGTAAAAGGCGGGCTCACGGCAAGGAAGTTCATTCGGTCGATTGCCGAAAATGGCTGCTACAACATCTACCTCGCGGTGGAGAGCGCGAACGAAGACAGCCTGGTCAATTCCAACAAATCCCGACTTAACGCAATTCAGCACTCGACGTTCGAGCTCATCGAAATTTTTACCGAGCACGGCATTCAGGTTACCGGCGGGTTCATGCTGGGGTTCGTCAACCCCCCCGGCGGACCTGGGCAAAAGCCTTTTGTAGAGAGCCTGGAGCTGATCGACCGCACCATCGATTACGCGGTCAACCTCATGGGTGCCGGCATGGCGTACGCCAACCCGTTTATCGTCACGCCGATTCCCGGGACGTCGATGTGGGAATACCAGCAGCAGTATGTGGTACGTCACTACGACAACGGTTGGTCCCATGAAAAAGCCACGATGGCGACCGACCAATGGAGTGCCGAGGACATCGAGAAAGCACGCATGGAGTTGCTGGTTCGGGCCAACGGGGCTGATCGTGTCCGGGAGATGGTGCGTCGCGGTACCTGGCCTGTGGATGCGTGAGTGAAGGACGCTGGCTGCGAGGATTTTTAGCGTCATACCGACAATCCTGCCCCCACTTCCCTCCTCAGTCTGGCTTGGGGAGTAGGGAGTGGGGGCACAGCCCACGCTTCAGACCCGAGCAGGCGACACAATGATCTTCACATTGTGTTCCTTGTTTTTAACCAGTTCCTCGAAGCCCTGGCCCACGATCTGCTCCAACTGAATGCGCCCCGTCACCAGTGGCGAGATGTCCAGCCGCCCATCCGCGATAAACGCGATCACGTCGGCGAACTCACCGTTATAGGCCAGCGCGCCGAGTACCTGTTTCTCAGTGGCCACCAACTCGAAAAAGTTGAATTCACTGGGTTCTTCGAAGATGCCCACCAGTACGCACTTGCCGGCCTTGCGGATCAGGTCGATGGCGAGTTTGGCCGTGTGTTTGTTGCCGATGCATTCGAAACTGACGTCCGCGCCGAGCCCGCCGGTCAGGCGGCGGACCTCGGCCAGGGCGTCGCATTCATTCGGATCGAGCACATGGGTCGCCCCCACTTCCCGGGCCTTGGCCTTGCGCGCGCCGGACATTTCCAGCGCGATCACCTGGGCCGCGCCCGCCGCCTTGGCGCACATGATGGTGCACAGACCGATGGTGCCGGCGCCGACCACCACGACGTTTTGCCCGAGCAGGCTTCCGGCTTTTTTCACCGCGTGCATGCCGACGGCCAGAGGCTCGATCAGCGCCCCGGCTTCAGCGGGGAAGTTCGCCGGTAGCTTGTACAGCAGGTTGGCGGGCACGTTGACCAGTTCGGCGAACGCACCGTTGTTCATCAAGCCGGTAAAGGCCAGGTTCTCGCAAATGTTGTACAGCCCGTGGGTGCAGTAGTAGCAGGTGCCGCAATGCTGACAGGCATCGGCCGCCACCGGCTCGCCGACGCTGAAGCCCTGTACGCCGGCACCGAGTTCGACGATCTCGCCACAAAACTCATGACCGAGAATGCACTGGCCCTTGATCCCGGTCAGCGGGTGCGGGGCGTCGACCGGAATGAACACCGGGCCGGCCACGTACTCATGCAGATCGGAGCCGCAAATGCCGCACCATTGCACGCGGATCTGCACCCAACCGGCAGGCGGCGAAACGGGCAGCGGCACGTCTTCGACGCGGATGTCGTTACGACCGTGCCAGACAGCGGCACGCATGCTGCGTTGCGAGTTGCTCGAAAGGCTCATAGCGAAGTCTCCTTGAAACGGTTGGCACTGGCGCGCCGGGGGGGGGTTGCCAGTGGCCAGAGCAAGGCCGGTGCCAGCTGTGCAAAAACGCCTGGACGCCCCTCTCCTAGAGCCGCCGAATGAACACCCAAGGGTGGCCGGCATTGAGGTCAAACGAGACGCGCCATGCCAGATCGCGCACGGTAGCGACGAGACCGCGAGACGTTGCGTCTCACTGCAAGCGTTGATGCCAGGGGCGTGCCTGATCCACCTCAGTCGTCTTCAATAGGGGCGCTTCGCACCCCAACGCGGGGCAAGCCCGCTCACCACAGCAAGCCCGCTCACCACAAGTAGGGTGTTCGCCCTTAACTGACGGACCGGCGCCAACCAAGGGTGCTCAAGCGGCCCAACCCCCCTGTATGACGTTTTGTCAGCCGATCTGTATCTAACGCGCGCCCTGCTCCCGCCCTACCATCAGGCGCATCCAACCTGCGCAACGACGCGCTCTACCTACAGGAGTGAACCCATGCCCGAACTGTCGAGCCTGCTGGCGTATGGTCTGATTTCCCTTGGCATGGTGCTGACGCCCGGCCCGAACATGATCTACCTGATTTCGCGCTCGATCTGCCAGGGGCCGCTGGCCGGGTTGATTTCACTCGGCGGCGTGGCGCTGGGTTTCGTCGTGTATATGCTGTGCGCGGCGCTGGGGATTACCGCGCTGCTGATGGCAGTGCCGTATGCGTATGACGCACTCCGGCTCGGCGGTGCGCTTTACCTGTTGTACCTGGCCTGGCAAGCGGTCAAGCCCGGCGGGCGCTCGGCGTTTCATGTGCGCGACTTGCCCAGGGACGGCCCACGCAAGCTGTTCATGATGGGCTTTGTGACCAACCTGTTGAATCCGAAAGTCGCGGTGATGTATCTGTCATTGCTGCCCCAGTTCATCTCCCCCACTGGCCACGGCAGCGTGCTGACACAATCCATCGTGCTGGGGTTTACCCAGATCATGATCAGTGTGAGCGTGAATGCGGTGATCGCCATCATGGCCGGTTCCATCGCGACCTTCCTGGCGGCCAAGCCGGTTTGGCAACGGGTGCAGCGCTGGCTGATGGGGACGGTGCTGGCTGGCCTGGCGGTGCGCATGGTTTTTGATGCGCGGCGTTGAAGACGGGGCTTGAGGGCACTGTGGCGAGCGGGCTTGCCCCGCAAGCCACAGGTTACCGGTGGCCTGTTCTTTTTTTGTAGTCAATGCGTGCGCAGCGCCTCCAGCCGTGCGGGCAGGTCTTCCTCGGGGAAGCGCGCGTGCAACGCCAGCAATTTTTCATCCGCGGCTTTGCTTTCACCCGCTTCCCGCAAGCGCACGATCGCCTGTAACTCTTGCTCCAGCGACGGCAACGCTGACGGTGCGCGCTTGCTGAGCCTGGCGCTCGATTCATCTGCCATCGCACCTGCAATCTCAGCCTGAACCGGCGCACGTTCAGCCTTGGGCGCGGCGGCGATGCGCGCCATCGGCGCCGGTGCGGACAACGCTTGCGGCGCCGGGCGGGCGGCTTCCTCGTGCAGGGCGGAGAAGGTCGCCGTGGAGATTTCGGGTTGTGGCACTGGCGAGCGCGTGACCACGCCGATCATCAGCGCCAAGCCGGCCACGGTGGCGAATGCCATTTGCCAGCGCGGGCGTTGGCAGGCGTGCAGCCAGCGTTGCCACAGGCTCGGTTGCGGCGCCGGGGCCTCGCGGCGGGCGGCTTTGAGGATGAGGGCGTCAAGGGACGCGGGCGGCTCGCCGGTGCTGTGTTGACGGTAATGCTGGGTCAGCACGTCGTCGGTGTCGGGAGTGTGTCGGGAGTCGGTCATGCGAGTATCTCCTCGGCCAGCAGGCGGCGCAGTTTCTGCTGGGCGTAACGCAGGCGGCTTTTTACGGTTTCCAGCGGGGCGCCGGTGAGGGCGGCGATTTGCGGCACTTCGAGGTCGCCGTGCAGGCGTAGCAGGAAGACTTCGCGCTGGTCTTCGGGCAAGGCTTGCAGGGCGGCGTCCAGGCGCGCCTGGTCGCGGCTCAGGCTCAGCTGTTGCTCAGGGCCGGCGCTGTCGTCGGCCTGGGCGTGCAGTTGCTCGTCGTAGCTGTCGTGTAGTGGGTTATGGATGCCGTGCTTGCGCCAATAATCGATCAGACGGTTGCGGGCGATCTGGAATAACCACGTACGAAAGCTCGCCCGGCCTTGTGGCTGGGTGCTGCTGCGGATCAGGCTGAGCCAGGTCTCCTGGTAGATTTCCTCGGCCAGTTCGGCCTTGTTGCTCAGGGCCACGAGGAAGCGGTAGAGGCCTTGGCGGTGCCTGGCGTACAAGGCTTCGAACGCGGCAGCGTCGCCGTTGCGGTAGCGGGCCAGCAGGGATTCGTCGCTGGGTGGCTCATCTGGAGCGGGCATATCGATGGCTAACTCCCTTTATCAGTGTTTGGCCGGAGCCTTCAGGCTTTGGGCCACTTCCACCAGTTGCACAAACTCATTGCGCAAGCCGAACGGATCATCGCCTCGCGCCGAGCGGGCCAAGGCGGCGGTGTCCTTCAAACTCATGCTGCCAGTGTAGCGGCCATCGCCCTTGAGCTGTTGGGCGAAGGCGGCCACCGCCGCCGAGAAGCGCAGGTCGTCGCTGGCCTGGGTGGTTTCGTGGCGGATGGGCCGTTCGATCAAGCGGCTGTCACCGCCCGTGGCGGGCTTGTAGCGCACGCGCAGCATCGCCAGTTCATCGGATTTACCTTCGGCCGCAGGCGCAGTGGCGTAGCGCAAGGGCTCCAACCAGCCCCTCTGGCCCTTCGGCACAATTTCATACAGCGCGGTCACGGTATGCCCTGCGCCGATCTCACCGGCATCGACTTTGTCGTTGTTGAAATCCTCACGCTTGAGCGCGCGATTTTCATAGCCCAGCAGTCGATACTCGCTGACCTGTGCCGGGTTGAATTCCACCTGCACTTTCACATCCCGCGCGACCACCGCCAGGGTTGAACTGAGCTGGTCCACCAGCACCTTGCGGGCTTCGCGCAGGTTGTCGATATAGGCGTAATTGCCATCGCCGGCATCGGCCAGTTGTTCCATCAGGTGTTCGTTGTAGTTATCCACACCGAAGCCGAGGGTGGTGAGGGACACGCCGCTTTTACGCTGGCGGGCGGCCATTTGCTTGAGGCTGTCGAAGTCGCTGACGCCCACATTGAAGTCACCGTCGGTGGCCAGCAGGATGCGGTTGATGCCCTTGTCGATAAAGCCTTCGCGGGCCATCTGGTAGGCCAGTTCGATGCCGGATGCGCCTGCCGTGGAACCGCCGGCGGTGAGTTGATCGATGGCATTGCGGATCCTGGCCTTGTCGCGCCCCGATGTGGGCTTGAGCACTACGCGGGACTCACCGGCGTAGACCACCAATGAAACCCGGTCCTGATCACGCAACTGATCCACCAGCAATTTCAGGGTGCTTTGCACCAGCGGCAAGCCTTCGCGGCGGTCCATGGAGCCGGACACATCCACCAGGAACACCAGGTTGGCCGGCGCCAGGTCCGCCACGGCGCGGTCGGACGCCTTGATGCCGATGCGCAGCAGTTTCGTGCGCGGGTTCCAGGGTGTGGCGGCGACTTCGGTGGTCACGCCAAACGGTGAGCCGTCGGTGGGCAAGGCGTAGTGGTAGGGGAAGTAGTTGACCATTTCCTCCAGTCGCACAGCGCCTTCGGGCGGCAGGCTGCCTTGGTTGAGGAAGCGTCTGACGTTGGCGTAGCTGCCTGTGTCGACATCCACGCTGAAGGTGGACACCGGCGTTTCGGCCACGCGATGCACCGGGTTGTCCGGCAGGTTGGCGTATTGCTCGCGGGGTTCGCTGCGGTAGTCCATCGCCGCTGATTCCTGCATGCGCATTGGAGCGGGCATTGCCATGCGCTTGACCAAGGCGCCCTGGGGCGACGCGCGTTGCAGCTCGGCTACGGGCTCGGCCGGTTTGGCCAACTCAGGGGATGAAGACAGCCCACACCCGGCCAGCGCCACCACCAGGGTGACGGCAAAGCCTTGGGCAGCAGGACGCAGGAAGAGCAGAGGACGGGACATGGGCTGAACCTCGTGAATGAATGATCCGTTCACAAGGTCAGACGCAAGGTGCGGGATGTTCGGGTTAACCCTGGTTCGAATAACACCACAGTTGGTCTGTGGTGTTCTCAGAATCCGGATATCAGTCCGTGCCGTACTTCGGGTTGCGCGGGCCGTACAGGATCCCCGCGCGTTGGCCCGGCGACAGCAGGCGTGCACTGGTGATGCCGGCAATCGGGTGCGCCGCATCGGTGGAGCTGTTGATCACTTGCTTGACCGCCGCGGTGATCAGCATGCCCACCAGTCCGCCGCCGTTGTTGTTGCCTTCTTCACTGGACGCCCGCGCCGAACCGGTCCACAGGGTGGTGCCGGTGCGCAGGTCCACCAGTTTGGCCGAGGCCGTCACGGCGGTGTCGCTGGAGATCAGCATGTACTTGGTGCCGTACTCGCTGACGGTGATGTACAGCGCCGCGTCCGCGCCGAAGATGTCATGCAGCTTGGCCGGTGGCACGCCCTGGATATCGTTGGCGGTGGTCAGGCCGTTCTGGCGGAAGGTTTCGTCCACCAGGGCAATCGGCAGCACGTAGTAGCCGGCTTCGGCCAGCGGGTAAGTCACTTGCGAGACCAGGCTGTACGAGGCCTGCACTTCCGGCGACTCGTTGATCGGCGGCAGTACCAGGATCGACTTGGGCCGCGCCTGTTTGTACGCGGTGTAGTCAATGGTCTTGGGGGCTGCGCAACCGCCGAGCAAGGCCAGGGCCAGCAAGGCACCGGTGAGTTTTAACAGGCTCATTTAGTGGCCACTCCGGTCTTGGCGTTTTTCAACAGGAAGTCCATGTACGAGGCAGACTCGGGGAACAGCGCCTTCTCGGTGCGGAACTCCTGCACCATCTGGTCATCCTTGCCCATGCTCAGGTACAGCATGCCCAGGTGCGCGTGGTAACCCGGCGGCGCCTTGCGGCCGCTGGCGTTGATCTTTTGCAGATCACGCTCCAACGCCTCGACCTGCGCTTCCTTGGGCTCGCCCTTGAAGTACTCGTAAACCTGCGGCTGGTAGCTTTCCCATTGATACAGGGGCTGGGGCGCCGTGTGGCACCCGGCGACCGCCGCGATTGCTGTCAGCATCAGCGCCAACTTCACTGCCTTGCTCATCCGTGTACTGCTCCTTGAGGGGTTGCTGATCAGTTGCGCGGGTTCCAGGCGCCGGCGTTGATGCCGTCGACCAGGCGGTTGATGGCTTCGCGCATGGCCAGGTCGAGGACCTTGCCATTGAGGGTGGAGTCGTAGCTGGCGGTGCCGCCGAAGCCGACCACTTCACGGTTGGACAGCGCGTACTCACCGGCGCCCTGGGTGGAGTACACCACTTCGGAGGTGCTGATGTTGACGATGTTCAGTGCGACCTTGGCGTAGGCCACTTGGGTCTTGCCACGGCCGAGGATGCCGAACAGCTGGCGGTCGCCGGTCTCTTTGCGGCCGAACTCGGTCACGTCGCCGGTCACGACGTAGTCAGCGCCCTTGAGCTTCTGCGCGGTGCCCTTGATCGCGGCTTCCTGGGAGATTTCGCCCATGTTGTCGCGGTCCAGCACGCTGAAGCGGTTGGTCTGCTGCAGGTGGGTAATCAGGATGGTCTTGGCCTGGCCACCGAGGCGGTCGACGCCATCGGAGAAAATGCCGCGCATGTAGCTGGAGCGGTTGTCGAACTTGCCCACGGCGATGGGCACACGCACGCCGGAATAGGCGACGTTGGCGCTGGCGACCTGTTCCACCGGCATGGCGCGGTTGCTCTCCGTGGCGCAACCGGCCACGGTCAACAGCGCTGCGGCGGTGAGGCCGGACAGCAGGATTTTGGACAGTGTGTTCACGGGGTGCTCCTAAATGGGGGGAATCGGGTATGGCAGCTGACGCTAGCGAGACGGAATATCGCGCAGGTCGTCGACGATGTAGTCGCTTAGCCCACTAGTGAAATACCGCTCGACACTGGAGTTACCGCTGTTGGTTACAACGCCGGCAAGGGTCCTCCATTGTTGCGGCTGGCCTCGCCAGTTGCTGGGCTCCAGGCTGGGGCGGTTCTGGGCGAAGTGCAGCACCTCGGCACCGGCTTTCTTGACCTTGACCTTGTAGCCAAAATCGATGCTTTGCAGGATGGTACCGTCGTCAATCAACAGGTTCGAAAACCCACCATTGGAGTCGATGATATGGCGCACATAGACGACGTCGACATCCAGCAAATAATCGGCGCTGTCTTTACTGGTTGCGTAACGCTTGGCTTTGAGCAAGCGGTTTACCAGATCGACGCCGAGTTCCTGGCGAACTTTGTCATCCGACATGAAGTGCTTACTCTTGCCCTTCACCTCAACGTTGAAGGTGTCGAGCCAGTAAGTAGCAGTCTTCGAAATCGTGACCGGTGCCGGCGAGATGTAGTACTCCGGCTTGGAGGCGCAGCCCGCCATCAGGCAGGCGACGAGGAATACGGCAAACATGCGCATGTCTGGATTCGTCCCTGAAAAGTATCGTGCTTTAAACAATCGCGGCATTTTACGGGGTTGAGAGCGGTTCTCAAGGTGTTTCGTCGGTTGCCGTGCGGTGGCGCACATTCCCTCAAGTTATGGGGATACGGGTCGAAACAGTAACTTGGCTTGCTCACTTATAGGGACATTGCGTGCTTAACACTCTGCTTCGGGCTACGGCCCTGATCGCTGCGCTGTCGATGACCGGCTGCGTTTCCTACACCGTCACCGGCCCCATCGCCGCCCCGCTCCACCCGGTCGCTGTCAGCAGCCCGCGCAGTGCGCAAATCGCCGATGTGACGGTGAGCGCCGCCGACGTCAACGAGGCCAACAAGGCCGCCATCAGCAGCTCCCTGACGGCCCAGATCACTCAGTACGTGCGCACTGGGGGTTACTTCAAGCAGGTCACCGAGTATCCGGTGCGCCTGGGCGAGCAGGACGTGACGCTCACATTCAACATGACCGCCCTCAAGGGCCATCGCGCGCCACACCCGGCGTACGTACCCGGTGCGCTGCTGACGCTGACCATCTGGATCTGGGTCAACGGCCCGATCTACGTGGACAGCTTCGAGGTGGCCGGCGACCTGGTGATCGTCGACCGCAACGGCAAGGAACTGGCCAAGGCCAAGGATTCGATCAAATTCGAACACAACGTCGGGCTTTACAGCGGCCAATACTGGGCACCGTCGATGGGCGGCCAACAGCTGACCAAACTGGTCGGGCAACTGCTCGACACCGCCACCGCCAACCTGGCCAAACCGTAATTCCAAGGAGTGATGCATGAAAGGATTGATCAAACACAGCCTGGTACTCGCCGCCGTCCTGCTGACCGGCTGCGTGTCTTACTCGCAGCACGAATTGCCCGCTGTACAGCCCTGGCCACCGACCGCCAACGCCCCGGCGCAAAAGCCCACGGCGTACGTGCACACCACCGCGCAGAACCACGTCAACGGCGGCCCTGGCAACGCGGCAGTCGGCGCACCGGTGGTGCTGTGGGAAAAGGCCGTGGCCGATTCGTTTCGCCAGTCCAACCGTTTCTCGCGGGTGAGCACTGACAAGGTCGACTCGGATATCTACGTCGATGCCACGCTGCACAACAACGAACAGTTCAGCATGGCCTCGGCGATCATCACCGGCGCGACGTTCTTCATCATCCCGAGCACAGCGAAAAACACCTTCACCCTGGAGACAGTGTTCAAGGACAAGGATGGCAAGGAGCTGGGCCGCGTCAAAAAGAGCGAATCAGTGCGCACCTGGATGCACTTGGTACTGATCGTGGGCATCCCGTTCCAGGCAGACACGCGGGAAGTGGTCGAGGCGTTGACGCGCAGTACGCTGGATGAAGCGGTGCAGCGCAAGTTGCTGTAACCCCGCCCTCTGCAGGAGCGAGCTTGCTCGCGAAAAACCGGAGAACACCGCAGGCATTCAGCATGCCTGCGGTATCGCTGCCAGCCTCAGCTCACTTGATCAGGTCAGGTCGAGTGGTCTTGAGCATCGCTGCGCTCACCGCGCCCTGAACCGAGCAGGTGATCATGCCATTGCTGGTCTTGGCCAGGTCACCGGGTGCGGGCTCGACCATCAAGATGCGTTCGGCCGTATCGGTGACCAGCTTGCCCGCGTTGTCATCGCCGCCTTCCGGCACCCAGGCTGATTGCTTGTGCGACCAGATCTGCGCACGCGCGTAGATACCGTTGGCTTTCTCCAACGCCGTACCCGGTACTTTACTCAGCTGAGCGTAAAGCGCGTCGGGTGCCTGTTCGGTGTAGAAACCCCAGTTGATGATGCGCGAGCCCATCAGGTCCTGGTCTTCGGCGAAAAAGCCGGTCAAGGTCATACCGTCAAGCGTCAGTGGCGTGTCGAACATCCAGCGCTGGCCCATATCGGACTTTGTGCCGCCGCTGAGCGTGATCTTGCCGTTCTCCAGCTTATGGGCAACACGCTCCTTGAGCCCTGCCTGGCTTACCACCGCCAGGGAATTCTGGTCGCAGGCGAGAAAACTTTGCAGGGCAGGCGCCGCGGCGAAGCTGCTGGTGCAGGTCGCCAGTGCAGTGAGTGATATAAACAGACGATGCAGTTTCATTGACAGCTTCCTTGGGTCTAAATAATGGGTGGGGGGGAGCGAGTTTGCTTCTGCAGTAACGGGATAAAACGGTTAACACGCATACAGGGCTTTGAGCATCATGCCGTTGGCATCAACTCACGGTGTTTGAACGGGCGCAGATTTGCTCCCACCCTTTCTCAATCGTGCCCGTGTACTTACCGCACTACGCGCCCCTTTCGCCGGCGAAGGCCGGTTCAGATCTTTGATGCGTCTGGGCATCGCCAGTGTGTCGGCAGTGGGTGGCATTGCATGAGGCATTGTGCCACTACTCTGATGCCTTGCGCGGTTTTGGGTGAGGGGCTTATAGTCCGGCCGTCGTCCAACAGGGCGATCGGATTTGGCGATCCGTTGACCGTATGCGAAAGCTTTCTGCTTGCTTGCAGGTGCTTTCGTACCCGCATCGCTGCTTTATGGCAGCTGTGCGCGGGAGACCTTCGGGTCTGCCGGAACTCGGTCCCGGTTCGCCAACCTGCGTACAGCTGTCACCCACTCGTTTGGCGACGATAGGTGACAGCCTCACTCTACTGACCGAGGTTTTACCTATGAATCGATACATGCCCCTAACCGGCCACGACTGCACCGTCCCCGCCCTGCTCATCGACACCCAAGCCCCCCTCGACGTCCTCCATGACGCCGCCGTGCACCGCATCCAAGCCGTCACCCAACTCCTGGAAAACCTGGCCTTCCGCGATCAGCTCAGCAGCGATGCCGTGGTGCTGCAGGACTTCGCCCATCTGCTGGCGATTCCGCTGCGCGACGGCTGTGATTTGTTGGATGCGATCAGTCGCAGGCTGAACGCCAACCCGTCCTGAGTTACACAGGGCGGCCCGTCCAGGCCGCCCTGCTCAGGAATTGATAACAATCGTCTTGGCCAACATATCGCCCAAGCGACGACGCAGGCCGAACAGTACAAAAAGACCGTCCAGCACACTGAACACCATCTTCGGAACATTGCGCAGGAACGACTGGAACAGCGTGCAGTTCGTGGGGTACGGGTAACCCACCACGGCCGTGCGGCACACCCGCTTGCCCAGGCTCTGGCCATTGGGCAAGGCATCGCAAAACAGGTAGTACCCGAAGGCTGAAAACAGCAGCACATAGTGGAGGCCATCAAACAATGCCGGGCCTCCTGCAGAGCTCAGATAGAAATAGGCATAGTCCAGGTTTCGGTTCAAAAACAGCAGGAAAAACACCACGGCCATATCGATCAGATAGCCGAGCAACCGTCTGAACGGGCTGGCGATGTCCCAGGTTTGCGTGGCCGATACCGAATCGTTCATGACGTATTTATCCCCTACCGTTGTCATAAATATCCGCAAGGCTGCGAACGCTCGTCAGGTTGCCGGTCTGAACCACGATGGTCTTGGCGAACATATCGCCCAGGCGCGTTCTGGACTCCATGAATATCCACACCCAATCGATCACCACCAGCGCTCCGGAATTGCGGGTTAACGCCTGGGAAACCGTGCAGCTTTTGCGAGTTTTACGGTCGACGACGGCGATGCTCAACAAACGCTTGCCCAGGCTCTGGCCGTTGGGCAACGCGTCGGCCAGCAGGAAGTAGGCGAAGGCTGCAAAAAACGCCGAGAGAAAACCAGCCTTGGGCGTCACGGCCGGCACGTAGGCAGACAATGCACCGGCGCAGAATTTGACGATGAAAAAGATCAGGACTGCGATGGCGCAGTCGATAAGGCGCGCGGCCAGGCGCCGGCCGATGCTGGCCAGGATCGTCGGGCGTTTGGCGGTGTGGTTTGCGTCCATGCGGTATTGCTCCAGATTCATGGCGTTGGTGTGTTTTGACTGGGCGCAAATCGGCTCCCAGCCTTTCAATGGTATTGCTGTGCTGCCCGCCGGCCGGGAGTACCTGCGCCAGCGATGCTCGAAAGGCTCATGGAAACGTCGTCCCGATACGCGCTCGTTCATTCGAGAACCAGATGCCGGTGACCTTGCCCACCACATCCTCAAGCGCGACCTGGCCCATGAAGCGGCTGTCGTTGCTGACATCCCGGTTGTCGCCCAACAGGTACACATGCCCCGGCGCTACCTGGAGCGGCGCCAACTCAAGGGAGTAGTCCTTTTTGACGCGCTCAGCCGGTGCGTGAAACAAACCCAGGTTCTCACCGTTGCGGATCACCTCGCCATGGACGATGGCCAGAGTGTCACCACCGATTCCCGCTACCCGTTTGACCGCCTCGGTGCCATTCCAGCGATACACCACGATATCCCCCACGTTGGGCACGCCAGCCCGCAGGTCCGACATGATGTAGTCGCCAATCGACAACGTCGGGACCATCGACCCCGACGGAATGTAATAGTTTTTGAAGCCCAACAACGGCACCCGAAAGACGTCCAGCGTCAGCACCAGGACCACCACCACGCCGACGTAAAGAGCATGGAAGCGTTTACGCGGCACATTGGGCGGACCGCTGTAGCGACGGGCCAACACGGCGGACACGATGGCAGAGGTCAGTTTGACCGTGATGACGAAAGCGAAGAATGCATACAACCCAAGGGGTGTAGTGACCAACCCCAAGGCACCCATCAGCGCGACCCCGCCGAGCAACAACGCTGCGACCCGGATACCCCACTGTGTACGGCCTACATACACCAGGCCCCAGCCGGGTATGAGGCAGGCCATCAGGAAGGCCTGGAGGGAGAATTTTGCAGGTTTCATTGATCATCCTTAATAATGCAAATGCTGGCGCCGCGCATATTACTGCTGGGCTCGCCAATCCACATAACCTTTAATTGCTGTTAACTGGCTAAGGATGAAGCTGGAAAAATCCTCATATAAGACTTCCGCATCACTCAATTCAGGATCAATTTCGACAATTGACCAATCATTCGCAGCATCGAATGCATAAAAGACACCGCTCCCGGTACTGGCAAACACATACATATTACGATAAGCAACTACATCACATCCGGTGACAACTGAATACTTCGTTGGACCATCCTCGATGTAAAGTGCGCTATCCAGCTCACCAAATCCAAACTGTTCAAGGAATTCAAGATAGTCGAGCGGCACACCTACGCGGTCGAGAACCTCAACACCTCTCAAGACTAATTCATGGTTACTTAAGCAGCTTCCATAATCACCTTCATACAACGCACTGGACACTATTTCTCTTATAAGAACACCAACTTCCGACGCGCCTTTCATCGCCACTCCTTGCATCTGAACATTAACCATTTTTAGATAGATAAACGTCTAACACGCCACCCGCTCCGACCTTATAGATATATTCGACTATGTATTCAACAGCCTGCTCACCTGCCTCGTTGACTGAGGCGGACATTCTTTCTTCCCGACCTGAAACCTTATAAGCCTGATGTGCAAAAAAGCCAATGACCAGAAGTATCAGAATCAAGCTGTCTTGCTCTAAGCTTTCCGTAATGAAATGATGCTCTCCCAAAGGACCATTTTGCATTTCATCTGAGTCTAAATAGTAGGCCAACTGCTCAGGGCTTAAACTTCTATCGGTTAACCATGACCAGCACAACTCAATAGCCTCACTACATTTAGTATAGGTAGCGGGAGCTGACGATAGATTATCTAAAGTTTGATCGAGAATCAAAAGAAAAATAGCCGCTCTTTTAACCCACACTTGCCCCTCTAAAACAGACAGACTTTCCGAGTAACTCATAGAACCCGATCCTTTTTAGCTCAAACACAGAAAACAATTAAGCTCACTTCTATCAAACTCCCTGACACTTCCACAAAATTGCGTAAGGCACCTCATCATTCAATAACCCCAATGAGCGAAAATAATAGACCGCTGACGGACCTTCCAAACTCTTATGAACAAAAGCGCCATCAGACATCACACGATAAGAGGCATACTCTCGAATATTACCGGCAGTCTCCAACGCTCGCTTTATTTCAATATAGGTCGCCCCAGCCTCCTCTGGCATCAACTCAAAGGGCGGAGGGCAAACAGCCCCATCATCACTTTCGACGTCTCTGTAATAGGCTCGCTGAAATGCTGCGTCACTGGCCGTCCAGTAAAATGACAATACTTTCAGCTTATCCTGCCCATCCTCTTTAATCGCATCTGCCAAGCAGTACTGAGTGACCGACATCTTGTACACTCCCTCATCGATGAGTAAAAGTCCTGCTTCGGGCACAGCAAGCGCATCACCCTTTTTAAGCTCGCGTAACAGTGCCCATTCAGTCATCACCAAACACTCCTGTTGCGATTTCCAATTATCTCGATGGGAACATACATGCGACGATTTGTCATACCGCTTAGTATCCTCCGACACTCAGAGGAAAGAGGGGCCTGACCCTGAGGAATCCCCACCGGATTGTCCCGCTCGAGATTGGCGGATATGGAGCTATTGGTGCGCGATGAAGTACACCGGCAAGCTCAGAGGCTAGAGTAGATTTGTGGGGACTCCTCAGGGTCTGCCCCCTTTTTTTCACTTATTCAGCCGTCGCTTTGACTCAAAATATTTATCTCACGCCAGTAGACAGTCGCTGGTAGAGACTGATTCTGATTAAACAAGGAAAAAACCTCGATTACATCATCAATATTAAACCACTCATCCTTTTTTAATGGTACACGGCCCGCACCAAACGACAGTAAGCTTCCATCTTCAAAGTTTGTACTAGAATTTGAATGATAACCTCTGAACAGTTTTTTACTTTTAGCGTCATATCTTTCAATAAAACAAGTGAATCTGCCTCCAGCCACTTGCACATAGTTACCCTCATCATCAGTTATACATGCGAATGAGCTAGGGCCGTAGCTTTTTAATTTTTTTAGCGTTTTTATAATCTGCGCTTGATTTACACCTACTACTACAGGACTATTTTCGGCTTCGAGCTTCATATTTCCCACCTTTATGGCACATAGACTGTTGTAGCGCTTTCGATGACTTGTCCATTTAGCCGTCCTTTCCCTTGCGCCCCAAACTCATTAACAAAGTAATCGGTAAATTCTTGATAGCTGGTCTTACTAGCCGACCCGCTTTTTACCTCAAGAGAAATAGGGGTCAGACCACCAATATACATTGGTGCACTAATCGTGGTCTGCCCCCTATTTCCCTGGGTGTCTTAGCCGCACCAAGCAACTGCTTAGTAGCAAGCCCGATTGAATTCAGGATCAACAATGCAATCAAGCCCAGCAGAAACAATTCATGTCCTTTGTCATTCGCCTCACCTGTGACTCGGATATTTCATCTCGGCCCTGCCTTCCAATTAAGGACTTCGGATCTACCACCTGTGGAACGCCGCTAACAACATCCGCCCCAACCGCTCGGGGCTCACTACCTGCATACCGCCGCCAATCCGGATGGTAAGGATTGGCCTTCATCTCGTCCGTAACCGTGGTAAGTCTCGTCGGCTTAGGTGCTTCCGCTGCCGGCTTTTCATCCTGGAAGCTCGCGCCATTCGCCGCTGGAGCACCGTCACCCACGGCTTTCGTTGTCCCAGAGGGCAAATCGCTCGGAGGTCCTTTTGCACCTGTTCAACCCTTCAATGCTGGCAAAGACAGCACTTCATCGTACTGTGGCCAGTCTTCCCTTGCGCGCTTGAGCACACCTTGCATCAACTCGTCCAACTCAGGCACTGGTTGCTCGGGCGGCAATTGGTCAAAGGGCGCGGCCAGCAGCGGATGATCAATCTTCTGCGGATTGGCTAAACCTTCCCACTGGCGTAGGCGCAGGATATAGAGAATTTCCACCGGCACGCGCTCCAAGTGCCAGTCCTGATTGAAGTCGTAGGAACTCTTCTGGCTCTCTTTGCCGGTTTGCCAAGTGTGGCGGTCACACGCGGCCAACAGGCAGGGCATCAGGTCGTCGGGGCTGGGAGTGCGCCACTTGGCCAACAAGGCTTCGTAGATGGGTTCGTCGTAAGCATAAGCAGGCCATTGATGCGAGACATCGCCCACCCAATCGGCAAACACACGCAGCATAAAGGCTTGGGCGCGGCGGTGTTGCTCTTCGTACTCAATCACTAATTGATGCCCACGATTGAGAGCCGCATGGGTGAGATAGCCCTGATGGATGACGGCATCCTTCCAGCCTAGGATCGCCATGGCGGCCATCATATTGGTGGCGGTTTGGATGCTGTAGTTTTGGCGGCGTCGATCATTGCCTGCCGCTTTGGCAATAATGTCGAACTGACCCGCCCAGAAGAACAACTGCCAAATTCCTACTTGGTAATAGCGCAGCCAATGGGCCAACTCCAGAAGCCATCGCGGATTATCTGGTGCGGTCGCCAATACCTTGTGGGCTCGTGTGACGGCTATCCATTCGGAGCTACTACGCGTAACGTTGTCACTATTCGGTACAGGCATTGATGGCTTCGCAAATGCATCGCCGCGCTCAACATATTCACGGATGCCATTCAACTCGTATTCATCTGAGACGTGTGGCCCCTTGGCTATGCGACCCAGCACACTTTTGTAGGAGGGCCATTTCGGGTTTACGCCCGAGCGCTCGCACTGAATTACTTCTTGGTCCATATTTCCACCTTAAATTCTGCTACACCAGTTTTACTGGGGGCGGGAACACCGACTTTGACTGTTACACCTTGAACCTTGGCTTTTCCTGAATCCAACGCCGCTTGCAAAGCATCGCGTAAAGCAGGATCAGAGTCGGGAATTCGAGAAATAGGGGTCAGACCACCAATATACATTGGTGCACTAATCGCGGTATGACACCAATTTTTAGCGGATCAACGAACACTAAAAAACCAAAGAACGAGACCTAGAACAAATCCAGCCCCAGCTATTTCTAGATAGAGCGCCATATACTCTTTTATAAGCCCGGCAACGTCTTCACCACCACTCAATCAATACCCGGCAACCTGAAAGAACACACACATAAACAACAGGCCGAACGCACAGGCACAAGGAAGATAGATGGCGATCCACCAAGACTCATTTCTTTTCATTGCCAACCGAAACCATTACGTGCGCCACACCACCAAGAGAAATTTGCCCCGCTTATTTGGGGACTTTATAAAAATGTGATCTGCCCCCGATTTCCTCTGATGTGGATGTTGCTGTAAATTCGCATCATTAGCCGCTGGTGTACCGTTACCGACTAACTTTGCTTCACCAGACGGCAAGCCGCTCGCAGGTTCTTTTGCACCAACTTATCTAGGAAGAAGATATTTCTCCCTAACCTGTGCCATACAATCGATCATTTCTGCCAGTTTCTCCCCTTTTAGCCCCACGTCTGCTAAATCATCGGCGCAGCATTTTTCATAAGCCCTAGCCAAACCCTCTAACATATCCTCCGCATAAGGACTTTCTCTAGACAACTCTAACCCATACTTCATACCCTCGCTAAATATTGCAGTTTGCAACACTGCAAATAAACCTACATCAGCAGACGTGCAAAGAGAGCCCGCTTCATCTTGAACATAAGCAAAGGCTTGTTCTGGCCGAAGACGAATCTGTGATATAGCCTTTTCATAAAGCCTAGATACTATCGGATAAATTTCTTCCACAGCCAAATCGATCGCCATAACTACTTCTCCACAGTAAATATATTTAACTGGATGTTAGGATACCGCTCGCGAAACTGATTGACAATATTAGTACAACTTGGGCAAACCATTTTCTCTGAAATCAAATTTATACGCCCAGAAGTTTGTGAGTTCGGACCTAGACGCTGAGCTAAAGTTTCCAAAATTTTAAATTCTGTATCCATGTCTCGCAGATACCCCTCAGTCGTTCCAACATATTTAGACGTAGAAACTTGAGGTTTTAATATCCACGAATTCAGATCACCACCAGGCTTCGGCAAAAACTCCTCGACCCTATTATCAAACTGACTATAAGCTTTCATCACCATAGTCTCTGATGACAGCGCACCAACATCCACTTCAGCAAATGCGACGTTTCCTTCTCGAGGTAACCCTGTCCGAACATCACTAACCGCCGCCGAAAGCCTATCCCTGATTCTCGGCGCGGTGGAGTTAGATAGGTAGACTAGGCGTTCCCCCTCTGCAATCGTCCCAGTCGTTTTTGTGCCGTTTGCCCCTAGGACGAAAAGCTCACCTGACGCCTCCGTCGCCAATTTCCTTTTCGCAAAGGCAGCGGCAATCGCCGCCGAAATCCTCGCTCCCAGGCCTACACCTGTGAGCGAAAGGGCCGCCTCATCCACCGCCGTGACCGGTTCAGCCGATTTCCTAGCTAATAACAACAGCCTCGACATCGCGTCTTTTGAAGCCATTTCGTTGGTCGAGACGTTAATGATTTCTGTCGCATGAGCATCTGCCTGCTCCCGACCGTATTGAACCCATTTGTCAAATGAGCTCAATTCGCCATAAAGGCCGTCGCCCAAGCCATTAAAAAGGCTCGTGTCTACAAACTGCTCTTTGGTGGAGTTGAACGCATAAACTGCAGAACCATTGGCAATAATTGCGGTGCCGTCTTTCCACGTTAATGGAATCTTCTGTTCAGCCAATTCTTGAATCGCACCTCTGGCAATCGCCAAATCACGATCCAGCCAATCTCGCGTCGGGTCATTGCCCCAGTTCTTTTCAAGCGCATCTAAACGGGCGCTTTCGACGACATCGACCTTTGATCCTGCTGCCATACGCAGCAAGTCTTCCCACGAGGCATCCGATTTCGGCTTGCGCCAAATTTTCTCTAACTCTTCTGCTTTCTTCTTGAGTAATGGCACCTCTTGGGTCAGGTGAAGTTGTCGATTGAATACTTCGACGCCGTAACCGGTCCCGGCCCCGACAACAGCGCCGCCGGTGCCATTCCCGGCGCCTGCTCCAGCGCCGATCCCGGTCGCAACCAACGCAGTGATGTTTTCCTGGCTGACCTTAGATAATTTGCTGTTTTCCAGCGCCTTTGCAATCGAGGGCATCAAGGCGGCGGAAGCACCGGCCCCCAACGCGCCACTTTCCACGCTGCCGCTGGACAACCCCATGGCGGCACCTGCCAACGCGTGCAACATGACGCGTGCTGCTCCACCTTCTGCCCATGCGGCTCGGGTGGCCGCGTCCGATTTCGGGTTCAGGGATTGCGCCTCAGCGTAATCACCCACTCGCTTGAAGATCTCGCTAGACGCAGTATTGGCGACGATACCGACTGTCGTACCGACGGGCGCGCCACCAAGGCCCGCGGCGATCAGTCCCGTCGCGATATCGGCCATCATTTTCTTGTCGCCGCCGAACTGCCAACGCTTGGCTTCCGAATAAGCCAGATCGGCGGCACGGGCGGTATCAGCAGCACCAGGCGCGCCTGCGTCTGCTTGTTCCTTCGCCGCCTGCCCAAGCTTCTTGGCCTCATCGGCCTTCGCCCTGCCTACCGCACTGATCACCCCACTGGCCAACTGCGCCGAGCTTTGGATCAGGTCAATACGCTCTTGCATGGCCTTTTCATCAGGCCGGTCAAGTTTCTGATTGGCGTTGGCGGTGTCGCGATTCAACCCCACCAGGTCATTGGCACCTTCGGCATTGCGAACCACAATCGTGCCTTCGCTGACCGCGCTACGGGTGTAGCTATGGTCTTTCTCCTTGAGCGCTATCGGGATGCTGCCGCCCATCGACGCACCGCTGGTACTGCTGGAAGACACCGAAATACCAGCAGACTGACTTTTGATCTCGCTGACATTCTTGATATCGCTGACGATCAGCCGATCCGTGCTGAGCCGGTTCTTATCAGCTGACGCCTCACTGGCAATCACCGCGCCTTGCAGGGTGGTGGTCTTGCCGACATTGATGTCGTAGCCGCCCGTGCCCGCATACAAACCGCTCTGGTCGGTCACGCCCTTGTAGTCGCTGTTCATATTCGCGGCGGCAATGTTCGCCGAGCCCGCTACGGTAGAGCCGTAGCAGAACGGAGGGACGCAGATACTGGCGCCGAAGCCTGCGCTGCTCTGTTTGCTGCGCGACGACTCGGTGTCCTGGAGGGAGATGATATTGAGGTTTCCGCCAATATCTGCCTTGATACGGTCCGCACGAACCTGGGCGCCTTTGAGGGTGGTATCGCCACCGCTTTGTAACAACAGGCTGCCTGTATCGAGGGTGCTATTGACCTGAGTGACGGAGTTACCGTTGCCATTGTTCTTGGCACCCTGCGCTCCGAGGTCGAGGGTGAAGCCGTTTTGCTCGCCAATATTGAAGCTGGCGCCAATGGCGGTTTTATTTTTCGACCCTTCGTTTTTGCGGTCGGTGGTGTTCTGTGCGCTTTGCATCAACACATCGTTTTTGGCTAACAACAAGGTGTTGGCGGCTTTCAAGCTGCTGCCGGTGATCTGGATATCACCCTGAGTACCCGCCGCTGCGCCCGTGGCAACGATCGACAAGTCTTGCCCTGCGTTGAGCGTGCTCTGCTTGGCGGTGACACTGTTGAATTCGCTGCTGTTCTTGCTGCGGTTATTGGCCAGTTCAGTACCGATCTTGATCAGCGAACCGTTGCCGGGCGTGCCGCCGGTTTTGTTTTTGAAGCCGGAGCTTTGCGCATTGGCGTCCGAAGCCTGGCCATTCAGGTTGTAGGCGGCGAGGGCTGCCTGGGCGATTTTGACTGCCTTGAGTCGTGGGTCATCAGCGCTACGGGCCGCTTTGACGGCGTCGCGCATGCTGGTGGCGGTGTCCACTACCGAGCCCGCGATCACCCGCCCAACCGCCAAGCTCTTGGAACTGTCCTTACTGGTCTGACTGGCCGTCTCCATCCCCGAAGTAACGGTGACATCAGCCCCACTCAACTCCATGTTCTTGGTGCTCACCAGATCACTGGCCACCACCTTCAACTCACGCCCCGCCGTCAACGACACATTGCCCGCGCTCGAACCAATCGTGCTGCCGGTCAAGGTCATTTCATTGGCCGTGCCGTTGTGCTTCGAGCTGTTGATGTACAGCTTCTGGTTGCCGGTCATGTCGTCCAGACCGAGCTTGTTGCCGGTCAGCACGCCGGTGAGGTCGCGATTTTTTTCCTTGTGCATGTCGGTGCGGGCGAAGGTGTTTTGCGCCGCGTCGATGGTCAGGTCGCGGCCGGCCTGGACGGCGAGGTCGCCGGTGCTGACCAGGTTGGAACCGGTGACCGTGGCGTCGCGTTTGGCGGCGACGGTGACGGTTTCGCCGGAGACCATGCTGCCCAGGGCGGTGGTGCGTTTTTCGTCGACTTTGTCCTGGACTTTGCTCGACTTCAGGCCGCCCCAGCTGCTTTTGCTTTCCTTGCGTTCGTGGCGGGCGCTGTCGGCGTTGCTGACGGCGAGGATGTTCACGTCCTGGCCGGCCACCAGTTGCGTGGCGCCTTTTTCGGCAGTGACGGCACTGCCGGCCAGCAGCAGGTCTGCACCGGCGACGACGGTGCTGTTCGTCCCCGCGCTGACCAGGCTGCCGACGTTGTTCACCACATCGGTTTCATCCAGGCGGAATTTCTTGCCCTGGGAGGTTTTCTTGGTCTTGCTGTAGAAGCTGTAGTCCTGGTTTTCGGCGGCTTTGAGCTCGAGGTTTTTGCCGGATACCAGGTACGCCTCGTTGCCGGCGTTGACCTGGCTGGCGACCAGTTGCAGGTTCTGCCCGGCGCTCAGGGTGGCGTCGCCGCCGGCCTTGATCACGCTGGACACTTGCTGCACGTGGTCTTCGATGCTCTTGACCTTTTTCGTGTTGGTCGTGGAGTGCTGCTCGTTGGCCGCCGCGATGGCGTTGAGGTCGCGGGTGGCAATCAGGTTGACGTCGCGTTTGGCATTGACCTGGCTGGCCACGGCGCTGATGTCGCGCCCGCCAATCACATGCAGGTCGCGGCCGGCCTCGACCACCGAGCCTTGCTGGGCGATGGTGGTGAAGCTGGAGCGGTTGCCGATGGCGCCGCTGTCGAGGCTTTTCGAGGCGGTGATGTTGACGTCGCCCGCCGCCTTGACTGTGGCATCGGCACCGCTCTTGAGCACGCCGCCGACGTTGTTGATGTTGCCGCCAGCCTGCATGGCCAGATCGTTGGCCGATTCGATGCGCGCAGCGCTGTCGACGAAGTCGCTGCGTTCGCTGCGGTAGCTGCTGGCGCTTTCGTGGGTGGTGACGCTGCGTTCGTTGAGCAGGTCGGCGCCGGCGGCGAGGTTGACGTTGCCCGCGCTGATCACACCGCCTGCGCGGTTGGTCAGGTTGTTGCCGCTGAGCAGGTCGAGGCGACCACCGGCTTCCATCAACCCACTGTTGGTGAGGTTGCTGCCGACGTTCGCCAGCAGGTTGCCGGTGGCGCGCAAGGTGCCGGCGTTGTTGAGGTGGCTGCCGGTGATCAGGTTGACGTCGGTGCCGGAAATCAATGCACCGTTGGGTGCCAGGCGGTTATTCGCCTGGGCCAGGTACAGCACCGGCACCAGCACTTGTTGCCCGGCGACGGTGGCGTTTTCCAGCCACACGATGTCGTGGGTCAGGGCAGCGACTTGTTCGGCGGTGAGGCTCACGCCTACGGACAAATTCAGGGCGCTTTTGCTGCTGATGGCGTTGTCCATCAGGTGCTTGAACAGGTCGGCGTCGCTGGTCTGGCCATCGATGAAGCGCTGGCCGGTGCGGGCGAGCACGGCTTGCTGGATCAGGCGTTGTTCATAGAAGCCATCGCCCAGGCGACGTTGCGCGGTGTCGGGGTCGTAGCCCAGCTTGGTCAGCATGTAGTCCGAGCTCATGAACTGGCGCATGTCGGTGAGCAGCGGGTTGGTTTCGATCAGGTACTTGTGCGGGTTGGCCGCGAACTGGCTGGTGGGCAGGCCTTTGGCGCCATCGCTGTCGTTGAGGTGGAACAGGCCGTTCTGGCCGGTGGGCAGGTCGAAGCCGGGCAGGCCCAGCGGGTTGACCTGTTGCTGGGCAACGTCCGGTGGCAGTTGCGCGTTGAGGCTGACCAGGGTCGAGTAGCCCGGCGCCTTGGTGTTGGCGCCGCTGCCGACGTAGGTATAGCCACCTTGCACGACGCTGTTGTCGATGCCGGCCTGGGCCTTCACATCCACCGCGCCACCGGCCTGGATGACGGCGGCGTAGCTCTGGTCGGGCACCATCAGCTGGGTGGTCTTGCGCAGCTTGTCCTTCTCGCCCTCCATCTTGCCAATGAACGACGCCAGGCCGGCTTCGACGCCGGTCATGTCCTGGCCTGCCGAATAGCGTTGAGTGAAGGCCGCGGCTTCACGGTACCAGCCTCCGGGCTTGCGCTCGCGGGCTGAGGTAAAGACGCGGTCATACTGGGTATCGTGGGTCACGACGCCGACGTTGGTGAGTTGGTTGACGATGGCCGTGAGGTTGCCGCCGGCGGCGATGCTACTGCTGCTGTTGAGCAGCTCGCCGCCGGTGAGCAGCATGTTGCCGCCCGAGGTAATGCTGGACGCTGCCGTGGCATCGCTGACGATGAAGTGATCACGCTGGGTAATCTGGAACGGCCGGTTCTGCTTGCCGCCTTCGCAGTCGCCACCGGTCACCCCGTCGATACAGGCGATGGGCGTGATGGAGGCGCTGTAGATGCCGGACTCGGTGGTGAGCACAGTACGGATGTTCTGGATCGTGCTGGCCGCCAGGATCAGGTTGCGCTCGCTCTCGATCGTCCCCGAGCTGTTGATGATGCTGGTGGCCAGGCCGCCCTGGCCGTCGCGATCGACACGCAGGTTGCCCATGGCGTAGATCGCGGCGCCGAGGTTTTTCAGGCGGTCGACCTTGAGGTTCATGTCGCCGCCACTGAAGATCAGGCCGTGGTCGTTGAGCAGGTTGTCCACCGAAAGATCCAGGCTGCCCTGGCTGGCGACGCTGCCGCCCACGGTCCAGTCCTTGCCGCTGCCGACCAGGGCGCGGATGCCGAGCAGTTTGCCGGTGGCGGTCTGTTGCAGGTTATCGACGTTGACGGTCAGGCGCCCGGCCTGGATCGCGGTGCTGTTGGTCCAGTTGGCTTTATCGAGGATCAGGTCGCCATTGGTCACCAGGCTGCCGCCGACACCGTCGAGGCTGATGCCGCTGAGGTCGAGTGCCCCAGTGCCCACGTGCAATACCTTGCCGCCGGTGTTCTGGAAGCGGGTGGCGGCGAGGCTCAATTGGTCGTTGGCGGTCTCGAGGCTACCGCTGTTGTTGAGCAGGCCGCCGATGGCGTAGCGGGTCTTGCCGGTGGTGCCGAGGGCGCGCATCTGGCCGCTGTTGGTGAGGCTGGCAGTGTCGACGTCGAGGGCGGTGGCGCTCTCGATCAGGCCACGGTTAACCAGGGCCCCCGTCAGGCTGACGTCGATCCGGTTGCCGGCGATCTCGCCGCCGCTATCCACATTCATACCGGTCAGGTGCACGCGATCCCGAGCAAACAGCGCGCCGCTGCCGTTGTTGAAGTCAGTGGCGTCGATCTGCGCATCACCGGCTTTGGCGGCGATGCGGCCACCGTCGTTGTCGAGGGTGCCGGCGGTGAGGGTCACGCCGGACTTTTCACTGTGGATCAGGCCGTTGCCGCCGTTTTGCAGCAGGCCGCTGGTGGTCAGGGTCAGGCCATCGTTGGCGGCCAGGGTACCGTTGTTGCGGTTGTCGATGCTGTTGGCGAACAGGGTCAGCAAACCTTGGCTGGCGAGCTTGCCTCCCTGGTTGTCAACGTGGGCGGCGCGCTGGATCAGCAACGGGCCGGCACTCGCCAGCTTGCCATTGCGATTGATCAGGTCGCCGATCAGGTCCAGGGTGATTGCGTCGCCACCGGTGAGGCTGCCGGCGCTGTTGTCCAGGGTATCGCCGTGCAGGGTGAAGGCACCGGTGCTGTCGATGATGCCGCCCTGGCTGTTGTCCAGCAGGCCGCTGACGGTGAGGGTCTGCGTGCCGTCGCTGAGCAGGCGACCGTTGTTGCGGTTGTCGACGCTGGCGGCGGTGACGTTCAACACCTGCTTGGCGTTCATGGTACCGCCCTGGTTGTCCAGGGTATTGGCGGTGGCGCCGAGCTCGCGATTGGCGATCACCGTGCCGGTATTGCTGATGTGCTGGGCCTCGAGCTTGACGTCGCCGACGGTGTTGCGCGTGTTATCGGCGTTGACCCCGGCCTCGACGATGCCGCTGTTGGTCAGTTGGCCGTTGCTGGTCAGTGTGATGCTGTCGCGGGCGGCGAGGGTCTTGCTGTTTTTCAGGGTGCCCTTGGTCTGTGCCTTGAGGGTGGTGCCCGCGTACACGGCGCCCTTGGTCTCCAGGCTCGCGGCCTTAATGTCCACCGCACCGCTGGCGGCGGCCTGGGCCATGCTCAGGTGGCCGTTGGCGTCGAGCTGAATATCGCCACCACTGGCTGCCAGTGTGCCGTCGAGCTTCACACCCACGCCGGCTTCGGTGCCCACCAGTTTGATCGCACCGGCATACATGCCGCCCAGGGCCGACGAGTCGATGGCCAGTTCCGGCTTGGTGCTGCCGTCGTCGGCGCGCGCGGTGGTTTTCAGGCTTTGGGCGTCGACGTCATTGCGTCCGGCAATCACGGTGAGCTGGCGCGCATTGATCTTGGCGTTGATCTTGGCCGAACGGGTAATGATCTCGAAGCGGTCGACGTTGCTGGCGTTCAAGCCCTGGCCGTCGATGGTCACCGCACCGCCATCCACCTGGTAGCGGTCCAGGCGCCCGGTCTGGTCAAGAATCGGCTTGCCGGTGGTCAGGGTGACGTTGGGGGTATTGATAAAGCCGCAACCGTTACAGCTCACGCCATACGGGTTGGCCACGATGACCTTGGCGGACTGCCCCGCCACTTCGGTGTAGCCGCGCAACTGGCTGGGGCTGCCGCCGTTGACTTCGTTGAGGATGACATTCGCAGCGCCGCCCTTGAGGTTCGGGTTGCCGACGATGATCCCGCCCAGCTGCGTGCTCTGCACCATGCCCGTGGCGTTGTTGAGGATCACGCCGTTGGGACCGACGTTGTAGTCCTTGAACTGGTTATGGGACAGCCCGCTGCCATTGGGCGTGGCGATGTTCACCACCGGAACGCCGTTGCCCGCCTGCCCGAGGGTAGTGCCGGGGCCGCTGACCACAATACCCTCGGCCTGGGCCAGCAGCGGCTGCCAGAACAACGCGTTGGCCAGGATCAGGGCCAGGCCGCGTTGGCTCAGGCTTTTCAGGGCAGTAACAGGGCGAACGTCCATATTCAAAATCTCAAGGCAGCGGTGTTGAATTACAGGAAGAAATCCAGGCGGAAATAAATCGGCGCTTCGCGCTCGGTCACGACGCCAGGCCTTTCCAGCGAATGGGCAAACGTCACGCTGGTGCTGACGTGCTTGCCACGGGCAAACAGCTCCAGGGAGTTACTCGATACCCGGCCGTGCTGGTCATCGTTGTAGCGATCGTTGCGAATCACGCCTTGGTCGTAGCCGACGCTGGCGCCGTACTCGGCGAAGGCCGGGCGCATCCAGTCGAGGGTCACCGGGCGCGCCCAACGCACTTCGTTGCGCCAGTAGCCGCCGCTGTCGCCGTTCAACTGCTGGTCCTTGAAACCCCGCACCGAGTACGAGCCGCCAAGACTCATGCGTTGCGGCGCGTACAGCACGTCTTCACTGCGCTGCCCGGTGGCCAGGCTGGAAAAACTCAATGACTCGCCCCACAGCGTGAACGGCTGCAGGTAGCTCAGGGTGGCGGTGTATTTGCGGTAGCGCGGCGTGGGCGTGAGGTTGCCGCGGATACGGGTCTGCTCATCCTTTTGCGCATCGAAGGCACCGATACCGTTTTGCATGCCCACATCAAGGTTGACGAACGCGCTGCCGATACGGCGCCCGTGGCTGATACCCACCTGGAATTCGCTGAGGCGGTTGCTGCTGACGCCCAGGCGTGTGTCGTTGATGTAGTTGTTGGTGCGCAAATGAGTGAGGCCGACATTGACCGACGTCTTGCTCACGTCATCGCGATGCACCACACGCTCGGCGCGCAGCTGGTGATTCTGGCTGTCGCCCCATTGCTTGTATTTGAAGTCATCGACGCTGCCCGGCGTGCGGTAATCGCTCTCACTGTAGGTGTAACTGAAGTTCCACCAGCCCCACGGCACGTTGTAGTAGAGCATGCTGTTTTTCGAGGTTTTCTGGTGGTCGCTGATGGCATCGTGGCCGCCGCGCAGGATCAGTTGGTCGGCCAGGCCCAGCGGGCTGTCCCATTCCAGGCCAGCGCCCCACTGCTGTTCGCCGGTACTTTTCTGGCCGTCGTTGTTGCGCGACAGGCTGGCGCGCCAGGGTTTTTGCGGCTGGTTTTTGACCAGCACTTCGCTGCCGCCGATCTGGGTGCCGGGGGTCAGTTCCATTTGCGCCTGTTTGGACGGCAAGCGGCTCAGTTGATCCACCAGTTGCTCGACTTCGCGCAGGTTGAGGGCCTCGCCAACCTTGCCGGGAAACGCCATGGCCAGCTCGCGGTCGGTGACCGTGCTGCCCTGGGCGCCCTTCAGGCCTTCGAGTTTGCCTTCGACCACCAGCACTTGCAGGTGGCCGCTGGAAAGGTCCTGTTGCGGCAGGTAGGCCCGGCTGGTGACGCGGCCCTTGGCAATGTAGTAATCGGTGATGACCTTGAGCAGTTCATTGAGCTGCGTAACGCCCAGGCATTGGCCGATATAGGGTTTGAGCAGGCGGTTACGGTCGGCTGCGGAGAGGCTGTCGGCGCCCTTGAGTTCGATGTCCTGGATGGGGAAGCAGCGGGTGTCAGCAGGCTGTGCCGGGGCCTGTGGCTGATTGCTCTTGCCGGGCAGGTCCTGGAGCTCTTCCAGGCGCCGACGCTGCTCTTCGAGAAGCCGGTTCTGGCGGTCGCGGATAAGGTCCTGATCCCCCGGCGTAGGGGCGGCCAAGGCACTGTTGCCGCTCAAATAAGCAAGCAGCAAAGTGCATAGCAAATACCGAGTCCGTGGCAATAAAAAAGACATGTTCGGTCCGTCGAAAATCAGGGGCCGCGAAACTAACATCGAACTAGCAGTAACCCAAGAAACAGAGTCAGTTGCATGTCCGCGCTAGTTATTCACGCAACACATTGATTAATAACAATAAAAAATTATCAAAAAGATACACGACCTGAAACTGGAAATATTATTCCGACAGGCGGCAGCTGTTCTGATAGCGATTCGTCGGAGAACTTATAAGTTGCCATTACTTGGCCATCAAGTTCTTGCCGAGATAAGTTAGTACCGAAAAAAGCAGATAAGTTCGCGGGAGTTTTGTGAATTGGATCGCAATAATCGGGATCGGCAAGGTAAGAGCCCCATGTGGGGGGCGGTGCGACGATTCGACTTGCTCCCGATAGGGGGTGTCAGCCAAGTATTCATTAGCTGATCCACCGCAATCGGGGGCAAGCCCCCTCCCACATTGGATTGTGGTTTACACCACTAGCTGGCGTCTTTGTTCTGAGGCGCGCCAGGCACGAGGGTCAAGCCTGGTTTTTCCACGTCGCGGGAGACGTGGGCTTTGACTTCCGACACGCCGCCGTCTTCGTCGTTGTGGATCACCAGTACGCCCGGTCGGCGCAGTTGCTCCAGGTCACCCTCGGCGAGGCTGAAGCTCTCGCTCAGGTTCTTGTCGGTGAGAGCCTTGGCTTCGGCGCGGCGCTGGGCAAACTTGCGCCCCTTGCGTTGCTGGTAGCGTGCCCAGGTGACCAGGATCACCGCGTTGAACAGTGCGATCCACAGGTAGACCTGCAAGGTATTGAGCGCCGCGAAAATCGGCGCCTCGATACGCGGGCCGCCGTGGGTTTCAAGCATCGAAGTGACCCCGCGCGCCAGCAGCCAGACCAGTCCGGCCCAGGCCATCAAGGTCAGGATCACGTCGATGATCCACATCACGGTACTTTGGCGAGTTCTGACCAGTTTCATGCTCACGCCTCCTCTTCAACAGGTTTGATACCGCGATCCGGGCTGACCCAGCGCGCGCGCTTCTGGTGCTGGTTGAACAGCACCTTGGGGAAACTGACCAGGGTGGTGAACAGGCTGACCAGCCAGAACACCATCGGGTACCACACGGTCCAGAACAGGGTTTTCCACAGGTCTTTCTCGTAGCGGCGGTCGATCAGGATGCTCACCGCAAACTGCACCAAACACACCATCGCCAGCACCAGGCCGGTAAAGGCCGGCGGGACCAGGGAGTCCACCGTGATTGCCGGCGGCAGCACGATGAATTTGCCCAGGCCCCAGAAAATCACCGAAAGCAGGAAGGTGAAGGCCCAACCGGTGGACAGGCAGTATTCGAACAGCAGCGGCCACAGGTAGCGATGGCGCCATTGCCAGATGCCACGGATATTCTTGAACAGCACTTCGGCACCGCCCTGGGCCCAGCGCAGGCGCTGTTTCCACAGGCCACCGACGGTTTCGGGCATCAGGATCCAGCACAGCGCGCGCGGCTCGTAGAAGATGCTCCAGTGATCGAGCTGCAGCTTCCAACTGACATCGATGTCCTCGGTGATCATGTCGGTGCTCCAGTAGTCGATGCGGTCCAGCGCCTTTTTACGGAACGCCACCACCACACCCGACACCGTGAAGATCCGCCCGAACACGCGCTGGGTGCGCTTGATCAAGCCAATGATCGAGGAGAACTCGCCCACCTGCACGCGGCCGATCAAGGTCGAGCGTGTGCGGATGCGTGGGTTGCCGGTGACGGCGCCCAGGCGCGGGTTGTCGAGCATCGGCGCAACCATGTAGGCCGCCGCGTTTTTATCCAGCAGCGCATCGCCGTCGATGCACACCAGGTATTCGCTGCGCGAGGCCACCGCACCCATGCGCAAGGCCACGGCCTTGCCCTGGTTCTGCGCCAGGTGCAGCACGCGCAGGCGCGGATGTTCCAGCGCCAGGGCGTCGAGGACGGCGGCAGTGTTGTCCTTGGAGCCGTCGTTGACCGCGATCACTTCGATGTTCGGGTACAGCTGGCCCAGCGCCGCATGAATGGTGTCGGCGGCGTTATCGCCCTCGTTGTAGCAAGGGATGATGATCGAGATCAGCGGGTTGCCGGCCAGGGTCGGTGCCGGAGTGTCTTCCTCCCAGGGCCAGTGGCGCTCCCAATGCAGCCAGAAGTACAAGCCACCGGCGATCCACAGCGCCGACATGAACAGCGGGTAGAAAAACACGAAGTCCATCAGGAACTGCCCGGTGACCAGGAAGATCAGGCCCAGGGGCACGCCTAATACCAGTGCCAGCACGAATAACGCCAGGATTCTGTCGAACATGGTCAAGGATTCCATTGGTTGGAAAGGGCCGGACGCACAGTCTTCAGGTCCGGGGAATTTTCCAGGAAGTTGTCCGGGTAGTAGCCAAAACTCGTGACACCCTGGCGCTTGAGCACACCCATCCATTCAGCCATCTGCACAGCGTCGATATCCGGCGCGGCCTTGGTGCGCCAGTCTTTGGCCTGCAGTTCGAATACCGTGCGCTCCATCGCGCCAGGACGCACCTTGACCGTCGCCACCAGCTTCTCCAGCCAGGCATTGGAGGTCTTGTACTCCTGGCCTTCCATCAGCGGCATGGCCATCGGCGCGGTCCAGTCATAGGTCTGGAGGAAATCATCGAGGTTCTGGGCGAACCAGGCCTCGCTCGCCGGGTTGAGCATCGGCTCGGCGAAGATATTGCGCGCGGTCTGCACCTGCGGCCCACCGATGGCGTGGACCTTGGCGGTCAGCTCTTTGGTGAAGTCGATCAGGTAGCGGCTCTTGAAGCGCGTCCAGCGCTGCATCACGGCCGGGTCGGCGCGCAGGGCCTGGATGCTGCCCGGCAGGCCGTTGGCGGCATAGGCCTTGAGCGCGGCGGGGCTGGCGTCTTCGAAGTCAGAGAGCACTGCGTCGTCGTGGTACAGCACGCCGTCGATGGCATTGTTACGCGCCAGGTCTTCATAGATCTCGCCAATGATCTTGCGCACCTGCGGGTCGAACGGCGACAGGCGTTTATATTGGTCCGGGTCGGTGCCGACCTGACCGGTTTCCGGGTCCCAGCGCGTCACGCGGGGCAGCTTGGGATCGAGGGCAAAACTCAACACCGGCATCCACGCGTACACGGCGGCATGGGCACGGGTGTGCAACTGCCAGGAGACGCGGTTGAACAGGTCGGCGCGCACCGGCAAGTAACGGTTGGGGAAGTACAGTTCGTGCACCAGGCCATCCCCCTTGGGGTCGGCAAAGGCTTGCAGGAACACCGTACCGGCGCCCATGTCCACCACGCGCTGCACCAGTTGGTCGAGGTTGCGCGCCTGCTGGGCCGGGTCCGGGTCGTAGACGTTGTCCAGGTCCACATGCAGCACCCGCAGCGGGGCCGGGGTTTGCACGGCGACGATGCTGTTGGCGAAATGCTCGCCGTCCGGGTCGGAGGCCACCAGGAAGCGCGGGCTGTTCATCAGGTCACTGGAGCTGTCGAGGCCGTCTTCCAGGGTCAGGGCCATCTGGTAGCCCTGCTCGCCGACGATCGCCAGCGAGGTGCCCTTGGCGGCGCCGTACGGCCACACCCATACCCGTGGTTTCTTGCCGGTCACGGTTTGGATCTTGTTGGAGATCGCCGCGACATCCGCACGCAGCCGCGCATCGAACTGCGCCTGGGTTTCATAGCGACCCGTGGCCGGGTCATAGCGCAGCGAGGTCGCCGCCGGCTCGAGGTTGCCCTGGGGGTTGGCCAGGATCCCGGTGTGGCTGGCGTCGGTGTGCGCGGCGATTTCCACCAGGCCCGATTGCGACACTTCGCGGATCTGCTGCCAGGTAAGGAACTCGCCGCGCGGCCGTGGCGAGCCGGCGAAGTCCACCGGTTTGTTCATCGGCGTGTCGATCCAGTAGCCCACCGGCGCCAGCAAGGCCGGCCAGCGATAGGCGCGCAGGATCGGCATCACGCGGGTATAGAAGCTCGAATAGCCGTCATCGAAGCTGAGCATGATGGCTTTGGGCGGCAACGCGGGGCCGCCACGGCGGGCGGCCAGGATCTGGTCAACGCTGACCGCCTGATAGCCGTTCTCCCGCAGCCAGGCCAACTGTTCGATCAATCGCTCGGTGCGCACCGCCACCACGGCCTGGTCAGGATCGCGGTCCGACACGTCATGGTAGGCAATGCCCAGGAAGTGGTTTTTCGGCCACGCCGCTTCGTTGGGCGGTGTCGGCCGCTCGGCGGGGGGAGTGAAAGGTGCGGGTTGCTGGGCGCAGGCACTGGCCAGCAATACGCCCAGAACCAACAAGCAACGGCTGAGGAAGGTCATGGTCAGGCTCTTTTAGAAACGGTAAGTGAGGTCGACGAGCAGACGCAGATCGCGTTCGCGATCCCCGTCATAAGGTCGGCTGATCAGGCTCAGGTTGGCGCCGGCGTCCAGCACGTCATTCCAGCGAAAGCGTTGGCCATAGCCCACCAGACCGATGCCACCGGTGGAGTAATCCCGCTGGCTATACGTACCCGCACCGACCTGGAACTGCTGACTCCACTGGGTCTCGTAGCGGTGATAGAGCACATGGTTGATGTTGAGGACGGGCAACACGGTAAAGTCCGACTTCGGATTGAAGTACACCGTGTCTTCCTTGCTGTTGCGGCTGGCGCCGACTTCCAGGCCCAGGTCCACTTGCACTTTCGGCGAGCTGTAGAGGCCTTCGCGGCCGCTGAGCAAGGCTTCGAAGCGGTCGTTGCCATCGCTGAAATGGGAGGGGCTGAGGGTGAGTTTCCATTCGCGGCTTTCGTTGGCGCGCCAGCGGATAAAGCCGCTGCCACCGTTGGCCGTGACCCCGTCATTCAACGCCCGCAGCGGCGTGGTGCTCAGCAGGTAGCCGAGGCTGCCGCCGTATTGCCAATTGTCGTTGATGTCGCGGGCAATCGACACCGCGGCGCCTTGTTTGGAACCATCGCCGTAGGAATGGTTGGAGACCTCGGCTTCAATGGTCATGTCGCGGGTACGCCGCTCCACGCCCACGACCTGCCAGCGATGCTGGCCCGTGCCTTCGCTGAAGTCGGCCTTGGCATACCCGGCGCCGGCGAATACACGCCAG
This sequence comes from Pseudomonas sp. Yb2C2, assembly GCF_052112325.1. Taxonomy (NCBI): domain Bacteria; kingdom Pseudomonadati; phylum Pseudomonadota; class Gammaproteobacteria; order Pseudomonadales; family Pseudomonadaceae; genus Pseudomonas; species Pseudomonas sp. Yb2C2. The sequence goes on along the minus strand of NZ_JAVAJK010000032.1, from coordinate 16,022 downwards.
TCTTCGTCGATGGGCGGCGTGTAGATCCGACTCTCAATGCCCCAGTCGCGGCTACCCGCGACGGCGCCCGCGTCACTGTCATTGCCCCCGCCAAAACTTTTACCGGTATAGGCCTCGACCCGCAGCTCGGCCATGTCATGCACGTCGCGCAGGCGGCTCAGGCGCTGCACCTGGCGATTGTCCGGGTTGCGGGCGAGCACATCGTCGGTGAGCACGTCGAGCTGGCGCCACTCCTGCAGGTCCATGGCGGTGTAGGCCTGGCTCACTTCCAGGCCCATATCCCGTGGGGCCTGGGCTTCGGTTTCCTTCAGGATGCCTTCGGCACGCCGTGGCAGGTCGCGGGCGCGGTACATGTCAGCCTGGGCCAGGCGCAGGCCGACGTTGCCAGGGGCTTTCGCCACCAGCGCTTCGAGGCCGGCTTCGCTTCCCGGCAGGTCGCCGCCGTAGACGCCGGCCTGGGCCGACAGTTGCTGGGCGTCCATCCACGCGTCGTTGGGGTTACCGATGGGCAAGCCCTTGAGCTCGACCCGCGGGTTCTGGCTGTTGGCGAGGCCCTTGGCGACCTCGTTGGCGTCCTCGGCTTTATCGCTTTCCTGCAAGGCGTAGAACAGCGCAGTGGTGTCTTCGACCCGATCATCGGGCTCGGCGTCGGTGGCGCTCAGGGCCTGGCGATACAGCGGCTCGGCTTTTTCCGGCTGGCGTTGGTCGAGGTAGGACGCGGCCACCCAGCGCACGGCGTAGGTCGGCAGTTGCACACCTTCGGCCTTAAGCACTTCGTACTCGCGGATCACTTCAGCGGTACGCGCACGGGCCTTGAGTGCGCCCAGGCGGTCGATACGCCAGCGCACCGCATCGTCATGGGCGCTGGCGTCCGGGGTCCAGCGGGCGAGCAGTTTGTCGTAATCGGCCAGGGCTCGGTCGGCAATCACGTAGCGTTCTTTTTCGCTGCGGGTGGCGAACTCGGCCATGCGCACACGCTCGGCAGCGAGGTCGCCTTCCAGGCGGCGCTGGGTCACCGGGTCCAGCAGGCCAGGACGCTGGGCCGACAGGCGCAACGCGGCTTCCGGCAGGCGGGCCTTTTGCAGGGCGACGATGTATTCGCGGGCGACGTCAGGCTTGTCGCCCGCGCGGATAAACGCCTGGTCGAACTCAAACAGCGCATCGTAGTTGAGGCCGGCGCGGGTCAGTGCGTAGCCCAGGGCCATGCGGCGGTTAGGATCATCGGGCTTGGCGGCCACCAGCGCGCGGGTGCGTTGCACGGCTTCGTTGGCCTTGCCGCCGTCGGCCTGGGTCAGGGCCAAGCCCAGTTGCAGATCGACATTATTCGGCTCACGCAGCAACGCCTGGCGATAGACAGCCTCAGCCTGGGCCCATTGCCGCTGGTTACGATACGTACGCGCGACGGTGGCGAGCGCCTGGGTGCTGAGGTTGCGATGTTTACCCTGGGCCTCGTACACCTTCAGCACTTCGGCGTCCTGGCCGGCCCAACCGGCGATCACCACATGATCGCTGACCTGGCCTGGCGTCTGGCGTTCGGCAGACAGCTGGCGCAATTGGGTCAGGGCGGGGGTGAAGTTGCCGTTGCGCGCCTGAATAATCAGTGCGTCATAGGCCGGATCGGCCATGGCGAAGGCGGGCATCAGTAATTGGCTGCATAAGGCTGCCCCGACGAGCAGTCGCAACCGGCCTGATGCACTGAGTGGTAGGTTTCGCAACATATCGTGAGCTTCCTTACACACGGAAAGCTGTAACGATAGGTGGTCCTGAGCGAATTGCCGCAGGGTGCCGGCGTCCAATGACCCGGCCTAGCTTTCCTGTGTGAACTATCTCTTAGGAAAGTAGGAAAAAGACCAATCCAAAACAATTGTTCAGAATTGCGCAGCCTATCTGAAATGTGAATGTGGGAGCGGACTTGCCTGTGATAACGGGGTACCAGCCGGCACGTGCGCCGACTGTTTGACCCTTATCGCGGGCACTCCCGCTCCCACATTATTTATTTCCGGGTGATGGCGAAATCTTTACTGTGCGCCGCTGACCGCGCCGACCTTGGCCATCACAAAACCAATGAATTGCTCGACGGTCATCTTCTGGCCGTTGAAGGTCACTTCATTGTTGGCGTAGTGCAACTTGGACACCACGTCGCTGCCGACCAGGGTCGCCAACTGAGTACCGACCGCCATGCCGCTGACCATCTCAGCGGCCATTTGGGACTGCTGCTCGATGGCTTTCGCGTCGCTCACGCCACTGAGTTGCGCTTGCAGGGCGGCAACGTCACCGATCATCGGCTTGGACAAGGTCAGGTTGGCATCCAGCAATGCAATCATCTGCTTGCCCAGCTCAACCGGCGGCAGCTCCATGGACGCTGGCTTGGCCAGGTCCACCAGCAGGTTGAACTTGCTTTCGCCATGGGTGGTTTTCAGGGACAGGTTTTCCACGGCGATCTGCGGCTTGGCGGCCAGTACCTGGTTGACGTTCGCTTCGGCCAGGGCCTGCTCGGCTTCGGTCAATTGCAGCTCAGGCGCGGGCTGGCCCGCTGCGGCAGCGGCTTGCACCGGCTGCATTTTGTCCTGGTACAGCTTGGTCAACACCAGCATGGCCGGGATGTCGACGTTCTTCATGCTCAGGGCCATGGCCGCCGAACCCACGGGTTTGCCCTGGTAACCGATCTCGTCGATCTTGTAGTCGACACGGCCGGCCAGGTTGTTGTCCTTGGTTTCGCTGGAGTCTTTCTGCTCGAAGCCTTTGACCGTCAGCACGGCTTTCTGCGGGCCGAAGGTGAACGTGCTGTCGGTCAGCTCAACGGTGTTTTGCCCGGTGTAGAAGCCAAAGGTGGATTTTTCCAGGTTGCTGGCGATGGTCAGGCCAGCCAGTTCGGCCTCGAAGGCGTCGCCCTTGGCATCTACCGCTGCGATCTTGAGGCTGTTCATGAAGCCGTCGGCCTTGACCTTCTGGCCTTCGGCGGTGCTGTCGAAATTCAGGTTGGCGCCGGAGAAGTTCACCGAAGACGTGTCGTCCTTGAACGTCAGGGGCAGCAATTCGATGTTGCCGTTGACCGAGCGGCTGTAGCCGATATTGGCCACGCCCTTGAGCGGCGACACGTCTTTGGCGGCGGCGAACCACTTCTCGGTGGTGGGGTTCTTTTCCAGCTCATAGTGACTGGTGGCCATGACCGGCAGCCATTTGAGCGTCACCAGGCGCGAGAACGGCAGCGGGCCGTGTTCGATATGGTCGACGAAGAGCAATTCGGGATTGGGGTTTTCTTCGCCGAACACCGAGCCTTGGCCCTTCAGGCGGTAGTGCGCGGTGCTGCTGAACACGCCACGCTCCAGGGACACCAGCTCCAGGGCCACGGTGCCATCGACGCCGGCCATGGAGGTCTGCAGTTCCTTGTTGGCGTTCTGGATCGCGGTTTGCAGCACCGGTTCCAGTTGTTTACCGGTGTACCAGGCGCCGCCTGCACTGACGACGCCTACGGCGACAACTAAACCCAAAAGAACGACTGCTGGCTTATTCATGAAGTGACCTGATCAAATCCTGTGAGAAGTGGGCTGTCTTCCTTGAACCCTGTTGGGGTTGGCTCAAGCCCGCCGAAAAATCCGGGAGAGGTTAGCATAGGCTCCGTAGCAGCGGTCGAGCGCAGCGAGGCCGCGTTCGACTGCGAAGCAGTCGTAAAACCACGCACCTTGGCTTATCAAAAACCGTGCGTGCTGGTTTTACGAGGACTTCGTCCTCGAACGCGGCCTCGTTCTACTCGACCACTGCTACGTCAGGAATACTCCAATTCGATCTCGTCGAGCTGGTGGTCAAAACTCTTCAGGCGTGCGGTCCAGGTGTACACCAGCACCTCAAACTCGCGGTGTATCACCGCATTGCCGGGCGTGTCGGACTTGGGGTCGCAGAAGTCCAGTTGGTAGCGCTCACGGGCCATCTGCGTGGCAACGTCGGACAATTCCCGCGCATTATTCAGCCAATGCCGGCCATCGGCGACCTGCCGATCGAGGGCCACACACTGTTTTTTCAGGACTTCGAGGCTTTTTTCCAGGGGCGTGCCGGTAAGGTCGCCCATGACTTCCTGGAAGGTGCGCCCCGGCTGCCAATAGCTGCCCCAGAAATAGCGGTCGAACACGGTTTCGACTCGACGCAGGGCGACCTTGGTGTCCCAGATCGCTACGCGGGTCTTGCCTTGCTCGAGGAGTTTTTTCTTCACGCGTTGGTTCTGGTAGGACGCCCAGGCCACCACGCCGATGGACAGGGAGCCGATCACCAGGCAGGCGCTGTCGAGAAACACCATGGCCTTGTCGAGTTGATGGGCGAGCATGACGCCGTAGAAATACGCGGCCGATAACAACACCAGTGCGAAGAGCACGCACCAGAAAGCGGGAGCATAAGGGTTTTTCATTATTGGAATCCCCATGAGCAAACGCGAGCAGTGTCAGGCGAGTCGTCACGGCGACCCGCCTGTCCAAGCATAGCTATTCGCTCAGGGTTTGCCGGGCTGTGACGCTTGCGTTCGTCCGCTTTCCCAGCCGCCGCCCAGGGCCAGGAACAGATCGATCTGGCTCATGGCAACCTGGGTATTCGCCGCCGCCAGTTGCGCGCGCATCGCGGTGTAGGTGCGGGTGGCTTGCAGGTCGGCAAGGAACGATTCGCGGCCGGCCTGGAAGAAACGGTGGGTCTGGTCTGCCGCCTCTTGGGCCGAGCGCTCGGCGTCCGCCAGCGCCTCGCGCCGTTGCAGCACGGCGGTGTATTGCGCCAGGCCGGTCTGGGTTTCGCGGATGGCATTGAGTACCACACCGTCGAAATGCGCCAGGGCGCCCTGGGTCGCGGCTTCGGCTTCGTGGATGCGCGCACGGGCGCCGTTGGTCGGCACCGTCCAACTGATCATCGGGCCGAAGCCCCAGCGGTTGGTCGCCGGCTGGCCGAGGTTGTCGAGCAGGCCCACGGTGCCCACCGTGGCGCCGATGGCGATGTCCGGGTACAAGGCGCCGGTGGCCACGCCGATACGCGCAGTGGCGGCGGCCAGTTGGCGCTCGGCCTGGCGCACGTCGGGGCGACGCTTGAGCAGTGCCGCACCATCGCCCACCGGCAACAATTGAGCGATATGCGGCAGTTCGGCGCAGCTGCCGGTGCCCGCCGGCAGTTGGTCCACTGGCTTGGCCAGCAGCATCGACAGGCGGAACAGCCCGGCCTGGCGCGCCGCTTCGTAGCGCGGCATGTCGGCGCGCAAGGATTTGTATTGGGTTTGCGAGCGGGTGACCTGGGTTTCATCGCCACGGCCCGCGTCACGCAGGCGTTGGGTCAGTTTGGTGCTCTGGGCTTGCAGGTCGAGGGACTCGTTGGCAATCGCCAGTTCTTCGTTGGCCGCGCAGACCTGGGTGTAGGAGCGCACCACATCGGCCACCAGGGTGATGCGTGCGGTATCAGCGGCAGCCTGGGCCGCATCGGCGCTGGCCTGGGCGCTTTCGATGCCACGTTGCAAGGTGCCGAACAGGTCGAATTGATACGAGGTGGTAATGCCGACGCTGCCGATGTTATCCACCGGCACTTTGTCCGCCTGCAAAAACGCTTCGCCGGATTCCTGCAGCCGTTGCACCTCGGCCTTGGCGCCGGCACTCCAGCCGCCGGCGGATTCAGCCTGTTGGGTCTGATAACGGGCGCGCTGCAGGTTGGCTGCGGCCACCCGCAGGTCGGTGTTGGAGGCCATGGCCTGGCGTACCAGCTCGTCCAGGCGCGGGTCTTTGTACAGCTTCCACCAGTCGGCCGGCACCGGCGCCGACACCACGTCGCTGCCCTTGCCCGTCAGTTGCCCTTGCAGGTCAGCGCGGTTGACGGCAGACGTTTGCGGCAGCTTGTAATCCGGCCCCACCACTTGGCAGGCCGACAGCAACAACCCCAGCGCAGCGGTTGCCCACAGCGGCTTCATGGCTTGGCTCCGTCATTGGGTTTGTCGCCAATGATCGACACCGTGGCCGTACGCCCGGCGATCATGCGGAAGTCCGCCGGGACATCGTCAAAGGCAATACGCACCGGAATCCGCTGGGCCAGGCGCACCCAGCTGAACGCCGGGTTGACGTTGGGCAGCAGGTTAGAGCCGCTGCTGCGGTCACGGTCTTCGATACCGGCGACGATGCTCTGCACATGCCCGTGCAGGCGGGCGTTGTCGCCGATCACACGGATGTCGACGCCCATGCCGACGTGGATACCGTCGAGCTTGGTCTCTTCGAAGTAGCCGTCGATGTGGAACGAATTGCTGTCCACCACCGACAGCACCGGCCGCCCGGCGGTGACGAACTCCTGGGTACGCGGTGCACGGTCGTTGACGTAGCCGTCCACCGGGCTGCGGATCACCGAGCGGTCGAGGTTGAGTTGGGCCGAGTCCACCGTCACTTGCGCTTCGGCCAGGGCCGATTGGGCGCGGGCAACGCGGGACTGGCTTTCTTCCAGTTGCTCGCTGGGCACCAGGTTGCCGAGGCCACGGTTACGCTTGTACTCGCGGCTTGCCTGGGCCAGGGTTTCCTGGCGGTCGGCCACGGCGGCCTGGGCTTGGCGCAGGGCCAGCTTGAAGCGGTCCTGGTCGACGGCAAACAGTACCTGGCCCTTGGTCACCAACTGGTTGTCGTGCACATCGACGCGCTGGATCAGCCCGGACACGTCCGGCGCGATCTGCACGATGTCGGCACGGATGTGACCGTCACGGGTCCAGGGCGCAAACATGTAGTACATGACCATGCGCCACACAACGACGACCGCGAAGCTCACGATCAACAACGTCAGGACTACACGGCCGATGGTCAAAAAAGGTTTTTTCATGTCATCAGGTATCGACTGAGTGAGTCCACCGCGCCCAGCAACAGCGCGTAGAGCCCCACATTGAACAATGCCCGGTGCCAGACCAGGCGATAGAAGTGGACGCGGGTCAACAGCCCGTGCACCACCAGGAACAACACGTACGTAATGCCCATCAGCACCAGCAGCGTGGGCAGGAACACCCCGCTGATATCCAGATCACCGATCATAAAGGCGCTCCATCGGGTAGCGGCGCTTCCATCTCCGTGCCGCCAATGAATTCCACTCCCGGCAACAACGCCAGGCGCAGGCCGGCCAGCGCGTGCAGCAGGTGCAGGCGGGTATCGTCTTCGTCTTGCAGGCCCTGGCCGTTGAGGGCGCGACGCGTGCGGTCGAGGGTCATCAGCAGACCGCTGGGCGCGGGCAAGCGTTCACCCGCCTTGAGGCAGGCCTTGAAGTAACCGCCCACGCCTTCCACCACCTGGTTGAGCAGCACCCGCGGCACGCCGAGGATGCGCGGCGAATAGGCCAGCAGGTCGAGCAGGTTGAGCGCCACGCGCAGGTCGCGCAGGGCGATGCCGGTGTCCTGGCCGATCATCGCCAGGCGTGGCAGGTGCTGCATCAGGCGGTCAAGCATTTGCACGGCCAGGTAGCGGTGTTCGTTCAGGGTGGCGGGCTCGGTCAGGCCGACGATGTCGCGCCAGCTGAAACGGGTCAGGCGCTTGGCCGCCAGTTCGGCGCCGAAGGGCCGTGCGATCAACGTCCACACAAAGGCGAACAACAGGCCCACGGGCCCGGCCAGGTTGACGTTGGCGAAGTTGAGGAAGTCCGCGTCGTAGGCGCCCTGGATGCTGATGAACGACGAGGTGTTCACCAGCGTCAGCAGCATGCCCAGGTAAAAACGCGGCTGCACGGTCAGCGTGCCGATGCAGATGAACGGCACCGCGAACGCCAGTACCAGCATCGGGAAATCGTGCAGGTTGGGCAGTACCAGGAACAAGTAGAGGCTGGCGAACAGCACCGACATGGCGGTCCAGAAAAAGAACCGATAGATCTGCGGCGCCGGGTCGTCCATAGAAGCGAAAAAACTGCAGGCCACGGCTGCCAGGATCACCGCGCTGCCGCCATCGGTCCAGCCCAGCAGGATCCACAGCACCGACGCGACGATGATCGCGGTGACGGTGGAAAACGCCGAATAAAGCATCAGGCCATGGTCGAGGAACGGCGTGAGCCGGCCCAGGCGCCAGTGACGGTACACGGCGCGCCAGGTGTCCTGGCTTTCGCACTGGATGGCGGCTTGCAGGCTTCGGCAGTCCTGCCACAGGTCGATCCACTCGCCCAGGCGGTAGAGGGCGTTGGAGAACAGCAGTGTGTGGCGCTCGTCCAGCGCTTCGCCTTGGGGTTGCAGGGCGTCGACCTGTTCACGCAGGGCGCGCCAGCGTTCCAGCGGTGCGCTTTCGGTGGTGTTTTCCAGCCACTGCCGGGTGGCTTCCAGCAGCGGCGTCAACTGCTCGAGAAACTGCGGCGCACGCTGTTCGACGGCATACAGCGCATCGTCGAGTTCCTCCACCAACGGCAGCAGGTGGATCATGCGCCCGCGCAATTCCTTGGTATTGCGCACCGTCTGCGGCCGCGCGCCTTCGTGGGGCAACTGGCCGATCATCAATTCAAGAGTATTGAAGGTGGCGACCATGCCGCCGCGCAGGGCGCTGACTTCTTCCGGCTGCACATTGCGGGAAAGAAAGCGCTGGCTGTAGACCTGGGCGTCGCTGAACCACTTGGCCACCGCGCCATCGAACACCGGCATCAGCCGCCGCGGCCAAAACATCGCGCCCACCACCGCCGCGACCGCAATGCCGAGGAAGATTTCCTCGGTCCGCGCCTCGGCCACATCCCACACCGCCAGCGGGTTATCCACCACCGGCAGGGCGATCAGCGGCAAGGTGTAGCCGGCCAGCATCAAGGCATAGTTGTTGGCAGTGCGCAGGTGCATGGAGAGGAACAGCAAGGTGCCCGTCCACAGTGCGATCACCACCACCAGGATGTACGGCGACTGCACGAACATCGGCACAAAAAACACCGCCGCCGCCGCCCCCATCAAGGTGCCGATGGCGCGGTACAGGGCCTTGGAACTGGTAGGGCCGACAAACGGACTGGAGACGATATACACCGTGGCCATCGCCCAATACGGACGCGGCATTTGCATCAGCATGGCGATGTACAACGCGATCATCGACGCGGCGAAGGTACGAACCCCATAGAACCAGTCACGGGCGGGCGGAAAACCGGTAAAAAATCCGTTCAAAGCGTCGCCGCCTCAAAGGCCCGCAGTACACGCAGTGCCGCTTCCATGTCGGCGGTCGCAATGTCCGCCAGCACTTCGCGGCGCAGGCGCACCAGTTGCACCTCCACCGCCTGCACCAACTCGCGACCGCGCTCGGTGAGGCTCAGGGCCTTGGCGCGGCGGTCGTGGATGTCTTCGCTACGGCACACATAGCCGTCATGGCACAGCCGGTCGAGCAGGCGCACCAGCGAAGGACTTTCCATCCCGGAGGCCTGGGCTACTTTGACCTGATGCACTCCGTCGCCCAGGCGACCGATCATCAACAACGGCACAGCGCAGGCTTCGGAGATGCCATAGCTCACCAGCGTGCTCTGGCAGATTTTGCGCCAGTTACGGGCGCCCACCACCATGCTGCTGCTGAGGTTCATCTGGAGGTGTTCGAGGGATTGAGGCACTGGATAGTTCGCATACAGTTAGTTTGCTAACTATCAATATGGTGGAAGGATCGGATTGCGTCAAGTTTTGAAACAATTTAGCGGATGGGTGGAACGATTCAGTGGCCACACCGCAGGACGAATGTGGGAGGGGGCTTGCCCTGATGCCAGTCAGTTAAGCCTACATCGCCTCCTGTAGGAGCGAGCTTGCTCGCGAAAAACGTCAACGATAACGCGTGCTTCCTGAATGAACGCGGCGCCTAGATTTTTTTACTGCTCACCTTTTTTTTTACAAAAACACAATTTCCAAAAGATTTTTTTACACCCCTCGCCCACCCCGCAACATTAGATTCAACTCATCCACCACTTCCGCCCAATCGGCATCGTCCAAGATTTCCTCGCGCAAAAACGCTTTCTGGCTGTCGGTCCAGAAAAACGCATCTGCCAATTTGAGATCCGGCTTGAGTGGCGAATGGGTGGTCACAAACTGATCAATACTGACCGGGTCATCCGGCAGCCCAAGCTGTTTGAACAGTGACGGCAAGCTGTGCACAGGCGACTCCATGGCGGACTCCTAAGAAGATGATTCCCCAGAGTCTAGTTCAGGCGCCAGCCAGGCCAACAACCGCTCGACGCTCTGCGGTGCCGACAGCACGCCGGTATCCAGTACCAGCGCAGCGTGGGGCGGTGGCTCGTAGGGCGAACCAATGCCGGTAAACCCCGGTAGCTCGCCCCTGCGTGCGCGGGCGTAATGACCTTTGGGGTCGCGCCGCTCACAAACCGCCAGCGAGGCACTGCACCACACTTCCCGATAGTCGGCCCCCAGGCGCTCGGCGAAGACCTCGCGCAACTGCACCAGGGGCGCAATCATCGCCAGGATCACGATCTGCCCGTGGTCCACCAGCAGCGCCGCCAGTTCGCTGGCGCGGCGGATGTTTTCCAGGCGGTCGCTGTCGGCAAAGCCCAGGTCTTTGTTGAGCCCGACGCGCAAGGCATCGCCGTCGAGCACGATGCTCTGGCGGCCGTGTTCGAAGAACGCGGCCTGGAGGCCCTGGGCCAGGGTCGACTTGCCCGAGGCGGGCAAGCCGGTGAGCAGGATCGCCACACCGCGATGGCCGTTGCGCGCCTCGCGTTGACGGCGGGTGATGCTCGCCGTCGGCGCCACCAGGTTATTGGGCGACGGCACGCGGCACCGGTGCGGTGATGTTGCCGGCAGCCCAGGCCGATTCACGGCTGGCCAGGGCAGTGGCGATGCTTTGCACGCGGTCGGAGTCCAGTTGCTCCGGCAGCGGGTCGAGCCCGGCGCTGGCGAAGATCTGGCCGTAGGCGTTGCGCAGGTCAGCGTAGGCCAGGTCGCGGCGCAGGTCGGCTTGCAGGGTGTTGAGCTCGCCCTGGATCAGGTCGAGTTCGCCCAGGCCCGCCGCCTCGTGACGATTGCGCAGTTGGGTGAGGATTTGCCCGTCGATATTGGCCAGTTGTTCGTTGGTCTTGAACTGGCGCACGGCATCCTGGAAGTTGGCATTGGCCACATACACCTGCGCCAATACCGCGATGGACATGGCCTGGCGCCGGGCGGTGGCGACTTCTTCACCGGCCTTGGCGACGTCGATGGCGGCCGGGGCGGAGATCACGTTGAACAGGTTCCAGGTGATCTTGGCGCCGTAGTCAGCCCAGCGGTTGTCCACCAGGAACGAGTTGCTGTCGTAGTGGCCGCCGGCGGAGAACTCCAGGCCCGGCAGCAGGCGCAGCATGGCTTTGCGGGTTTCGGCGGCGCTGATACGGGTCTGGTAGTCCTGCTCACGCAGTTCGGGACGATTGGCCAGGGCTTCCTGTTCCAGACTCGCCAGGTTGACCTTGAGTTGGGGCACCACGTAATCGTCCGGCGTGGCCAGTTTCAGGTCGGTGCCCATGGGCAGGTTGATCAAGGTCGCCAGTTCGGTCTTGGCCAGGGACAGGGCGCGGCGCTGTTCCTGCAACTGGCGCGTGGCTTCGATCAGCGAACGCTGGTACCCAAGGGCCTGGACCGGGTCGCCGATGCGCTGTTCGCTCATGTTCTGGCTGTCGGTCTGGGCCTGGTCGACCCGTACCATCAGGCTGTCGATCTGTGTCAGCAGACGCTCGGCCGCCACCGCTCGCCAATAGGCCGAGCGCACGTCCTGGACGATGGTGTTGATGACCTTGCGTCGACGCTCCTGGATGATCAGGCGCTGGTCGCCTTGCTGTTTGGCACTGATATAGCTGACGCCGAAGTCGAGGACGTTCCACACCATGGTCAAGTCCGCCACACGGCGGTCGCGGTCCTGGGAGGTCGACGGTTCCAGGGACTGGGTGCCGGTGAGCACGCTCTGGCTGCTGGAGGCGTTGGTGTTGTTGCGCCCGGCGTAGCCGGCGGACAGCGCCATGCGCGGCAACATGTCAAAGCTGGACAGGTCCGACTGTCGCTTGGCCAAGGCTTCTTCCATTACTTTCAAACGGCCTTCGAGGTTGTATTTCACCGCGCGGGCCATGGCCTGGTGCAAGGTAAGCGGGCCGCTGAGGGGTTCCTGCCCCGTGTACATACCGTGCAGATCATTGCGGGCACGTTGCTCGCTGACACTGCGTTCAATCGGCTCACTGGTGACCGCGCAACCGCTGATCGCCAGCACCAGCATGCTGGCGCCGAACAACTTATGACGTGTATTCATCCTTGTACTGCCCCTGTTCCTGCGCCGAAATTAAGTAGGTTCAAGCCTGCATTTCGCTGATGCCGACTTGTTGCAGTGCGTGTGCCAGATCGATCACCTGGCGATGCTCCCTCTCGTTGATCTGTTGCAGTTGTTGGCCAAGGGTCGGTGCGCCAAAGACGCCGCGCAGGCCTTGGGCCGCATCGCCGCCGCCCTTGATCGACTGGCTGTCGAACGCTTTGAAGCCTGAGTCGCTGCCACCGGTGTCGCGGTTGAACAGGCCCGACAACGTGCTTGAGCCAAACACCCCGCCGTCCCCGCTGCCATCGGTGCTGAACACCTGGGCGATAAAGCTGGGCGACGACGCGCCGTTGTTGATGAAAATGCTGCCGATGGGCGGCAAGCCGCCACCCATCTCACGTTGCTCGAACAGTGGCGGGAAACCGAGGGGCGAACCCAGATCGCCACCCGGACGGCCGAAGATGATCGGCTGCAACGGCTGGTTCGGCGCATCCTGGGGCGCAACCGGAACGGTGACACGGAAGAGGGGGTCGCCCGTCAGCGCAATGGTGTTGATCGCAAAATTGTTGGAGTTGGCAAAACCGCTGCCAGCGTTGCCTGCCAGGTCTACCACCAGGCTGGAATCCAACGTGATGAAGTTGCTCGGATCGTTGATATTCGCCGTGGGTGTCAGGGTCGCAGTCCAGGTCTTGCCGCCGTCGTTGGTGGCCAGGTTGGACAAGGTGCCGTTGGCTACACTGAGATCATCAAGCTCGAAGCCGCTGACCTTCTCGCTGAAGGTGAAGGTCACCGTGGTGGTCTGCCCGACTGTCAGACTGGGGTTGGCTATGCTGATGGTCGCGGTCGGCCGCTCTCCATCAATCGCAAAGTTGTTGGAAATTACGATGCCGCTGCCGACGTTACCCGCTGCATCATTCACCAGGCTGGTATCCAGTACGATCAGGTTGGTGGCATCGCTGATGGCCGCCGTCGGCGTCAAGGTGGCGGTCCAGGTTTTACCGCCATCGCTGCTGGCCAGGTTGGACAAGACAGCGTTGGCCACGCTCAGGTCTGACAGATCGAAACCGCTGACCGCTTCACTGAAGCCGATGGTCACCGTGGTGGTCTGCCCGATGCCCAGGTTGTTGTCAGCCACGGAGATAGTTGCGGTTGGGCGCTGGGTGTCAATCGTGAAGTTGTTGGAATCGGTGGTGCCCACGCCTGCGTTGCCAGCGCCGTTGATCAGGCCGGTATTGTCCAGGGTGATCACGTTGGTGGTGTCGGAAGTACTGACGCTCGGTGTGAACGTGGCCGTCCAGGTGACGCCGCCGTCGGTGGACGCCACGTTGCTCAACGTGCCGTTGCTGACGGTCAGGTCACTGTTGTCGAAACCGCTCACCGCGTCGTTGAAGGTGATGGTCACCAAGGTGGTTTCGCCGATGCTCAGGGACGAATCGGCAATCACGATGGTCGCCGTCGGCACGTTGGTGTCGATGGCGTAGTTGTTGGAACTGGTCGTGCCCGTGCCGGTGTTACCCGCCCCATCGTTGACCCCGGTGTTGTTCAGGACAATCAGGTTGGACGCGTCGGTGACCCCAAGGCTAGGTGTGAACGTGGCCGTCCAGGTGATGCCGCCATCGCTGCTGCTGACCGCGCTCAACGTGCCATTGGCGACGCTCAGGTCCGAATTGTCAAAACCGCTGACCGCCTCGGAGAACGTAATGGTCACCAGCGAGGTTTCGCCGACGCTCAGCGCAGTGTCAGCCACCACGATGGTGGCGGTCGGACGCTGGGTATCGACGGCGTAATTGTTGGAGTCGGTGGTGCCACTGCCGACGTTGCCCGCCCCATCCACGACGCCGGTGTTATTGAGGGTGATCAGGTTGGTGGCATCGCTGGTGCCGGCGCTTGGGGTGAAGGTCGCGGTGTAGGTGATGTTGTCGCTGGTGCTCAGGCCCGAAATCAAGCCGTTGGCGACGGTCAGGTCGGCCAGGGTGAAACCGGTCACCGCCTCACTGAAGGTAATAGTGACCACGGACGTTTCGCCGACCTTCAGCGCGGTGTCGGCCACCACGATGGTGGCAGTCGGGCGCTGGGTATCGATGGCGTAATTGTTGGAGTCGGTGGTGCCGCTGCCGGCGTTGCCCGCCGCGTCACTCACGCCGGTGTTATCCAGGGTGATGAGGTTGCTGGTATCGCTGGTACTGGCGCTCGGTGTGAGCGTGCCGGTCCAGGTGACGCCACCGTCGCCGCTGCTCAGGCCGGTGACCGTACCGTTGGTGACCGTCAGGTCGGCGCTGGTAAAGCCTGTCACCGCTTCGCTGAAGGTGATGGTCACCAGCGAGGTTTCGCCGACGCTCAGCGCGTTGTCGGCCACCACGATGGTGGCAGTCGGGCGTTGGGTATCGACAGCGTAGTTGTTGGAGTTGGTGGTACCACTGCCAGCATTACCGGCCGCGTCGGCCACACCGGTATTGGCCAGGACGATCAGGTTGGTGGCATCGCTGATGCTGGCACTCGGCGTGAGCGTCGCGGTCCAGGTGATACCGCCGTCGCTGCTGCTCAACCCGCTCAGGGAGCCATTGGCAACGGTCAGGTCCGCCAGGGTGAAACTGGTCACGGCCTCGCTGAAGGTGATCGTGACCAAGGACGTTTCGCCGATTGTCAGCGCGGTATCGGCCACCACGATGGTGGCAGTCGGGCGCTGGGTATCGACGGCGTAATTGTTGGAGTCGGTGGTGCCGCTGCCAGCGTTGCCCGCCGCGTCACTCACGCCGGTGTTATCCAGGGTGATGAGGTTGCTGGTATCGCTGGTACTGGCGCTCGGCGTGAGCGTGCCGGTCCAGGTGATACCGCCGTCGCCGCTGCTCAGGCCGGTGACCGTACCGTTGGCGACCGTCAGGTCGGCGCTGGTAAAGCCTGTCACCGCTTCGCCGAAGGTGATGGTCACCAGCGAGGTTTCGCCGACGCTCAGCGCAGTGTCAGCCACCACGATGGTGGCGGTCGGGCGTTGCGTGTCGACGGCATAGTTATTGGAATTGATAGAACCCACACCGACATTGCCACTGAGGTCCGCCACGCCGGCTTTATCCAGGACAATGAGATTGGTGGCATCGGTGATAGCCGCGTCCGGCGTCAGCGTGGCCGTCCAGGTGATGCCGCCGTCGCTGCTGCTCAGGCCGCTGATTGAGCCGTTGGCAACGGTCAGGTCGGCGGTGGTGAAACCGCTGACTGCTTCGCTGAAGGTGATGGTCACTACGCTCGTTTCGCCGATCCTGAGGGCGGTGTCGGTGACCACGATGGACGCCGTGGGTGCCACGGTATCGTTGACGATGTAGTTGTTCGAGTCAGTGGTGCCCACGCCGGCATTGCCAGCCAAGTCGGCCACGCCGGTGTTGTTCAGGGTGATGATATTGGTGGTGTCAGCGATGTTACCGGCTGCGGTCAACGTCCCCGTCCAGGTGATCCCGCCGTCGCCACTGGTCAAGGTCCCGACGCTGCCGTTCTGCACGGTCAGGTCCGCCGCGGTAAGGCCGGTCACGGCTTCGGAGAAGGTGATGGTCACCAGCGATGTGCCGCCGGAGTTCAGGTTGGTATTGGCGACCACGACGGTCGCGGTGGGTGGCGTCTCGTCCGGCACATAGTTGGTGTTGATGGTGCCGCCGTCACCGTAGACGTTGGCCACCGAAGACGGCGAAACACCCACGGAGCCCGCACTCGTCCCCCCCACGCCACTGCCGCCAATGTTGCCGGCCAGTGCCGCGAAGTTGGCGGCGGTAATCAGGATCGAGCCTTTGTTCCAGATGGCGCCGACCCCGACGCCGCCCGCGCCGCCTGCCTGGAGATAGCTGCCGC